>ONKU01000003.1 GCA_900318535.1 uncultured Prevotellaceae bacterium | reverse complement strand
ATTAACGGCATATCAATCACAAGGTCAATTGTAGATTCAGCGTATATCGCGAGAAATCACTATCTTTGCAGCAATAACTGAAAGACAAATCGGAATTTATAAGTTACAATAAAAAATGATGGATTCTATTAGAAAATCAAGGTTAGCAACTCTTGGCATAATTATACTCTGTTGTGTCCTGGTGTTCTGGGTTCAGTGGAATGCCTCTGAATTGCTGGCTCCTCTTCATCTGCAATCTAAGTCTCTCGTCAGATATATTCTGAAATGTATGTTGTCCCTTATTCCCGTGACAATCGTCCTGTTAATATTGGATAGGCCATCAGCAATAATAGAAACTCTTGGGCTTAGGGACTCTGTTTTGAGGGGATTGCTGTTCGGTTTACTATTTACTACCCCTTTATACATAGGATTTGCCATCATCGGGCATTTCAATGTTGAACTTACCTTGCATTGGATACTATATTTTTGCCTAATTCCGGCGGTGTTCGAAGAAATCTTATTCAGGGGTTTTCTATTTGGCCAATTGTTCAGAGTGGGGAAATTAGGGTTCTTTTGGGCGGCCTTTTTGCCTGCTGTCCTGTTCGGTCTGTTTCACATCTATCAAGGTAACGATTTCCTGTCCTCTGTGGCCGCTTTTGGGGTAACCATGTTAGGCTCCTTCTTTTTCAGTTGGATGTACGTAGCCTGGAATTACAATTTATGGGTTCCTATATCCCTTCATTTTTTCATGAATTTGGCTTGGGGGTTATTTGTAGTTGAAGGTACGGGAAATGCTGCCGGAGGCTTAATTTCAAATATTCTACGAGCAGTTTGTATAGTATTTGCAATTGTATTTACCATCTTCTACGTTAAACGAAGAAACCTAGAATCTTTAAAAATCCCCGTATTCAAAATATGAATATCAACTGTAAATTCCAATTTAGTAAAGCCTATGAACATAGAAGACTATCGCGAGTATTGCCTGTCGTTGGGTACTGACGTGGAAGAGAAAATGCCTTTCACAGCATTCAAGTATGCCTGTGGCGTGTTGGTGTTTTATGTTCATGGCCACATGTTTTCGTTCTTTGATTGTGATAACTTTAGTGTCATCACTCTCAAATGCCAGCCAGAGCGCATCGAAGACTTGAAAGTGCAGTTTGACTGCATAGGCAATCCGTACAATGAATCACCCAAGCACTGGATTGGCATCAATCCTGACAAGGCCACCGATGATCTGCTGAAGGAACTTACGAAGAACTCCTACGAGATAGTAAAGGCCAAATACAAAAAGCGATGAGCAAGATGTGGAACTTGTGGCATGGTTGCCACAAGAAAAGCGAGAGATGTACCTAAAACAGAATTTATGGAGATAAAAAACAGACCCAATCCCAATGAGGCTTTCCCGAATCCGAAGATTCCAAGCCTTTGCTTCATCAAGAACGTGGTGAAGAACCCGCGTATCATCATCGGTGACTACACCTACTACGATGATGTAGATGGTGCTGACCAGTTCGAGAAGCATGTCACTCATTTCTACGACTTCATCGGTGATCGGCTGATTATTGGCAAATTCTGCGCTATTGCCAAGGGTGTGGAGTTTGTCATGAATGGTGCCAATCACAGGATGGACGGCGTGACGACCTATCCGTTTTACGTCATTGGCGGGGACTGGGGCAGTGCCATTGCTCCAGTGAAAGACGAATTGCCGCTGAAGGGTGATACCGTTGTGGGCAATGACGTCTGGATTGGCCAGAATGTTACCATTATGCCAGGCGTTCATATCGGTGATGGTGCCATTATCGGTGCCAATTCTGTGGTTGCCTCAGATATTCCCCCTTATGCTGTTGCGGTAGGGAATCCCTGCCGAGTTACAAGGATGCGTTTTGACGATGAGCTCATCGCCTATCTGCTGCAACTGGAGTGGTGGGATTGGGACATCGAGAAGATTGAGGCAAATTTTGAAGCCTTGTCGAGTGGGGATTTGTCGTTAATAAGGAAGATTAATCAATAGTTTCTCATCCATGGTTATACTGATAACAGGTGCATCACACACGGGTAAAACGCTACTGGCCCAGCAGATGCTTGAAAAATACAAGTATCCTTATCTGTCTATAGACCATTTGAAAATGGGCATGATACGAAGCGGCAAGACTACCCTCACACCTGAAGACGATGATGCCCTCACCGAAGAGCTTTGGCCTATTGTGCGTGAAATGGTGAAGACAGCAATAGAGAATCGGCAGAACCTTATAGTAGAGGGCTGTTACATCCCTGCTGATTGGCGCAACGATTTCAGTGAGAAATATTTGCAGTCAATAAGGTTTATTTGCCTTGCAATGTCGGATGCTTACATTGAAGCTCATATCGATGAGATAAGGAATCATGCCTCTTCTATCGAAACGAGGTTGCACGACACAGGCTGTACAATAGAATCTCTGAAGCTCGACAATCACAACTACATTGATGCTTTTACTCAAAGTGGTGAGAGAATTACGATAATTGATACAGATTTTCGCCAGACAGTAAAAAACCTTATCGAACAGTAAATACCAATTTATGTGCGACCCGAGAGCAGAGCCAAGCTTGCTTGAGTTATGCCGAGGCGAAGCCATCAATCGGATAAATTCCAATTTCTCGCTAATGACATGGCGCAACGTCAGCCACGGCTGGCGATGCGCCTTGATTTAATGCCCAATTTCCTGACGTGATAGACCTGGGGATCTGATTCGCTATGGTCTCGGGGGCGTATTCGGCTGCTTCACGCTCCGCGATGATGTCAGCATCAAGCGTCCCTTTGATGCACCGCCCATCGTCGTGAACCATTTCTATCATGAGGCGGTCAAGAAATCGGCAGAGATGTAAAAATGGATTTTATATTTTTTAACAAATTTAATTTATCTTAAATTTTTTATTGTTATTTATAAGGTGTATCTTTGCGATGTTAACCTCAATCCGTGATTGATGAAGATCGCAAATCGACTGAAAACACTGAAGGATCGCTTCTCTTATAAGCAGAAAATCGGTCTTATCGTCTGTGCCGGCATCCTGGTGGGCTTGGGTGGATTGTTCATGTATCTGCTCAGGGCGCACACCTATATCGCCGATGATCCGTCGGCATGCGTCAACTGCCACATCATGACGCCCTACTATGCCACATGGAGCCATTCCTCTCATGGACGCGATGCGACTTGCAACGACTGCCATGTGCCGCACTCCAGCCTGGCCGCCAAATACGGCTTCAAGGCGATGGACGGTCTCAAGCATACCGCTTATTTCGTGACCCACAGCGAGCGTCAGGCCATCATGGCCGAGGATGCCAGTGCCGAGGTCATCATGGACAACTGCATCCGCTGCCACACCCAACTCAACCAGGAATTAGTCAAAACGGGCCGTATCGACTATATGATGGCCAAACGCGGTGAGGGTGTGGAGTGCTGGCATTGTCACCGCAACGTGCCGCACGGTGGCATGAACTCGCTGATGTCAACCCCGGGAGCCGAGGGTGTGACTCCGCTGCCGCCCAGCCCTGTTCCCGAATGGCTGGGAGGTGCCCTCTCAAAGAAATGATTGATAATCGACTATAACAAAAACGACAATATTATGGCAAAGCAATTAAAGAAATGGCAAGGTTGGGCGCTCTTTGGCGGCTCAATGATCGCAGTGTTCCTGCTGGGACTGCTCGTGTCGTCGCTCATGGAGCGCCGTGCCGAAGTCGCCAGCGTGTTCAACAACAAGCGCACCGAGTTCACCGACTCCATCATTGCCCAGAACGAGAAGTTCAAGGCCGACTATCCCCGTGAGTACGAGACCTGGTCGATGACCGAGGACACCACGTTCGTTTCCAAGTATAATTCCTCGCAGGAGGTTGACGTGCTTGAGCAGCGTCCCGAGATGGTCGTCCTGTGGGCGGGGTACGCGTTCTCACGCCACTACAACACGCCGCGCGGCCACAAGCATGCGCTGGAGGACATGCGCAAGATTCTGCGCACGGGCAACCCCGGCATCTCCATCGGAGCCGACTCGATAGCCGCTGACATGCAGCCGGCTACCTGTTGGACGTGCAAAGGCCCTGATGTGCCCCGCATGATGCGCGAACTCAGTGAAACAAAGTCGGTGTTCGATCCTGCAAACTTCTATGCCAAGAAATGGAGCGAGTTGGGTGCCGAAGAGGTCAATCCCATCGGCTGCAGCGACTGCCACGACGCCCGCACGATGGACCTGCGTCCTGCACGCCCCGCTATCTATGAGGCATTTGCCAATTCAGGCAAGAATTTGAGGAACGCCACCCATCAGGAGATGCGCTCACTGGTCTGCGCGCAGTGCCATGTCGAGTACTACTTCATCAAGCCCGATGATCCAAATAATCCCGGCAAGGCCAACTATCTTGTGTTCCCTCAGCACTATGGCTTGACCTGTGAGGACGCAGAACACTACTATGATTCTATCGGTTTCTACGACTATATCCATCCGCTGTCCAAGACCAAGATCCTGAAGGCTCAGCACCCCGGTTGGGAGATGTCACAGCAGGGCATTCATGCCCAGCGCGGTGTCTCCTGTGCCGACTGCCACATGCCCTATAAGCAGGATGGTGGCGTGAAATTCTCGGACCACCAGATCATGTCGCCGCTGGCAAAGATCGACCGCACATGCCAGGTATGTCACCGCCAGGATGCAGAGGTGCTGCGCCAGAACGTATATGACCGTCAGGAAAAGTGCAACGAGGTGCGCGACCGTGCCGAGCAGGAACTGGCCCGTGCCCACTTCGAGACAAAGTTCATCATCGACAAGGGTGCCACCGACGCCGAGTTGGCTCCTATCCAAGCCCTGTTGCGCAAGAGCCAGTGGCGTTGGGACTATGCCATCGCATCACATGGGGCCACGTTCCATGCACCCCAGGAGGTAATCCGCCTGCTTTCACACTCTGTGGATTATGCCCAGCAGGCCCGTCTGCTCATCGCACGTGTGGCTGCCAAGCATGGGCACATGGGTGAGATTCCCGTGCCCGACTACAGCACCAAGGCTAAGGCTCAGGCTGCCATAGGTCTTGACATGAATATGCTGAACCAGAACAAACGGCGCTTCCTGGACGAGATTGTTCCCAAGTGGATCATGGATGCCAAAAAGAACGGCAAACTCATTGAAATCTGATGTGGATTAAACCGTGGACTCTTAAAGAAGGCTGCCTCATTGGCGCCGGATTAATCATCGCAGGACTGATGCTCGAGCTGAGCGTCGGTCCTGTTGTGTGGGATGCCTTCTCGTGGCCAGTCAACGGCATCGTGCTCGTCGGCTTCCTGGTGATGATTGCCATCATGCACCTGTTGCGTCGCCAGGTCTATGCATTCTCATTCCTGAGCACCTATGCAGCAGCGATACCGGCCATTGCCTTTGCAGTGATTCTGACACTGGTCATGGGCCTCACGCGGCAGACAGTGAACGGTACATGGATAAACGACATGCTGTCATTCTGGCCCTTTGTGCTCATCTATGTCTATATTGCCGTTATCATCGGCCTTGCGGTGTTGAAACGCTTGGGACATTTCCAGTGGAAGCGTGATATACCGTTCCTGTTCAACCATCTGGGACTGTTCCTGGCCTTGACCTGTGCGACGCTGGGCAATGCCGATATGCAGCGCCTGAAGATGATTACCGCCGTCGGTGAACCCGAGTGGCGCGTCATGGACGAGAACCAGCAGGTCAAGGAATTGGACTTGGCTATTGAGCTTCAACAGTTCATCATGGAGCAATATGACGACGGCAGCCCCAAACGCTTTGCCAGCGAAGTGAACATCATGACCAAATCGGGCAAGAACATCCACACCACCATCGACGTCAACAAGCCTGTCGAGGTCGAGGGGTGGAAGATCTATCAGTATGGCTACGACACTGCTGCCGGCCCTCTGAGCCAGATCAGCATCTTTGAGCTCGTGCGCGACCCGTGGTTACCGCTCGTTTATATCGGCATAGGGCTGATGCTCGCAGGAGCACTGTGTATGTTTGTGTTATCTCAAAATCAGCGCAAACCGAACGCAAACGGGCAAGCTCGATCTGCTGAGGTTTCGCCTGATTCATCTAAAAAACGCGTGACGCCATGATTTGGGATTATTTCATCTACTTTGCCATTATGGCCATCATGCTGTGGGCCGTAGGCGCGTTCCTGGCATGGAAAGAAAAAACGGCTGGCGTCTATGCTTCAACATTGACGGGCTTGGCCGTGTTTTTCACGTTTATCGTCATCATGTGGGTGACGCTCGAGCGACCGCCATTGCGCACGATGGGCGAGACACGCCTGTGGTACTCATTTTTCCTGCCGTTGGCCGGTATTCTCGTTTATAGCCGCTGGAAATACAAGTGGATCCTGTCGTTCTCCACGATGTTGGCGGCCGTGTTTATCTGTATCAACATCTTCAAGCCCGAGATTCATTCCAAGGCCTTGATGCCTGCCTTGCAGAGTCCCTGGTTCGCTCCGCACGTCATCGTCTATATGTTCGCCTATGCCTTGTTGGGTGCAGCGACACTCATGGCGCTTTACCAACTGTTTTTCAAGAAAGGGCGTCCGTTGGAGCGCAAGGAGATGGACATTACCGACAACCTGGTGAATGTCGGTCTTGCGTTCTTGACCTTTGGCATGCTTTTCGGCGCGTTGTGGGCTAAAGAAGCATGGGGCCACTATTGGTCATGGGATCCCAAGGAGACTTGGGCGGCCATTACCTGGCTTGCTTATTTGGGCTATATCCATTATCGCATCTATCGTCCCAAGTCCATCAAGCCAGCCCTGTGGGTGCTGCCCATCGCTTTCATCCTGTTGCAGGTCTGCTGGTGGGGCATCAACTACCTGCCGTCAGCTCAAGGCTCCAGCGTACATACCTATACCTCCTGACATAACCCATAATGACCAGAATAGAACGAGAGAAGCAGACCGTCCGCAAGATGATTGGGCTTTATTGTAGCCATCGGCTGAAGGCGGACACGATACCTGAGGCATACCAGCATCTGGCTGACTTTGCGTGCCGCCGTCTCGACCATTGCCGCTATGGGGAGAGCAAGAGCGCCTGCAAGGATTGTCCCACCCACTGCTATCCCCCTACCGAACGTGAACAGATTCGTGAAGTCATGCGGTGGACTGGTCCCAGAATGATTCTCTATTCACCAATCGCCGCCATTCGGCATTTATTCAACAAGTAATGATAAGATGAGAAGATCTGACAGAGAGAGGGATGCCGCTTTCGCCTTGGAGGTCTTGGACAAGGCCCCATTCGTGACGGTCAGCATGACCAGGGAAGACGGAACACCATACGGTTTACCATTGTCGTTGGCGCGTACCGGTGACAATACGTTCTACTTTCACTGCGCCCTGGAGGGAGAGAAACTGGACTGCATCGCCCATAACCCGGTTGTGTTCCTCTCTGCGGTGACCCGTTGCTCACCGACCTTCGACTCCAAAGTCGGGAACTTCACCTTGCAGTACAGGTCTGCTACTGCCGTCGGCGTGGCAGAACTTGTGTCTGAACGTGAAGAGAAGATATCGGCCCTAAGAGTCATTTGCCAGCGTTTCCTGCCTCATCACATGGATGCTTTTGATGATGCAATAGCTCGCAGCCTCGAACGGACAGCCGTGGTTCGTATCACATTGACCGAACCACCCGTCGGTAAGTGCAAGCAACTGACGGAGCAGTGAGAACCCGCTCCCACCGCTCATCGATGGCCCTGCCGACATTATCGCCGACAAATAGTGAAGTCGCCGAAACGCATCAGCGCGCTCCAGCGACTTCTTGGCGAATATACGATAGGCTAACGCTTGTCGGGGACTCCGTATTCGAGCCATTTCTCTTGCGGATAAGTCCCCTTGATTAATGCTTTCTTTTCCAAATAAGCGTTTTTCACTTGTTCAAAAAGCTCATTGGTGTGCTTCACTTTGGGCGCCAGTTCCTCGCGCAGCCTTTCGACCTCGGTGTTGGCTGCCTCGAGTTCTTCCATGGCCTTTTTCATAGCGGTAATTTCATCGGTGGTGACACCGGCGCCATTACCGTTCAAATGTTTGCGCAAACCCTCAACGAGGTTGCGGCATTTCTCAATCTGGATTTCTACAGTTTTTGACATGTTCTTGATGTATTAAGTGTTTATTATTGATAGAGTTGTCATGGCAAAATTAACAAAAAAAGCCTTTTTAGTGAACGCTGTATATAGGCATGTTTTTTGATTTTTTAACAAGTCGTCTAATCAGTTTATATCACTGTTTTTAGTAATTTTGCGCCCGATTTGCTGAAACCGTGAATCGATTTCTAACGACAAAAAAAGCTTGGTAGAGCTGAAACTCCCGACAATTTTAATGGAACAGAAAAACGTCTCTAAACGGGTGACGGCTACCATCCTTTCGATGTCGCTGCTCACCGTGATGGCAGGAGCCGCCATCGCCCCGGCGCTGGGCATCATTAAGGCTCATTTCGCTTCGGCACCCGACCTGCTGGTGCAACTCATCGTCAGCATGCCTGCCTTGCTGATTATCATCACCAACATCTTTTTCCTGCAACTCGTCCGAAGGGTCCGCACTCGAACCATAGCCACAATAGGGCTATTGCTCTATGTCGCTGCGGGTGCAGGGTGCTTCTTCGTTGACGAGATCCATGTGTTGCTGCTGATGCGGGCCCTTCTGGGTGTCAGTGTTGGCCTCATCATGCCGTTGTCAACGGGCCTGCTTGCTTATTATTTCCCTCCTGAACAGCAAGCAAGGCTCATGGGGTTATCGGCAGCCATGAACCAGATGGGCGGCGTGATTGCCACGTTGCTGGCTGGCCTGCTTGCGACAATACAATGGAATTATGCTTTCCTGGTTTATCTGATAGGCTTGATTGCAGTGGTGATGGTATGGTTGTGGCTGCCCGATGCGCAATTGGGTTCATCAAACCAGCATGGTACACCTTTCAAGCCCAGTCAACTGCTGAAGTTTCATCCCTCGGTAACAGGCATGTTGCTGCTGATGATCCTGTTCTTCATCTTTCCCACCAACTTCGCCATCATCGCCAGCCGGCAGACAGGGCTATCGGCCGAGGCGATAACGATGATCATGGTGGGACTTGATGTCGTGGCGTTCTTTGTAGGACTTGCCTTCGGAGCGCTGATGCGCAGGTTCAGGATGTCCATCAAATACTTTGCTCCCTTATTTTTCCTTTCGGGCTATACGGCTTACCTTGTTCCCACCATGGCGATGGCCATTCTTGGATCAGCCTTTATCGGCATCGCCACAGGAGTAGGAGTACCCTATCTGAATACAATCGCCAGCATCAAGGGCGGTCGAGACTCCGCCACAACGGTCATGCCGCTGCTGTCCGCAGCCCTATACCTGGGGCAATTTGTGTCGCCCCTCATTGTGATGCCGTTGTCCAGGGCACTATTCGGAGTCGAAGATATCCTCGGCCCGTATAAGGTGGGTGCCGTTTTCAGCATCGTGTTTCTCCTTCAAGTGTGGGCAACACGAAACTTCCAAAGCCTGCCACCCAAGGAACCGTAGTTGGCGACATTGCCCGCAAGCACCAGGGGATTACATTCGCTATGGTCACGGAGTTGTATTCGGCTGCTTCACGCTCCGCACTTCAACCAGCCGGCTGCGCTGGCTGGATTGAGCTGCTCCGTTACAGCCTCATGCCGTTGGGCGACTTCGCCCGGCGGCAATTTCCCTGTTCCCACCGCTCATCGATGGCGATGCCGCCGTTACCGCCGTGTCGGGATCACTCCGTTACCGAGAGTGCCTTATCGGGCTGTCTGTCCGCATCGAGACCTCACACGCACGGCTCGTTTCGTCGCTGACGCATCAGGTCTCACTACGCTCGATTTGATGCACGCTCCTCAATCAAGCCCAGCGTTCTCGCTGCGCTCGGAGGTATCGATGCTGCCAGTCCCATGGCACACTCGTCCACTTCGTTCATCCTGGCACGTCGGCTAAGGCTCCAGGGGACAAGCCAACCACGTCTGCATGCTGCAAACATGGTTGTCTTGAAGGGCAAACGCGCGTCCATCGATAAGTCAGACTTGGCCGAGCGCAACGCTTCGCGGTGCGCCCGCCAGGTCGACAGCGTCGCTTCGCACCGCACGATGGAAATGACAGATCATTACGCCCGTGACACCGTGGGCATCTACAAGCCTCCCATTATCACCTGGTGGCCATGGGCCATTCTCGCTGCGCTCGCGCTCGTGCTCATGGGAAAATACCTTTTGAGGAAACAGTCGATTGGGCAATGGGAAACTCGCTTCGCTCGGTTCCCGTTGCCCAGTCGCCATTAAAAAAGCATATTATAGTTTATTGATAATAGAATTATTTGTATTTTTGTATCAGATAAACGAAGCATATCAAACAAAAAATATGAAGAAAAGATTTCATAAGTGTCAATTATGCGGGCAAATGGTTCCTGACACGAGTGAGGCCAGAAGGGAGCATTTCCAAAGAGTTCATGCAGAACCCAGGAAATGCATTTGCCAAGTCTGTTGCACTGAAATACTTGATACAATTGAAGAACGTCAGGAACACACACGAATTCATCTAGAGAATAATGATGAATTGATATCGCCCTTATATGTTGAGAAAGAAAGTAAAAGTCCTAAATCAGAAATATTTTTCAGAAAAAAGGGCAGGACTAAGGGAATTCGAGGCGGCAAACCCGTTGATGCTTTTAAATATAGAAAATACAAAGGAGGTCCTGCACGAATAACATATAATAGTATCGAAAGTAATCGACGAAAGCATTAACCTACTATTCAAATATTTAGGCCCACCCACGAGTCCCGCTGGCGATGGGCCGTTCCGCTCCGTCTGCGTCCGCTCCGAATGACTGACTTATCGGCTAGAGCTGTCGTAAACTAGCTGGCGCCCTCTTGGCGGGCCTTGACATGATCGTCTTTCCTTCATAGCACCAGGTGCTTCATGTCATGACCGCCCCAGTGGTTGTCGTTTACATATCGAAAACCGATTGATGCATAAAGTGCTTCACCAACGGGATTGCCTTTATCAACCAGTAGCCCAAGACTAGGCAGGCCCATTTGGTCGGCGCGTTCTTTGGTGACGCGTATCAGGCGCCTTGCAATTCCCTGCCGGCGATAATCAGGCAGCACAGCCAGCGAGTCAAGATAAAGCTCTCCGGGCTGCGTTTCATCATTCATGCCGGAATGATCCCTACCGATGAGTTCCAAGGCCAATTCGAGGAAAGGACGGCGAAGTTCGTGCAGCCTTGAGCCATCATAGCTGACCGAGATGCCGACAACCTTGTCACCGTCCAGGGCAACACGGGTGTTCT
The DNA here is from genome assembly GCA_900318535.1 of uncultured Prevotellaceae bacterium. GTDB lineage: Bacteria > Bacteroidota > Bacteroidia > Bacteroidales > Muribaculaceae > Sodaliphilus. The sequence continues at coordinate 180,233 of ONKU01000003.1, read as the reverse complement.
TGTAACTGTATTGCGAATCCTCCCGCTCTACCAGCATGGTCATCATTTTGTAAAAGTCATCCAGTCCATAGCCGTCGCCACAGAAACTCAGGCAGCAGTCGTCCGTCATGGCCAACATGATCATGCGGGCAATCTCCAGAGCCTGCTCCCTGCTTGCTTGTCGGATGTCAATCTTCATGTTCTGTCAATTAGATTTGAAAGAGGGGCGCCTCGCCGTTTAAACATTCTCCAACCATTGATTGTTTGATGATAGGAAGTCAATTCCTTTGATTATTCTCAATGGTTCACAATTTTTCGAACGAATAATTGCCACGAAGTTACACTTTTTCTAACGAATACACATGCTGTTCGTGCATTTTTCCTAAGGAATAACCCTCCTCATATTCTACCCAAAGTCATAATGTTGCTCTTCACATGAGAAAAAAACAGAGGCCGCCGAAAATCAGCGACCTCCATTAGATTGTGTCCAAGATGAGAGTCGAACTCACACGCCCAATTGGGCACTACCCCCTCAAAGTAGCGCGTCTACCAATTCCGCCACCTGGACAAAAAGAGAGCGAAAGACGGGACTCGGACCCGCGACCCCGACCTTGGCAAGGTCGTGCTCTACCAACTGAGCTACTTTCGCATTAATTATGGTACTGTAATCAGTACCGACTCTGGTGAAGTTCAAAGAACGAGAGCGAAAGACGGGACTCGGACCCGCGACCCCGACCTTGGCAAGGTCGTGCTCTACCAACTGAGCTACTTTCGCAGTCAATTCTGACCCCTTTGCAGGGGTGCTTTCGAGAATTGCGGTGCAAAGATACAGCGACTTTTTGAACTGGCAAAATTTTTCGCCAGAAAAAATCACTTTTTTTGAAATTATTTTTTCACACCCAATAGAGTGAAGAACTCATTTTGGCGGTGAATGTCCTCAAACTCACCACTATACTCAAATGTGATGGTGGTTGAATCCTGTTTCTCGACGCCGCGCATCTTCATGCACATGTGCTGTGCTTCGGCATAAACGATGACGCCACGGTTGGGCAACACGCGGGTGAGCAGCTCGCAGATGTCGTGGGTCATGCGCTCCTGCACCTGCAGACGGCGCGAGAACGTGTCGACGATGCGGGCGAGCTTGCTGAGGCCTACAATGCCTCCGGCAGGGATATAGCCGATGGATACTTTGCCGAAGAACGGCAAGACGTGGTGCTCGCACAGGGAGTAGAACTCGATGTCCTTGACAATGACGATCTCGCTGCCCTCGTGCTCAAATATGGCGCTGTGGACGATGCTGTCGGCGTCCTCGTGGTAACCGCGTGTGTTCTCGATGAGCGCTTTGGCGGCGCGCATGGGAGTCTTGGCCAGACCTTCACGGTCGGGGTCCTCACCGATGAGTTCGATGATGGCGCGGTAATGTTCGGCTATTTTTTCGGCGAGGCGGATGTCCTCGTCGCTGAATTTCATTTTAATCATTACTCCAGACGTTTATGCGGTCACGAACGATGACCATTTCACGTGCAAACTTGGGATAGACGCTCTTGATGCGCTGCAATGCGGCCTGTGCCTCGCGCTGTGTCTTGAAATCGCCGATGCGCAGTCGCCATGCCGGGGCCTTGTAGGAGATGTAGGACCGGTACTGGGGGAACTTCATGGCGATATCGCGTGCGCGCCGCTGGGCAGCGGCCTTGGCGGTGCGGGGATTGTTGTCGGTATAGGCCTGGATGCGGAATCCCACGCCACGCGACTCGATGGTCTGCTGCGAGGTGTGGGTGCGCTTGGGCTTCTTGGGCGTCACTTCCTCCTTTTTCTTCTCTTCGTCTTTTTTCTTATCCTCGTCTTTCTTGGAATCCTTGGTGGTATCCTCGTCGAGCTCGTTCAGCTTTTCCTCATCGCTCTTGGGGTCGACATTCTTTTTGTCTTTCTCTTTGACCTTCTTGTTGCTGCTGGAGCTCTGTTGCTTGCCCAGGTCGGCGTTGTTGCGCTTGACGAGTTCCTTGGGTGCATCAACAGTCACCTGGCCGTTGCGGTTCAGGCGCTCGGTGATTTGCGGTTGCTGTGCGCTGGCTGCCATGGCGACAATCAGCATCATGCACAGGCACAAGGCGCGAATGTGTAATTTCCTCAACATTATATCGTTAGTTGTATTGTTATCGAATTTTGCCGCAAAGATAGTGTATTTTTCCCGAAGGCAGTACGTTTTTTCAGGTTTTTGTTTGAATAAGGGACAACAGAAAACCACGAATTACGCGAATTCAACGAAAAACCAATCGTGATCATTCGTGTGGTTCGCGTAATCCGTAGTTGCAAATCAGTAACTTAGAAGGCAGTTACGATGCCCATGAAGTCGCCAGCCTTGAGCGAAGCGCCGCCGATGAGGCCGCCGTCGATGTCGGGCTTAGCAAACAGTTCGGGAGCATTGCTGGGCTTGCAGCTGCCGCCGTACAGGATGGTGGTGTCGTCGGCCACCTGTGCACCGTACTTCTCTGCCAGCAGGCCGCGGATGAAGGCGTGGATTTCCTGTGCCTGGTCGCTCGTGGCGGTCTTGCCGGTGCCGATGGCCCAGATGGGCTCATAGGCGATAACGATATTGGCCATCTGCTCAGCGGTCAGGTGGAACAGGGAGTCGCGGATCTCGGCGCCGATGACGTCCTTGAACGAGCCGTTCTCGCGCTCTTCAAGGCTCTCGCCGCAGCAGAAGATCACCTTCAGGCCGTTCTCCAGAGCCAGGTCAACCTTGGTCTTGAGCATCTCGTAGCTCTCGTTATAGTAGCCGCGGCGCTCGCTGTGGCCCAGGATCACGTAGTTGGCACCCGTCGATGCCACCATGGGGGCCGAAACCTCACCGGTGTAGGCACCGCTGGTGTGGTCGGCGCAGTTCTGTGCTGCCAGGCCCACCTTGTTGATGTCGATGACCTCACGCACGGCGGTCAGGTGGGTAAAGGGAACGCCGACAATGACGTCGCACTTCAGACCCTCAGCATTTGCCACTGCCTCACAAACTTCCTTGGCGAGCTGTACGCCCTCGGGCACGGTGGTATTCATCTTCCAGTTGCCCGCAACAATGTTCTTTCTCATTTTCTAACGTGTTAGATTGAATAAAAAGTAAATAATAGTTGGTTTACTAGCGCAAAGTTACAACCATTTCCTGAAACTGATGCCTCTTTGAGGAAAAAATAACTACTTCTCTACCCCACCCGTGCTACAGGAACTCGATAATGGCGCTGGGCTCGCCGTCGACAGCAAGCGAGACGATGTAGCCGCCGTCGATGCTGTGGACAGTGGGAACGAGCCGATCGCCCAGTTTGGCGGCGATGCGGTACTCGACGCGCATGTCCCGCACCTCAAAGCCCTCGGGCAGCAGTTCCATGGCGATGCGCACATAGTTGGCGTTGTTCATGTGGCGGTTGTAGTCGATGTCGGCGCGCATGACAGTGACAGGGTCGAGCACGGTGCCCGGCTCCTTGGGCAGGATAATGCGCCGGCCGCGGTAATTCATTTCCTGCTTGGGCTCGATGGTTATTGTGTCAATGGCCTCGGGATCGATGCGGGCCAGCTTACCCGTAGCCAGGTCCACAAAGGCACCCATGCTCCACGTGCGGTAACAGGGTTGCCCTTGGGCATCGCGGATGAACGTGTTGCGGAAACCGTACATCGGCATCACTTCATAGACGGTGGTGGTCACCGACATCTGCTCCTTGTAGTGCGGCACACGCACAACCTCGACCTGACGGGTGGCCAGCAGCTGGGTCATATTGTGGTCGGCAAAGAACTGCTTGGCGCCAGGTTCACTGTCGATCCACATTTCGGAACAATCCTGCATCATCTGCAACGCCGAATAGAGCTTGAGGCGGCCCTCGCTGTCGCAGGTGCTCGTAGTGACTTGATAATTAAGTGTGTACATGAGTAAAATTGCTGTTTCTGGTAGTTAATGTCTGGCACAAAGGTACAAAAAACGCGCAAATTCCAACGAAAAACACATTATTAATATACTTTAAGGGGTTACCAAGGGTGAGTTTGCCCGTTTTTTTGTACCTTTGCGGTCGATTTTGTGCAAACTGTGCACAAGTTACTGTAAATAAAGATTATATCAACACAACAACCATAAATACTAGAAAAAACTATGGGTTTAAGAATCATTGTTCTGGCCAAGCAAGTGCCAGACACCCGCAACGTGGGTAAAGACGCGATGAAGGAGGACGGAACCATCAACCGTGCCGCCCTGCCCGCTATTTTCAACCCCGAGGACCTGAACGCCCTGGAACAGGCGTTGCAGCTCAAGGACGCTCATCCCGGCTCGACGATCACACTGCTGACGATGGGCCTGCCCCGCAGTGCCGAGATGGTGCGCGAGAGCATGTACCGTGGCGGTGACGACGGCGTGGTGCTGACCGACCGCCCCCTGGGTGGCGCCGACACGCTGGCCACCAGCTACTCATTGGCCCAGGCCATCAGGCACATGGGCGAGTTTGACATCATTGTTGGCGGCCGCCAGGCCATCGACGGCGACACCGCACAGGTGGGACCGCAGATTGCCGAGAAACTGGGACTTCCCCAGGTGACCTATGCCGAGAGCATCAAGGTTGCTGACGGCCGTGCCACCATCAAGCGCCGCATCGAGCGTGGCTTTGAGACTGTAGAGTGCCCGCTGCCCCTGGTGGTGACCGTGAACGGCAGTGCCGACGCTTGCCGTCCCCGCAACGCCCGCCTGGTGCAGAAGTACAAATATGCAGTGACGCCCAGCGAGAAGGCCGCTCTTCCCGCCGACCGTCAGGCGCTTGTCGATGCCCGTCCCTACCTGGCCATCAAGGAATGGGGTGTGAAGGAGATTGAGGCCGACCCCGAGCAGATCGGTATGGCCGGCTCACCCACCAAGGTAAAGACCATCGTTAACGTGGCATTCCAGGCCAAGGAAGCACGCCGCATCGACGCTGCCGCCGATGCCGAACTCGAGGGCCTCGTGAAAGAACTGATCGCCGACCACATCATCGGTTAACCAAGGTTGATCTGTGCCGTGGCTCTGCCGCGGCCAACTAAGAAACAAAAAAACTTAAGAATAATGGAAGACAAGAATAATCTGATAGTCTATTGCGAGTATGACGAGGGCCGCATTGCCGACGTCAGCCTCGAACTGTTGACCAAGGGACGCCAGCTGGCCACCCGTCTGGGGTGCCGCCTGGAGGCTCTGGTGCTGGGCGACAAGCTCGACGGCATCGAGCAGGAACTGTTCCCCTATGGTGTGGACGTTGTCTATAAGGTGCAGGACGAGCGCCTGTTCCCCTACACCTCCCTGCCCCACTCCAGCGTGGTGACCACGCTGTTCAAGGAAATCGAGCCGCAGGTGTGCCTCATGGGCGCTACCACCATCGGCCGTGACCTGGGACCCCGCGTGTCGTCGTGCCTGCACAGCGGCTTGACCGCCGACTGCACGTCGCTCGAGATCGGTGACCACACCGATGCTGCCAAGGGCAAGGAATACAAGGACCTGTTGTACCAGATCCGTCCCGCATTCGGTGGCAACATCGTTGCCACCATCGTCAACCCCGAGTGCCGTCCCCAGATGGCCACCGTGCGTGAGGGCGTGATGAAGAAGGAAATCTTCGATGAGGGCTACAAGGGTGAGGTCATCAACCTCGACCCCGACAAGTACATCGACCCTGCCAGCCTGGTGGTGAAGATCATCGACCGCGAGATTGAGCAGAGCAAGGTGAACATCAAGGGTGCCCACATCATCGTGGCCGGCGGCTACGGCATGGGCAGCAAGGAGAACTTCGACATGCTGTTCGAGCTGGCCGACGTGCTGGGTGGCGAGGTAGGTGCCTCGCGCGCTGCTGTTGATGCCGGTTTCACCGACCATGAGCGCCAGATTGGCCAGACCGGTGTCACCGTGCGTCCCAAGCTGTACATCGCCTGCGGTATCTCGGGTCAGATCCAGCATATCGCCGGCATGAACGAGAGCTCCATCATCATCAGCATCAACACCGACCCCGATGCGCCCATCAACGCGATTGCCGACTATGTGATCACCGGCAGCGTCGAGGATGTGATTCCCAGGCTCATCAAGCACTACAAGAAGAATTCCAAATAAAAATGAAAGCTTTTGATATCATTCTGGCCGTCCTGTGTATCGCATCTCTTGTTGCCGTTTATTTTGCTGGCAGTCCTGAGATGAGAATACTGTTTGATTCTGTTGCAGTGATATGTGCAGCGGTTATCGGTGCGAGAGCAGGGATGAGAATGAGAAACAAAGGCAAAAAAGAATAACAATATGGCTAACTTTTATACCGACAATAAAGCGCTCCAGTATCACCTGCGTCATCCGTTGATGAAGCAGATCGTTGCCCTGCGTGAGCGCGATTATACCCAGAGCGAGAAATTCGACTACGCTCCCCTCGACTTCGAGGACGCGATGGACTCCTACGAGCGCGTGCTGGACATCATCGGCGAGGTGTGCGGTGACATCATCGCCCCCAACGCCAAGGATGTTGACCTGGAGGGTCCTCACCACGAGAACGGCCGCGTGCGCTATGCCAAGGGCACCGAGGAGAACCTCAAGGCCCTGAACCAGGCTGGCCTGATGGGCATCACCCTGCCCCGCCAGTACGGTGGCCTGAACATGTCGTCGATTCCCTACATCATGGCTGCCGACATGGTGAGCCGTGCCGATGCGGGATTCGTCAACGTGTGGGGTCTGCAGGACTGCGCCGAAACCATCAACGAGTTTGCCAGCGAGGACCAGAAGGAGCGTTTCCTGCCCCGCACCTGCAAGGGCGAGACGCTGGCCATGGACCTCACCGAGCCCGACGCCGGCAGCGACCTGCAGTCGGTGATGCTCAAGGCCACTCAGGACGAGAACGGCACTTGGCGCCTGAACGGCGTGAAGCGCTTCATCACCAACGGTGACGGCGACATCTCGCTCGTGCTGGCACGCAGCGAGGAAGGCACCCGCGACGGCCGCGGCCTGTCGATGTTCATCTATGACAAGCGCGACGGCGGCATGACCGTGCGCCGCATCGAGGACAAGATGGGCATCCATGGCAGCCCCACGTGCGAGCTCGTGTTCAAGAATGCCAAGGCTGAGCTGTGCGGTGACCGCAAGCTGGGTCTCATCAAGTATGTGATGTCTCTGATGAACGGCGCACGCCTAGGTATCGCTGCCCAGAGCGTCGGCGTGAGCGAGGCCGCCTATCAGGAGGCTATCGCCTATGCCCGCAGCCGTGAGCAGTTCGGCAAGGCCATCATCAACTTCCCTGCTGTGAGCGAGATGATTGCCAACATCAAGGCCAAATTGGATGCTTCACGCACCCTGCTGTATGAGTGCACCCGCTTTGTGGACATGTACAAGTCACTGGAGGCCATCAGCCGTGAGCGCACCCTCGCCCCCGAGGAGCGCAAGACCATGAAGGCCTACAACCGCCTGGCCGACGCCTTCACGCCGCTGGCCAAGGGAATGACGAGCGAGTTCTGCAACCAGAACGCATACGACTGCGTGCAGATTCACGGTGGTAGCGGTTTCATGCGTGACTACGCCTGTGAGCGCATCTACCGCGATGCCCGCATCACCAGCATCTATGAGGGTACGACCCAGTTGCAGGTGGTTGCCGCCATCCGCCACGTCACCACGGGCACCTATCTGAACCAAATCAAGGAGTACGCCACCCGCGAGTACAGCGAGGCCGTCGCTCCCATGAAGGCTAAGCTCGAGGCCATGACCGCCATGTACGAGGAAACCTTTGCCAAGGTGCAGGCCGCCGAGGATCCCGAGTACATCACCTTCCACGCCCGTCGCCTCGTCGAGATGCTCGGCCACATCATCATGGGTTACCTGCTCATTGGTGACGCCAGCAACGAGCCCGACCTGTTCATGGACAGCGCCAAGGTCTATGTCAACATGGGTGAGGCCGAGGTGGCACGCCACGCACGCTTCATCGGCAACTTCAACCCTGCCGACCAAGCCGCCTATATGCGTCAATAATTGTCAACAACGAATTCGCCAATTAAACGAATTGTATTTGCTTAAATATATCATATTATGAAAAAATACATTTCATTGATGGTCATGCTGCTGGCCTTGCTTAGCGTTGGCTTTACCGCCTGTAGCAATGACGACGAACCCAAGGTTCCTAGCATCGTCGGGACCTGGCAACACGATCATGAAGCTAATAGTTGGGATATCTATTATCAATTCACCAAAGACGGTAAATTTCATTATGTGTGGAAAACTAATATAGTTACGCCCCAAGGCCTTAAGCCTACCGTTGCTGTTGCTAACGGAACATATACCATATCGGGGACGAAGTTGATAGTCACCTTGGATTCCAACCCCAATTACGACCTCTACCTCTGCCCCTACGAATGCGAATATTCAGTGCAGGGCGACAAACTGAAGCTTGTTCTTGGCGGAGAAGAACCCACATTCACCCGTGTGGATGACAGTGCGATCTCAACATGGGTACCATGAAGTATGTGATGTTGCTAATGAACGGTGCACGCCTGGGTATCGCTGCCCAGGGTGTCGGCGTAAGCGAGGCTGAGGTGGCACGTCACGCACGCTTCACCGCGGGCTTCAACCCCGCCGACCATGCCGCCTATATGCGCCAATAAAGTAAAGGATTTCTCGTCCGGAAGAGGTATGATACTGCCGGGCGAGAAATCTTTTTTAAATGTGAATAGCTTACAAGTTAAGTGTTTTATCGCAGATTACTGAAGTGGCTTATTGCCAAGAAACTGTTGATGAATAGCATAAAGACATAACCAAAATATAACCCTTTTTTATTAACAATTCATTATTTTTTTATCTATGAAGAAATTCTATTTTTTCCTGACAGTCATTTTATTGGCTTTAGTTTCTGTTGGTGTTACTTCATGTGGTGACGATAAGGATGAGCCCGTGAATTCCGACATCGTTGGCACTTGGCAGGTTAAAGGCTATGATGAAGACGGTGAAGCCTATGAAAATTTGGTCCAATTCACCAAAAACGGCAAATGGCATTCAGTGGATATTCACTACGAGTTCGATGAAACTGATGTCGATGTTGAACATGGAACATTTTCCGTTTCTGGCGATAAGGTTATGGTGACTTACACTGACGATGGTCATAGCATTACCGAGACATTTACTTATGAAGTAAAGGGCGACAAATTGATGCTTTCTTACGACTATTACCCTGTTACAGTCGTTTATACCCGTGTCAAGGATAGTGTCATTGAGAGATATCTGTAAACGGTAGTACTCTCTTAACAAATTATCGTGTCCCTGTCAATATGCGTTGGCAGGGACACTATTTTTAGGAGATTTGTTGCCAAGATGGAGTATCGCTTGATTTTCTGTAGATTATCATTAGTGTCCAGGGAAACATCGAAGATGTTAGCGGTTCAAAGAACCGATTTCAATGATAAAGACCATGCAAGAACCTCGAAGAGGTTCGCAGCTTGGTCCATGAGCTGAACATTGCAGGTGCCTCGAAGAGGAACTTTGTGATTGACAGGCTTTTGACGGATGTGGAAGTTCGTCTACGACGCACTTTCCACTTGACATGGCTGCCACCAAGCTGCGCTCATCTTCGATGAGCTTGCATGGTGTTTTCCATAAAAGTCGAGTCTTCGACCCGACCTGCCTCTACGAGGCAAAAGCCAAGCCCATCATATAGCAGAAAGGCTTATTCGACACATATATAGTGAATTGTGACGATGTTTAATCTCTTTACCGGACACTAATGGTAGATTAACGACAAAAAAAGCGCCAGGCATGTGCCGGCGCTTTTAGTATCAGTAGGTCTTGATGACTTATTCGTACTTCAGGTTGTTGGCCTCAGAAACGATGCCCTTCTCAGTCACCCTGAAGCCGGTTGACTTGCCGCTATACTTATTGAGCTCGCTTACCACCTTGTTGTTGGGAACGCCAGTGGCATCGATGATGGTCACCGTATTGGAATAGCTGGCACCCTTGGAGGTCACGACATTGAATTTAAGCTCACATTTCAAGTCATATTTCTCCTTAACCAATTCGGCGTCAGACTTGGTGCTGAACTTGTACATCACGCCAAACTCGGCAGGGAAGTCGTCGCTGGTCACGGACTTAGTCCACCATACCGAATTGACTGCCTCCATGACATTGCGGCCATTCTCGGCCTTATAGGTAATGAACACGTTGCAGGCCTCCAGCAAATCCTGCGAGAAGGTCATGTTGTAGGTAGCTGTCGCCGTGGTCTTCACCTTAGGCTCGTCGTCGCCGCAAGCAGTCAGCGTCAATGCTGCAACCATCAGCAAAGCGGCCATATAGATAAACTTCTTCATCATTCTACTATCGTTTTATTCAGGTTCTTGTCGTCTAATCAGTCGGTGAGGATGATGTCAATGATCTTGTTGACGTCAGCGATGTTGACCTCGCCATCCTTGTTCACGTCACCCTCGAGAGCGGGTGCTACACCAAAGAGTTCCACACCAATCACCTGATTGAGCAGTTCCAGGCTAATGTCGATGTTGGCATTCAGGGCGGTGTCGGTGAAACGGGAAGTCATGTCCAGGGGCACCTCGCCCAGCTCGGGACCCATCCAGAAGTCGTAGTTGGGGTCGTCACCGGCAGTGATGGTGATTGGCGAATTGAAGGTGATGGTCGTGTAACCGTATGCGTCAACGCCCTCAATACCCGATACCTCGATGTTGCCCACAGGCAAGGGGATGCCTTCGGCAACGAGTACGAAGTTCTTGAGAGTCAAGGTATAAATACCGTTATTGCCAACGACCTCGACGGGAACCTCGTCCTGCTCAGAAACAGTTTCGTTAACCGTCACCTTGAGGTGGCAGGTATAGTTAGTAGCGCTCAGCGCCAGAGTGCAGCACATGGCTGCCAGAGTCAATAATAATTTGTTCATCGTTTTCTCGATAATGCTATTACTGTTTTTTAATCGTGTTCTTAGTTCACATTGCCCGAGAGCAGCATGTCGATCAGGGAGGTCACGTCGCTGATGTTGATCGTGGTGTTTCCATCGACGTCGGCAGCCTGCATGTTGATACCCTCGCTGTTGTTGCTCAGCAGATAGTCGATCAATGAGGTCACGTCGCTGATGTTAACAGTTCCGTCGTTGTTCACGTCACCACGCTTGAACGAGGAGGCAACGGTAGCGGTAATCACATAGCAGGTAGCGTTCTGCAAGTCACCGGGGATGGCACTGATGGCAATGCGGTAAGTACCGTCCTCGTTCTGCTCCATCGACTTGGTGACAACGGCGCTGGCGCCAGTGACGTCGGCAGTGAAGTCGTCAAGACTGGGCACACTGGTCAGCTGCATGGTGTAGGCGGTCACGGCAGGATCCCAACCCTCGATGGTAGTGCCCTGGTAGCGCAGGTCGGTCATGTCGGCCAGATAAACCAGCTCCATATCATCAACGTAGAGGGCATCGTTCTTGCTGCCCTGCCCAGGGTTACCGTTGGTGGAGAAAGTAACGAAGATGGCCTCACTGGCTGCATTGTTAGCAGCATAGCTGTCGTAGTCGAAGGGGAACGAGTACTGGGTCCAGTCACCAGCGGGAATCGGGGTGCCCACGATGCTACCCGAGAGGTTGGTGTATTCCTTGTCGCAGGGCTCCTGATAATAGGTGCCGTCAAAGGTCTTGACGCTCACACTCGCCTTGTTGTTAGCACTGGCAGTGCCCTGGGTGTACTTCAGCCACACGTTGAACTTGTCGGGCTTGGCATACAATGGCATGTAGAAATCGTCTGTGCCGTTGGCCATGTCCATCTCAGCATGGTTGGCAGTACTGGTAGCACTCATCGAGCCGGCATTGAGGCGGCCATTGGTCATCGTGCCGTTAGCAACGATACCGGCAAGTGAGTTGGCAGTCATCACAGCACTGTGACCTGTCGCGCCGCTACGCACATCATCGCTCTGCTCGAGTTTGACCAAGCCAGCCGAAATGCCGGCATAAGTACCGGTAGCGGTCTTGAAGCCGTGCCAGCGGTCGGGCTCGCCGTTACTATTTGTCCATGCTTCCATGTCGCTGTTGGGCAACTGGAAGTGGTCACCCACGGTGTTGAACCACATGGTAACACCATATTGTTCAATAGCCAGGTTGGCAGCAGCAAAGCCGTCAACCGAGCGGGCGAACAGCGAGGTGCGCATGGAACCATAGGGGGTCTCCACGTCGCGCACTGCGCTATAAACAGTGACATTACCATTACGAGCAGCAGGTACATCATACATGTTCACGGTCAAATTGTCGATGACGGGAACTTGCAGTTCCAAGTCGTACAGGCCTTTCTCGTTAGGCGTAATGTTAACAGTTACAACGGCCGGGTAATTTTCGCCATTAAAGGTGACGATGATGTCGCCAGTAAAAGACTCGGCTTGAATAGAAACGAAGGCAATCAATGCCAGACAAAAAGTAAAAATAATTCTCTTCATTGTATGTTCATTAAATTTTCAATTTCATTATTTGATGCGGTACACGATGCCCAAGGTGCCGTATAGCGGGCGCAAGGGCTGCACCGAGTGAAAATCGCTTTTGAAAATGTTACTCAGGCCGTAGGTCAGCTCGGCAAACGCGCCCCAGCGGCGCCAAATCCGACAATCGACCCCAAAATCGATACCCCACTGCATGTGGCGCATATTGGCGTCGAAATCAAAGTCGCCACGGTCGCCCGGCTCAGTTCCCATCTCAATTTTGGGTCCCACGGGAGTGCCCTCACGCAGATAACCGTCGTAGGCCCATCCCCAGAAACGCCTATTGGTGAGCCAGCCCATGAACACGCCGCCGCGCACGTTCCACTTGTCGTTGATGCTGTACATGGCCTGAATGGGCAATGTGATGCGGCGTTGTGCGCTCTTGATGCGCACATTGCCGTTGAAGATGCCGCTGAGCGACTCGTCGCCGCGCACGACCTCGATGTCATAGTTCTTCACACGGCTATCGGCGTCCATGCCTCCCAATTCGAAGCGCAGCCCCGAGTGCAGTGACCAATGCTGGCTCAACGGATAGGACACCTCGGCAGCCACGGTGAAGTTGAAGCCTGGGTAGTAGCTGTTGATGCCACGTATCTCCTTGCCGATGTGGGTGGGAATCGTGCCACCAAGGGCATAGCCCAGACGGGCATCAAAGCGGATGCTGTCGAGCACCGAAGCATTCACACCCAACGCCATCACGGCGAGGAACAATGTGACAGATATGATTCTTTTTATAGACATTAATATAATCTCCTGTGTCTCTTTTTTAACTCATTTATTCCTCATGTCGACAAATCAGCCGCACCTTGTCCACACACAACCGGCTGCCGATGGCACCGATGAAGTCTCCACCAGCCGAACTCGACGAGAACACAATGGCCAGACTGTAGCCACGGTTAGCGAGCAGCTGTTCGTCCACTTCCTCTCGGTATTCAAACTTCACATCCCATGCGGTCCATTGGCTTGTGGGAGCCACATAATCCAGTTCGGCAACGGCTACAATCAGGTCGCTCGACAGGACATTATCACCGTACAGCACCACCTCGTTGCCTGCTGTGTCATGGTTGCGGTAGAACACGGCATACACGTCGGCCGAGTCGGTGCGGCCGACAATGGGATTACCATAGAAGTCCTGCACCGTGGGGCCCGGTTCAAAGGTGTAGTAGCCGGTGAAACGGTCGGGACGGTCGGTAAACGGGATGCCGAAGCGGGTGGCATGCAGGTGGTCGCTCATAGCGATCCTGATGTCGAAGGTACCCAGGAACATGTTGCCGGCGGCCAGGCGCTTGTTGGCCATGCGGCCAAAGGGGCCCGTGTCGCGCGTCATCAGGCACACGGCTGCCCCGTCATAGCCCTGGGCAAGCGGTGTGGTGGGATAGTCCATGGGTGCAGCGGTACTCATCGAGATGCGGTAACCGGCATTGGCGGTCGCCCAGTCGTTGCCCAGCGAGCCGTCGGGCAACGTGTTGTGCCACATGTAATAGCGCTGCGTTGCCGTTTCCAGTTCATAGTGCTCGAAGTCGTATCTCAACGTGTCGGTCACGGTCACCATTGTGGGCACCACGTTCACGCGGTAACGGCGCTGCCACTTGCCGTCCTCGGAGGTGACGGTGTAAATGACCGGTCCCTGGCTGAAGTCGTGCGTGCTGCCGCTGGCGGGCTCCACTGTAGCGCCCGTCGACAAGGTGAGCACAGGCGAAAGCGCACTCACATCGGCGCCACTGCGCACGGCAAACGTGACGACGCTGTCGGTCGAGAAGACAACCTGCATCGAGTCGGTCGCCTGGAAGAAGAAATCCTCAGGGCTGGAGACATGCAGGGTCACCACCTCGATATCAGCTTCACAGCCGTCAGGCTCGTCGCCAAAGCAGGACGTGCACAATGTCGTCATTACCAGACTGATGGCAACGACAACCGCAAAACTCATTCTATGAGAAAAGTCACTCATGTCAACATTATTGTTTCAAACCTACAAAATTACTCATTTTATCGGTCACACAAGCAATCTCAAGCCATTATTTTAGCTAGAAACGTTTTTTTCGGCAGATTGTTGCTAATTGAAATAAAAGAATTACTTTTGTAGGTCTGATACTGGCCTTTTAACTATGATTTCCCATAGCACATATTAACTAACGGCCTACCATTCAGGCACATGAAAACATTATAACGACAATATATGATTGAGCAACTCATCAACAAGATATTAGACCTGAAACTATTCCGCACATTCAAGGTCAAGTCAACACCACGATGGATCATCCTGCTGCTTGACATGATTATTGTGCTGGTTTGCTTTTCAGCTACAGTTGTGGCAGACATCTACTCTTCAGGCACCTTGACCAGTCGCAACGACATCCTCATCAACGGAGCGCTGGTACTTTTCATCTATTTCCTTGTAAGCTATATATCAAAGAGTTATACTTGCGTCATCAGGCTCTCGGTCATCGAGGACCTGTACCGCATCTTCATGGTCGTCGCAGTGTCCATCGCGTTGCTGGTGGGCATCAATCTGGCAAGAATCGGCCTGTGGGGAACCACCAGCCTCAAGTTCTGGGACATCCTGGTCACCGGGGCCTTGACGTTCTCGATTATGATGATTGAGCGCCTGTGCATCAAGTACTTATACATGCGCATGAACAGCGCCACCAAGGGGCGCAAGCGTGTGCTCGTGCTGGGTACCTCGTTTGGCTCGGTATTCCTGGCCAACGCACTCAAGGGCGAGATTGGCGGCAAGTACCTGCCCGTCGGCCTGCTCAGCATCAAGGCCCGGCAAGACAACAACGAGATCAACGGCTTCAAGGTCTATCGCTTTGACCCGTCAACAATGGCCGAGATGTTTGCCAAGAACGACATCGATGCCCTGATTTTTGATGCCAAGAGCAACAACCTGATGTCCAGCGGATTTGCCGACTTTTTCATCAAGAACGACATCTCACTGCTCGCCATGAACAAGGTGGCCGAGTTTGAGCAGGACAAAGACAGCAACGAGAACATCTCAACCTTCATCAAGGAGGTGCAGATCGAGGACCTGCTGGGCCGAGACCCCATCGTGCTGAACAATCCGCTCGTCAAGGAGCACATCAACGGCGCGTGTGTACTCATCACCGGCGCGTGCGGCTCCATCGGCAGCGAGATCGTCCGTCAGGTAGCCAACTACGGCGCCAGCAAGATTGTGCTTTTTGACCAGGCCGAGACGCCCATGCACGACATCTCACTGGACATGAAGAAAAACTATCCCAATGCCAATATCGAGCTGTTCATGGGTGATGTGCGCAACCGCAGCCGCGTCGAGGAAGCCTTTGCCAAGTTCCGTCCTTGCTACGTATTCCATGCCGCAGCCTACAAGCACGTGCCGATGATGGAAATCAATCCCTCTGAGGCCATCCTGGCCAACGTGATGGGCACACGCAATGTCGCCGACATGGCATTGAAGTATGGCGTATATAAATTTGTGATGATCTCGACCGACAAGGCGGTGAACCCCACCAATGTCATGGGTTGCACCAAGCGATTGGCCGAGATTTATTGCCAGTCACTTTTCTTTGAAGCCAGCAAGAAGCAGGGCAAGAAGACCCAGTTCATCACCACACGCTTTGGCAACGTGCTGGGCAGCAACGGTTCAGTCATCCCCCTGTTCCGCAAGCAGATTGCTGCAGGCGGTCCCGTCACGGTCACGCACAAGGAGATTATCCGCTACTTCATGACCATTCCCGAGGCCTGCTCGCTCGTGCTGGAAGCCGGCTGCATGGGCAGCGGTGGCGAGATTTACATCTTTGACATGGGCGAGCCTGTCAAGATCTACGACATGGCACGCCGCATGATCTCGCTGGCTGGCCTCAAGCCCGACGTGGACATCAAGATCGAGGAAATCGGCCTGCGTCCCGGCGAGAAACTCTATGAGGAGCTGCTCAACGACAAGGAGAAGACCACTGCCACCGTGAACAAGAAAATCATGATTGCCAAGGTCAGGACCTACAACTACAAGGACGTGTGCTACAACATCGACAAGATCATCAGCCTGGCAAGCAAGGGCGACATCCACGGCATGATCTTTGCCATGAAGGAGTTTGTGCCGGAGTACAAGAGCCAGCACAGCAAATTTGAATCTATCGATAAGGAAATCGAGGGGGAGAACATTTCCCCGTCATCACCCAGCAAGTTGCAACCAATCGCCGAGTGACGGCGCATCAATCAGGGTAGCCGTAGCGATCGCGGGGATGCCAGTCGCGGGTGAGCATCCAGATGGTGATGAAAGCCAGAATAACGGTGAGTGCCACCATTGCCATAAACATGTACTTGGAGAGCATGCGGCCCATCACTGCAGCATAAATGTCACCCATCCTGCTGATAATCAAATCCATCGCCGTGTCATAGTCAATCCACAGCACGATGCTCTTGCTGAAGGGGATCAGCGACATCACCACATAGCTGGAAATCACACCTTTAACACCACGATAGTTGCCAAAGAACTTGCGCAGACCCTCGGCAATGCAACCAAAGCCGAAGCAGCCTAAAGCAAAGTATTCATGTCCCTGCCCGAAGATGAAATTCACAATCAGCAGCAGGATGGCACACAGGATGGCCATGCCAGGAATGGGATGGCTCTGGCACAGCTTGAAGTAGGGCCATGCTGCAAGTACCGCAGCAAACACGGCGCTATAGGTCCAGAAGAACGGATGGTAGAAACCCACCAGTTCCACGATGCAAACTGCCAAGACATATAATAATGCCAATACCAATACTTTTACCGCTCTTTCCATATTCTCCAAGCTATCTTTTATTATTTACAGCGGCAAAAATACACCATTTAGCTTAAAAAACCATAATAATGGGCAATAAATTGCTGTTTTCTGATGGTTTTTGGCTCCAAAAACATGTTAAATGCCCTTCCTTGTCTATAACTTACTGCTGTAAACTGAAAACCGATAGCCAAAAATTGTGTAACTTTGCCGCTGTGAAAATTGTGCGGACATCCTTTTTGCCTTTTCATGGATTCTCGGCTGTCAATTTGCTGGGGGTGCTTTTTGTGCATCCTGGCGTTTACCTGAGCAATGAGATGATGAACCACGAGCGCATCCACAGTGCTCAACAGCGCGAGATGCTATTCGTGTTCTTTTATCTGGCCTACGTGATAGAGTGGATGGTGCGGCTGCCCATGCGCGGCAACGCTTACCGCAACATCTCGTTTGAGCGCGAAGCCTATGCCAACCAGCGCAATCTGGATTACCTCAATTCACGCCGCCCTTATTCCTGGCGCCGCTACATGAAGCGCGCCCGACATTAACGCTATTATTCTACATTATTTATATATGAACAGAACCATCACAATTCTCTCCACCCTCCTGGTTACCTTGGTATCGGCATGGCAACTCCACGCCGACACTGCTCAGGAAGCAGTGGACAAGTTTGTGGCTAACAGCACGTTGCGATACGCATCGGTGGGCGTGACGGTCATTGACCTGGACAGCGCCAAGACCATTGCCAGCTACCGACCCGAACAGGCCAATATCACCGCCTCGACGATGAAGACCGTCGTGTCGTCGGCCGCCCTAGGCATGCTGGGGCCGCACTTCCGCTTCGAGACGCCTGTCTATCTCGACGGCACAGTCGAGGATGGGCATTTCAAGGGCAACATCGTGATACGCGGCACGGGCGACCCGACGTTGGGATCGGTATTCCTGCCCTGCCAGGCCAACATCGTCGATGAAATCGTCGCCGCCCTGCGTGCCCGTGGCATCACTTGGGTGGAAGGAGCCGTGATTGGTGACGACAGCCTCTATGCTTATCCATTCTTCGACGAGGCTTGGGATGTGGGCGACCTGGCCTACGGCTACGGCACCGCCGTCCACGGCCTGAGCTATCACGACAATCTCGTGACCGTGGGCTATACCCTCGACTCCCGTGGCCGTGTGTCACAATCGTCGTTCACGCCTGACGTACCGGGCATGAAGGTCGTGAGCCGTTGCCGTGGCAGCCGTGGCCGCAACGCCATCACTCCATACCTCAACTATAGCGTTCCCGCCCTGGTACTCACGGGCGAGACGACAGGCAAGAGCTACAAGGACACCTATGCCAACCCCATCCCGGCGCCCATGCTCGAGGACAGCGTTGAGCGAGCACTGCTCAGGGCCACGGATATCCGCTATACCCCTGATATCGAAGCAAGTGAAGGCACACAAGCGTCCACACGCACCCTGCTCGTGGTGCACAAGTCGCCCGAACTGACCGAGATCATCACCTCGCTGCTGGACCGCAGCGACAACATGTTTGCCCACGCCCTGCTGCGCGCCATTGGCACCCGCGAGTGGGAAGTGAAAGATCAGGAGCACATGCCCTCCAACCTGGATGCCATCGGCGTGGCAGCCGTCAAACGCTGGCTGGAGCAGCAAGGCGTCAGCGCCGAGTCCCTGTTCATGCGCGACGGCAGCGGACTGGCACGTGCCAACAAGGCTCCCGTAAATTTCTTTGGCGACCTGCTCACCATGATGGCCCACCGCCGCTTTGACGGCGTGCGCCTGTGCGATCTCATGCCCAAAGCCGCTGGACGTGCCGGTAACACGCTGAAGTCCAACCCCCTGAGCGACCTGATCGTGCTCAAGTCGGGCAGTATGCGCCACGTGCAGTGCTATGTGGGCTACTATCCTGCCGAGGAGCCGCACTACGCCTTTGCCGTGCTGGTCAACAATTTCACCTGTTCCCAGGCTGGCATCCGCGAACAGATAGGCACCTTCCTTTGCAATCTTTTCGAAGGAAAATAGTTGGTGTTTCAAAAAAAATACCTAAACTTGCAGGTTCAATGTAAAGCAAATCCTTGGCAAAATTTTGCCAAGGCCCAATAAAACAGACGATTATGAATATGTCGATTGAGAAAATGCTGTCTCATGTCTATGAGATTGAGGGACTGATGCTCGTCACCCGCCGCCTGGGTGAGGAGAACACGCCCCAAGTCATCACCAATAAGATCCAGCGCAAGGTGCGCGAGCTCGCCGAGATGTGCGGCGTGGCCTTCCCCGAGAACGAGACGGAGGCCGAACCCGCGGCCGAGCAACCCGTTCAGGCCACTGAGCCTGCTCCCGAGCCCGTTGACGAACCGGCTCTCGAGCCCGCAGCTGAACCTGTCACCGAGACTGCCACTGATGCGCTTCCCGAGCAGGATTATGACGCCGACGAGACCTGGCAGCACGACAACGGCGAGGAGTTCAAGGAAGTCTTTGAACTGAATTACGAGGAGCCCAAGCACGTGACCACTCCCCCGCCCTTCAACGCTCCCTCAGAGGCCCCGGCCACCCCTGCTACACCGTCCACGCCACTCGACGACACCAGCGACGAGCCTCAACCCGAGCCCGATCCTGACGTAGTTCCCGAAGCCGAGGACGGTCCTGACATCGAGGTCGAATTCATTGAGGCCGAGGATGATAGCGTGCCCGAACCCGAGGACGAGATGCCCGTTCCGCCGGTTCCCACCGAGTTCCCCGAGGAAGAGTCACCTGCCGCCCCGCTGCGCGTCGACGAGAAACTGCAGCGCCATCTGTCCAAGGACATCCGCAAGGCCATCTCGCTGAACGACCGTTTCCGCTTCCAGCGCGAACTGTTTGCCGGTAGCGCCAACGCCATGGACACCGCCATCGAGCACATCGAGGTGATGACCAGCTACGGCAACGCTGAACTCTACTTCTACAGCCAGCTGAACTGGGACCGCGACAACGAGGTTGTGAAGGACTTCATGGCCATTGTGCGCAACCATTTCCAGAAGTGACCTATCCCCGACCTGATGGCAGGTAAACTATACATAGTGCCCACTCCCGTCGGTAACCTGTCCGACATGACGCCGCGCGCCATCGAGGTGTTGTCCAGCGTGGATCTCATCCTTGCCGAGGACACCCGCACCAGCGGCGTGCTGCTCAAGCACTTCGGCATCACCACACCCACCCGCAGCCACCACAAGTTCAACGAGCATGAGGCTGCCGCCGGCGTGGTGGAGCAACTGCTGGGAGGCGCTGTGATGGCACTCATCAGCGACGCCGGCACACCCGGTATCAGCGACCCGGGCTTCCTGCTCTCACGCGAGTGCCGCCGCCACGGCGTCGAGGTCGAGACACTGCCGGGTGCCACCGCCTTTGTTCCGGCGTTGGTGAACTCGGGACTGCCCTGCGACCGGTTTGTGTTCGAGGGCTTCCTGCCGCAGAAGAAAGGCCGCCAAAGCCGCCTTGATCTGCTCAAGGAGCAAGAACTGACGATGGTCTTTTATGAATCGCCCGTCAGGCTGCTCAAGACCCTGCAACAGCTTGCCCAGGTCATGGGCAGCGACCGTGAGGCGAGTGTCGTGCGCGAGATCAGCAAGTTGCACAACACCACCCACAACGGCACCCTGGGTGAACTGGTGGACTATTTCACCGCCAATGCCCCGCGTGGCGAAATCGTCATCGTGGTGGCGGGCCGCCCGAGCGAGGCTGCCGTCAAGGTCGATAAATATGCCGCCTTCAAGGGCAAGCAGGCAAAAGTTTAACTATCACTTTAAGAGAGAATACATACTAATTTAAAATATTGACAATTATGAAACGTATTTCAATATTTATTTGGGTACTGGTCGGTCTGGCTGTCATGCCCGCCTGCCAGCGTACTAACCAACTGGAACAAGAGGCCATGCGCCAGGATTCCATCAATGCCGCGCTGCAAGACTCCATCAACACGGCCAATGCCGAAAAGGACAGCCTGATGCAGCTCATGGGCGACATCGCCGACGGCATGCAGCAGATCAAGGAACTCGAAGACATCGTGTCGGTGAACAACCTGAACGGCGAGACGCCCGACCGCAAGAAGCAGCTGCGTGACGACATCGTCCTCATCCAGCAGTCTATCAACAAGCACAAACAGCGTCTGGCCGACCTGGAACGCCGCCTGAAGCAGTCCACCAACTACAACGCCACGATGCAGAAGTCCATCGACAACCTGAAGGCTCAGCTCGAAGACCAGCAGAAGACCATCAACGGCCTGACCGAGCAGCTTGCAGCCGCCCACATCCAGATCAAGAACCTGAACCAGAGTGTGGACTCGCTCAACACCGTCACCAAGAACGTCACCCGCGAGAAGGAGGCTGCCGTACAGGAGACCAAGCAGCTCACCCATGAGGTGGACAACCTGAACACGTGCTACTACGTCATCGGCTCCAAGAAGGAGCTCAAGGCCAACAAAATCATCGAGACGGGCTTCCTGCGCAAGACCAAGATCCTGGAGGGCGACTTCGAGATGTCCTACTTCACCAAGGCCGACCGCCGCACCTTGAACGAGATTCCCCTGCACAGCAACAAGGCCCAACTGATGACCAACCACCCCAAGGACTCCTACGAGATCGTGGACCATGGCAACGTCAAGACGCTGCACATCAAAGACGCCCACCGCTTCTGGGAAAAGTCTAACTTCCTTGTTGTCAAGGTAGATTAAGTACAAAACTTAAAGTTTTAGATGAAACATGAAGGTCGTCCTGGCTTTTGACAAGTTCAAAGGGTCGGCGACGGCCCAACAGCTCAACGAGGCCGCGCAAGAGAGTTTGCGTGGCCTTGATTGCGTTACTACCGCCACCGTCCCCATTGCCGACGGCGGCGACGGCACGACCACCGTGCTGGCCTCGTCATGCCAGGGACAATGGACTGCCATCAACGCTCCTGCCCCTCTACTCCACCTCAACCCCGTCAACGCCAGCTACTTTATCACCGACGACGGCACCGCCCTGATCGAGACTGCAGCCGCCAGCGGACTCGCCCTGATACCGCCCGACTCACGCGACGTGATGCGAGCCACCACGCTGGGCACGGGATTGCTGATGCGAGACGCCATGGAGCGCGGCTGCCGCCACATCGTGCTGGGCCTGGGGGGCTCGGCGACTTGTGATGCCGGCATGGGCATCTTGAGCGCCCTGGGCACCGAATTTCTTGACCATGAGGGACATTACCTCTTTCCCAGCGGCGCATCCCTTGAACACATCGGCCACATCGAGACCCACGGCATTCCCCAAGAGGTCCATGACACAAGCTTTACCCTACTGACCGACGTGGACAACCCGCTGTGCGGCCCTCGCGGCACGGCTGCCGTGTATGCGCCGCAAAAAGGGGCCTCGCCACAACAGGTAGAACAGTTAGAGCGCGGCATGCAACACGTGGCGGCCATCGTCGGCCATGATATCGCCTGCATGGCGGGCTGCGGAGCCGCTGGCGGCATCCCCGCACTCATGATGCACCTGTTGTCATGCGAATTGCTGCCAGGAGCGCCCTATGTGCTGGAACACAGCGGATTGCCAGACATCCTCACCGATGCCGACCTGGTCATTACCGGTGAGGGGCGCCTCGACCGGCAGACGTTCATGGGCAAGGCTCCCGGCCACGTCATCAATATGGCTCGTGAGCGCTGCATTCCCGTGATAGCCATATGCGGTGCCATTACCCCCGATATTTCCCCCTCAACCATTGGGTTAATCGCAGCGATAGCCGTGAGTGACGGTCTCAGCATCGAACAAGCCATGGACACAGCAGGAACACTCATGCGCGTGGGGGCAGCCGTACGTCAAGCCGTCACCAAGGTTGCTGATTCCTTATGATTAATTCTTTTAAAAAAACTTCTAAAAAATTTAGATTATTCTAAATATTTTTTGTTACTTTGCAGTGAGTTAACGCTTCAGTATCACGATTTAATAACTACCATTCGCGAGATTCAAGCGCTAACTGGCTGAAATAAGTAGAGATACACTCGTGTTTAATCACTTTATTATTAACTAAATCTTTATTACTTTTATGAAGAAATTCTTAGTACTATTGATCGCAGCTGCTGTTGCTGTTGGTGCTTCGGCAGGTGTAAAGTTGACCAACAACACTAAGGCCAACGTGAAGGATCTGAAGGCTATGAACCGTCAGTCCATGATGTTCAAGAAGGGCGATGCAAAGGTTATGCCCAGCATGCAGCTCAACGCTTTTGAGTCATTCATCACGAAAAGCAACCACGCCTTGAAGGATGGTGACACCTACTTCTGGGACTTTGAGGATGAGGCTCAGGTAAACGACTGGGTAGTTCTCGATGAGGACGGTGACGGTTTCAACTGGGAACTTATCACTGGTGAAGGTCTCACCACCCACAGCGGTGCCTATGTAATGTCATCCGCTAGCTATGACAACCCCACCTACACGGCCTTGACCCCCGACAACTGGCTGGTATCGCCCTGGGTGCCCCTGCACGGCTCATTCGCATTCTATGCTTGCGGTCAGGATCCCAGCTATGCAGCTGAAGTATTCGGTGTTTACATCTACACCAGCGCCAACTCGGAGTGGGTACAGCTTGGTGAGGACATCACCGCTACCGGCGTGATGAAGGCTTACGAATTTGACCTGAGCGAGTATGAGGGTCTGGAGGGTAGCCTTGCTATCGTTCACCACAACGTGACCGACATGTTCCGTCTGAACGTCGATGACATCACCATCGGTGACTTTGAGGCCGAGCCCGAGCCCGAGATGCCCACTGTAATCACTGAGATCCCCGAGAACTGCGAGGTTAACACCTACTGGCGCAGCACCGGTTACATCGCTAGCAGCATGTTTGGTGTATCTGCCGGTTACACCGACGGCACCTTCCAGATTGCTATTGATCCCGAGACCAACGAGGCTTACATCCTGAATCCCGTATGGTGGGTTGACAGCTACAACAGCTGGGTAAAGGGTGAGTATGATCCCGAGACCGGCATCATCACCGTTCCCACCGGCCAGTACCTGATGTGGAGCGATGCTTATGCCTATGGCATCGTCCTTGGCTGGGGTTCCACCTATGCCTACACCAATGGTGACGAAGACGGTGACGGCGAGGATGACTACTACCTGGGCTCTGAGCTCGACGACCGCGCTACCGAGATCCAGTTCCAGATCGACGGCGACAAGGTTTATCTGCTGAACGGCGAGGGCAACCTCGATGCCGACTTCCCCGAGTGGGCTAGCACTACCGGTATGTTTGCTTACTACAGCGATAACCTGGACTTCGTTTCGATTGAGTTCGCCAACAACGAGGAAGCCATCGGTACGCTGAAGACTCCCGCTGTTGCTGCCGTTCCCGCTGATCCCACCGCTGACGAGTGGTATGACTGTGGTGACGAGAGTGGCTTCAGCCGCTTCTACTTCACCCTGCCCACCACCGACGTTGACGGCAACATCCTCGATCCCGAGTTCCTGAGCTATGCTCTGTGGATCAACGACGGCGAGGGCAACGTTTATCAGTTCACCTTCCCCGCTGTAGATTACACCTACGACCTGGTTGAGGACATCGACGAGGTTCCCTACGAGCTCTACAGCAGCGCCGTTGACTTCAACGACTACTATGTTTACATGTATCGCACCAACGAGAACGACAATCCTCTGTTCGTTCGCGACGACGATCACGATGGTAACATCGGTATCCAGGTATTCTACACCGTTGACGGTGAGAAGAACGCCAGCAACATCGTTTGGTTGTATGAGGTTCCCAGCAGCGTGAACGAGATGAACGCCGGTAAGACCGTTGCTAACGTACGCTACTTCAACGTAGCCGGTCAGGAGATGGCACAGCCCAGCGGCATGACCATCAAGGTGACCACCTACACCGACGGTACCACCAGCGCTGTTAAGGTTGTGAAGTAATCACAATTCTTAGCTTCAAGCTTTAGAGTGGAGACGCAATCGCGTCTCCACTTTTTTTATGGACTGCGCTTGCAGGATTGCGTCAAATGATGTAACTTTGTGGTATGGACAAGAACGAGACCTACCGCCTGCTCGTCAAGCAGGTCGAGAGCCTGATCGAGGGCGAGAACAATATCATGGGGCAGCTGGCCAATGCCGCCGCCCTGCTGCACGAGACCATGGGCTGGTGGTGGACGGGATTCTATCTCGTCAACGGTGACCAGCTGCAGCTGGGCCCCTTCCAGGGCCCCGTGGCGTGCTATAACATCAAGCGCGGCCGCGGCGTGTGCGGCACCGCGTGGGACCAGAACCGCACTCTTGTGGTTCCTGATGTGGAACAGTTCCCGGGACACATCGCGTGCAGCAGCGAGTCGCGCAGCGAGATTGTCGTGCCCCTGCACAACCACGACGGCCATGTGGCGGGAGTGCTGGACATCGACAGCAGGGAGCTGGCCACCTTTGACGACGTGGACGCCCGCTGGCTCGAAGAGATTGCCGGCGTCATCTCCCGCCATGCGCTTAAATGATCATTCATTATGAGTTACGAACCTCTAGCCGAACGCCTGCGTCCCCGCACGCTCGATGACTACATCGGGCAGCGACACCTCGTGGGCGAGGGCGCCGTCATCCGCCGCATGATTGAGAGCGGCAGCATTTCATCGTTCATCCTGTGGGGACCGCCCGGTGTCGGCAAGACCACCCTGGCGCGCATCATAGCCGAGCAGACCCAGGTGCCCTTTTACACACTCAGTGCCGTGACCTCGGGCGTGAAGGACGTGCGCGAGGTGCTCGACCGCTGTCAGGCCGACGCGCGCAGCGTGTTTGCCAAGGGCCGCCCCATCCTGTTCATCGACGAGATCCACCGCTTCAACAAGTCACAACAGGACTCGCTGCTGGGTGCTGTGGAACACGGCACGGTCACGCTCATCGGCGCCACGACCGAGAATCCCTCGTTCGAGGTCATCCGTCCCCTGCTCTCGCGCGCCCAGGTGTATGTGCTCAACCCTCTGGACCGCGACGACCTGCTGCAACTGTTGGACCATGCCCTCAAGACCGACAAACTGCTCAAGGAGCACGATGTGCGAGTCGAACAGACCGAAGCTCTGCTGCGTTTTGCCGCCGGTGATGCCCGCAAACTGCTCAACATCCTGGACCTGATATTGCAATCGCTCCATGACGGCGAGCCCATGGTCATCAACGACGACATCGTCACCAGCCGCCTGCAGCAGAACCCGCTCGCCTTTGACAAGGGCGGAGAGATGCACTACGACATCATCAGCGCGTTTATCAAGAGCATCCGCGGCAGCGACCCCGACGCGGCCGTCTACTGGCTGGCACGGCTCATTGCCGGCGGAGAGGATCCCAAGTTCATCGCCCGCCGCCTGTGCATCCTGGCTGCCGAGGACATCGGCCTGGCCAACCCCAATGCCCTGCTGCTGGCCAACGCCACGTTTGACATCATCAACAAGATCGGGTGGCCCGAGGGCCGCATCCCCTTGAGCGAATGTGCTATCTATCTGGCCACCAGCGCCAAGAGCAACAGTGCCTATCTGGCCATTGACGACGCGCTTGCCCTGGTCGAGCAAACGGGCAACGCCCCCGTGCCGCTGCACCTGCGCAACGCGCCCACCGGGCTGATGAAACAGCTGGGCTACGGCAAGGATTACCGTTATGCCCACGACTACCCCGGCCACTTCGTCAACCAGCAGTACATGCCCGAGGAGCTCAACCATCCGCAGCTGTGGCACCCCCAAGACAACCCGGCCGAAAACCAGATGACGGCACGCCAGCAATCACGCTGGGGAGAGCGTGCCGGACACGGACCGAAAAAGGATTAAAGAATCACTTTAATAACACGCAATAATATCGCTATGGCAAAGCACAATACAATGGGAAAAATTGGAGAACGCATTGCCTGCGATTTCCTGATTGAGCACGGCTTTATCGTGCGCGAAACCAACTGGCGATTGGGACATCTCGAGATCGACATTGTGGCCCAGGAGCCTGACGAGAACTGCCTGCACATCGTCGAGGTCAAGACCCGCGCCAGCGACGAGGACTTCGATCCCATGGAATCGATCAACAAAGCCAAAATACGCAACCTGGTCAATGCCGCCAATGGCTACATTGAGCACTATTCATTACCGATGACGGTGCAATTTGACGTGATGATTATTGTTGGCACCCCACCCGACGACTTCGACATCCGCTTTTATCCCGACGCGATCGACCCGCCCATCCGCACCTACCGTTAAGGGCTGTCAGCGCGAGTTTCGGGCCTGGGTGGGGGTCACCTTGTAATGCTGACGGAAGACGCGCGAGAAATAGGCCACATCGCTGAATCCGCACTGCTCGGCCACATCGCCAATGAGCATCGTGGGACGGTCACACAGCAGGCGCATGGCCTTTTCAAGGCGCAACTGGAGAATGTAGGAAGCCGCACTCTTGCCTGTCAACTCGAGAATGCGCCGCCTGAGCTGGCTTTCGCCCATCTTGAGCTGAACCGCTATCTTGCCCAAATTCATGCGGACAACGCCATCTGCCATCTGCTGATCCACCAGCCCGGCAAAAGCAGCCAAGAACTCATCATCATCCATCTGACTGGAATCCTCGATCTCGGGAACGGCCTCCTTAACGCTTATAGTATTACTATAAGTTTCTTTGAGTATTTTTCTGTTTTCCAATAATTTTGTTGCCAAAATTCTCAATTCATCGGCAGCGAAGGGCTTAACCATATAGGCATCGGCTCCTGCCTCGATGCCGCGGATGCGGTCAACGTCGCTGGTGCGTGCACTGAGCACGATAACCGGAATGTGGCGCAAATGGCGCGATTCCCTCACGCGCCTGCACATTTCCAATCCGTCCATATACGGCATTTTCACATCGGTGATGATGAGGTCGGGTATCAGCTCGACGGCATGCGCCAGTCCCTGCTCTCCGTTAGAAGCAAAATGCACTTCAAAAGCCTGGCCTAATGCCGCACCAATCAGGCGCGCCACGTCGGCATGGTCCTCTACAATGAGCGCAACAGGTCTGCCCTCACCGGGTTGGACAGTATCATGATTGTCGACTGGTTGGATCTGCTTGCGCACCACGTTGCGCACCGGATCCACCACCATTTCAAGCCGTTTCAGGGACTCATGCTGGCGGTAACGGCAAGGCAACATCACGGTGAATACCGAGCCCTTGCCTAGCGTGCTCTCAACGACGACACTGCCGTCCATTACAGTGACCATGTCGCGCACCACCGTCAAACCGATGCCGACGCCCTCGCACAGCTGCTCGGCGGGTGCAGCACGGTAGAATGCCTCGAACACATGCGGCAGGTCATCGGCCCCGATGCCGATGCCGTTGTCCGACACCTTGATAATCAGCTGATTATTCTCAACATGCGACGTGACGTTGATCTTGCAATAGTCTTTACTGTAGTTGATGGCGTTCTCGATGAGGTTGCCCACAATGGTGTTGAGGTAATGCGGGACGAGGTCGGCCTCGGCCTCCTTCTCGTTAGAGGCATAGGTGAGCTCAATCTGCCGGTTGACACAAGACTCGCGGTAACTCTCGACGATCATGCGCAGGTAGCCCACCACGTCGCCAGTACGCCAGTCAGGCCCCTTGAGGGCGCTGCGCACGCTACCCACCTCCAGAATGCGGTCCACCAACAGCAGCAGGTGGTTGCCCTGACGCTCGATGATCTCCACATTCTCGCGCTGACGGGCCGCGGCAGCGTCGTCCTGCGATGCCGCTTGGGCAACGATGCCGTCGGTGGCGCCCATGATGGCCGTCAAAGGGGTGCGCAACTGGTGCACCACGTTGGTAAAGAACAACGAGCGCGTCTCTTCGACCTGGCGCATCAGCCGCTGGGTGCGCAAGCGAACGCGTGTCGCGTAAAGCAAAGCCGCTATAATGGCTCCCGCCATGACAATGAGCAGGATGGTGAACAGTCCCATCAGGTTGCGCGTGCGGTGCAGACGCTTGATGTCCTTGTTCAGGACGTTCATCTCGCCCTTCTTGACATTGGCCTCATATTCAGCAATCTGATGACGCATTTCGTTGTTCTTTTCAAGGCCGTAAATGCTGTCATACATCTCGCCGCTCTTGAGGTGGTAGTCCAAGGCCCGCTTCACATCGCCCTCCTTCATCGCCAAGTCGAAGTACATGTCGTACACTTTGGCTTGTTGCTCCATGCTGTTGATGTGCAGGGCCTTGGCCTCGGCTTCCTGCAGATAACGCCTTGCCTCATCGGTCTCGCCCATTTTGATATTCATGTCCACAAGCGACAGACAGGCTTCCAGCCAGTTATAAGCATCACCTTGCTCCTTGAATTCATCATAGGCCAGCTTGAACTCGGCCTCGGCATGCGAGTAATTGCGATCATCGGCATAGAGTTCACCAAAATTCAGATGGCATTGCGCCTCGCCGTTTTTACTGCCCAACAACCGGTTGTACTTCAGCGCCTCGTTGTTGTACAGCCAGGCCGAATCGGTTTCGCCAAGGGCGCGCTTGAGGTCTCCCAGGCTGGCACAGTTGACGGCTATGCCCCGATGGCTGTCCAACGACCGAGCGCCCCTGAGCGATTGATGGAACAGGCTGTCGGCCTGGGCATAATGACGCAGTTCCAACTCGATGTTACCGATTCCGTTGAGCGCCATGAACCGTTCATTGACACACTCCTTGCAATCTTGCTCACTAAAGGACGGCTCGATTTGCAACACCTTGTAATAGAAACCGTTGGCTTTGCTCAGGTTACCCTTGTGCCGATAATCTGAGCCCAGGTTATTCAGCATGGCGACGATTCCTAGCGTGTCGCAGGCAGCAGTGGCCATTTCAAGCCCCTTCTCATGCACGGCAATCGCCTCGTCGAAGCGCGACCGGTGCCTGAGCTCTCGACCGTAATACTTCAATGCTATGATTTCACCCACGGCATCGCCCTGGTCATGGTAGCGTTGAACCCATGCCGCCAGCGAGTCCATGTCGCCCACGTTCTTGAGAAAGCTGTTCACCTGAACATAATGCTCGTCGGAATCATGGCTGCAACTGGCGTTGTGGCGGCACGAGCCCACCACCACGGCCAGCAAAGCGGCCAGCACAATGGCGGCCACCCGCGACGCGGCATCATGCCCTATATGCGGGATCCGGCTTATCGACACAAGCAAATTACTTTTTTAAGGTTCAACGATTGCAAAAATACTACTATTATTTGGTTTGACCCAGTACAAATTAAAAAAATCCGCTAAACTTGGCCTGTTGTCGTGGAAAATGCGTAATTTTGCCGTTTGTTATGACGGAATCCAAGAAGAGCATCTATCAGCAGGCTGGCGAGTGGGGAGTCCCCTTTGGCCTGTACATGTCGTGCACGGCGATAGCATCCATCTTCGCCGACTGGTTCCTGCCGCTGCACTTCTTGTTCATGGTCCTGCTGCTTGGCACGCCATTTGTAACCTACTACTTCCAGCGCCGCCGGTTCATCCAGGACGATGGGTTTACCGAGTATTCGGGCCTGTGGATGCTGGGAATTTTGCTGTTCATCCTGGGCACGTTGATTTGCAGTTTCATCGTTTTCTTGGTGCTGCAGTACATCCGTCCCAGCTTCATTTACGACCAGGCACAGGCAGCAGTGGACCTGTACAAAACGCTGCCGCAGATGAAGGACAGCGAAATGCTCAAGACGCTCCAGTTTGCCATCGACGAGAAGTTGCTGCCCACACCCATCGAGATGGTGACCAGCGTCTTCTGGTTCGTCACTTTCACGGGCTCGCTGATCAGCGCCCTCACTGCCCTGATTGCACAGCGGCAGTTGCCTGACAAGCACCGCAAACGTGAACAATAACACCCTCTCACCACAACACGAGCAATAGAGTTAACGTCAAGATAACCAAAGATATACATCACAACACGAGACATGGACATTTCAGTTATCGTACCGCTATATAATGAGGCCGAATCGCTCCCCGAGCTGGCCGAGTGGATAGAACGCGTCATGGACGAAAACGGCTACTCCTACGAGGTGCTGTTCATCAACGACGGCAGCACCGACGACTCATGGGAGGTCATCAAGGACCTGCACCAGCGCAACCCTAGGTTGAAAGGCGTCTCCTTCCGTCGCAACTACGGCAAGTCGCCGGCGCTGAACACGGGTTTTGATCGGGCCCGCGGCAATGTCATCATCACCATGGATGCCGACCTGCAGGACAGCCCCGACGAGATTCCGGAGCTCTACCGCATGATCACTCAGGATGACTACGACCTGGTGAGCGGCTGGAAGAAGAAACGCTACGACCCGCTGAGCAAGACCATTCCCACCAAGCTGTTCAATGCCACGGCGCGTCGTGTGAGCGGCATCCACAACCTGCACGACTTCAACTGCGGCCTCAAGGCCTATCGCAAGGAGGTCGTCAAGCACATCGAGGTGTATGGCGACATGCACCGCTATGTGCCCTATCTGGCCAAAGTCGCCGGCTTCACCCGCATTGGAGAGAAAGAGGTAAAACACCGTGCACGCAAGTACGGCACGACCAAGTTTGGACTTGACCGCTTTGTCAACGGCTATCTGGACCTGTTGACGCTGTGGTTCCAGGCCAAGTTCGGTGTCAAGCCGATGCACTTCTTCGGCCTGTTGGGCAGCCTGATGTTCCTGCTGGGCTTCATCGCCGTCATTGTCGTTGGCGCCCTCAAGCTCTACAACATGTACAGCGGAAACAGCTACCGTCTGGTGACCGATTCGCCTTACTTCTACCTGTCATTGACATCGATGCTGCTGGGTACACAGCTCTTCCTCACGGGTTTCCTGGGCGAACTCATCATCCGCCACAGCAACGACCGCAACCACTACGAGATCGGTGAGGAAATCACCAGTGACGCTCCTGCCATCGAGGCGACCCGCTCCACCGGCGAGCTGTCCGCAGCCATTCCCGTCACTCCCGAAAAGGTCACTGTCGAAACACTGTAATGAGATTCCTGCTGCCCATAGTCCTCGTCCTGGCTGCCCTGTGTCTGACAGCATGCAACGACGACAGCTGCTACGACAACGGTAGCAGCCTGCCGCTGGCCGCCTTTTATCTGGGCAACGGCCAACAGACGATTACCGGCTTGACCATCATGGGCATCGGAGCTCCGGGCGACAGCCTGCTAGCCGACTCCAGCGCTCTCAAAGAGGTGTATCTGCCCTTGCGCGCCAGCGTGGGCACCACCCGCTATGCCATCTCGCGATGGGTGGGTGTCGGTACCGCGATGGCGCAGCAGCTGCATGACACGCTCACCCTGGACTATGAGCCCATCGCCTATTTCCACTCGGCAGAATGCGGTGCGATGTACAACTTCAACTTGCATGATGTGCGCTGCACCATCAACGGCATCGACTCGGTGGTGGTCATCACCCCACTGGTCACCAACTCGCGCACTCCCGCCCTGCGCATCTATTTCACCAATTTCTCGCTATGAGTGCACTGATGGATAACATATCGTTTTACAGGCGTTTGATGGTCTTTCTTGTCCTTACAGCGATGGTTGCTGCTGCCAGCGCGCAGGAGCCGGACAAACGTCATGTAACCCCTGTCAAGCCCGAGACCAACCAGGTCAAGTCACCACCCAAGGGCACCGACGAAAAGATTATCCAGCAATACATCAGCGGCGACTCTACCGCAGCCATCAACGAAGCCCGCAAGGACTCGTTGCGCAAGGCCTACAAGCGCTACCCGCTGCTGACCGACCTGGCGCTGGGCCTCAATTTTGCCGAGCCGCTGTTCATGGCCTTTGGCCAAAACTATGCCAGTGTCGACGTGAATGCCACACTCAACATGTGGAACCGCCTGCAGCCCACCGTCGAGCTGGGCCTGGGATGGGCCAAATCCAAGCCTGACGACATGAACTTCACCTACCGCGGCAAACCGTCGCCCTATTTCAAGGTGGGTGCCAATTACAATTTCCTGTTCAAGAACAGCCCTGATTATCAGGCATTCCTGGGTGTCAGGCTAGGTTACAGCACTTTCTCCTACGATGTGACCGATGTGTACTACCCCAGCAGTTACTGGCACGAGGAGCTGTCAGGCGATATCACCGGTGAACATTCTCACGCCCTGTGGGGCGAAGCCGGTGCCGGCCTGCGCGTCAAGCTCATGGGCCCCATCTCGCTGGGATGGATGATCCGCTATCACGGCATCTTCAACTACGGCAAGAGTGACCACTCACGGCCCTGGTTCATACCCGGTTACGGGCCCCGCAGCAGCTCACTCGGCCTCTCATTGAGCATCTATTACGTCCTGCCCCTGCATCGCCAGGGCTCAACCGAGCCAGCAAAACCATGATCAAAAAGCCATTCAACACCGGCCGTCCGGCCACGCGCATGCCCAAATGGCACCCCGCCACCCCGCCGGGCTGGTATAAGCGTTTTCGCCAGCTTGCCGCAATGGCCAACAAAAACTTTAAGCTGAAATGACCTGAACAGCTCCACTCACGCCATTGCCACAGGAGTTGTTAATAGTTTTTTTCAGCGATTTTTCAAAAAAATTTTGCCAGTTCAAAAAAAGTTCGTAATATTGTACTCTGAAAAGCGGGAGAAACCGCGCATTTTGTGCGTATTTTCCTAATTTTCAGCCTTTTATGCACCATTTTGATTCCTTTTGCCAAAAGGAAGACTTGGGTGTTATGGCAATTATGGATTAGAACAAAAAAACAAAAAATATTAATTAACATTATTACTAACAATTTTAACTCATTAAACTATGAAGATTAAAAATTTACTTCTTTTCGCTGCTGCCGCATCGCTCGGTCTGTCTGCTTTCGCACAGGAAGTGACCAACGGTGAGTATGTAGATTTCAAGGTTGGTACTCCTACCCAGGATCACTTCTTCGTACGTGGCACCTATGATGACATGGGCACTCCTGAGACCCAGGACAACGTGGTATCGTTCAAGGGTGGTACTCCCCAAGTTGTTTGGATTTACCTGAACGACGACGAGATCTACCAGAACGAGGACATCCAGAACCTGGCTCCCCAAGACTACAAGCCCGGTACTCCTTACAACGAGATTACTTATAACTCATTCCAGTTCGACGTCTACATGCCCCAGACTGTTGAAATCATTGTTGACCTCGATGAGGAATACAATGAGATTAAATATCTGCAGGGTGACCGTCTGCCCGGTTCCAGCACCTTAGACTGGGCAAAGAAGAGCGCTGTCAAGGTGATTGACGGTATTAACTACGACGTCTACACCTTCACCTGCTTCAACTCAAATGCTTATGGCACTCACTTCTCGGCAAAGAATCCTAACATGTATGCTGCTAACGGTGCCCTGAAGAAGGATGCTAAGCTCTTCGGTATCACTGTACAGAACAAGAACCAGGATCAGGTAGAAGGCCGCATCAATGGCGACATGATCATTGGTAACACCCTCCTCACCCTGCGTGAGACCCCCGAGATCTTCTTCTACGGCACTGGTGGCCGCGACGTTGAGAACCGCTACATGCAGTTCAACCGCGTAGCCATGTGGGGCAGCACTGCAGTTGTTGAGAACCTGGCTCAGAAAACCGTTAACAACGTGAAGTACTTCAACGTTGCCGGTATGGAGAGCAACGTTCCCTTCGAGGGCGTTAACATCATGGTTACCACCTACAACGATGGTACTACCAGCACCTGCAAGGTGATCAAGTAATCAACACTTGACATAAAACCAACAAAAAACCGAGGGCAATAAGCTCTCGGTTTTTTTTGCATCATAATATTATCGCACCGGCTCACTCATCCATCCATCCGCCGATAAGTGAGCCGGTGGCGGATTATCCCTGGTTGTCGCAGCCTGTTCCTGCATCACCAGCAACCCGATGGCGCGTGTCATCAGTATGTCGTCGTGCTTGCCGGGACGGGCAGCATAACGGCTGTTGATTTCCTGATAATCCCTCATTTCGTTCACGGCCTCGATGTCGCGTTCGATGTACTTGCCGTCTCTCACCGCCTCGATGAGCGCAGTGATGGCCTTGCGTTTGGTCTTGACGTTGGTGTGGAAGCCCAAGTTCTTGCCGCCATACTTGTAGAGGCGACCATATACCCTGTACACCGCCTGCATGATGTACTCGCTCTCGCCTGCCCTGGCGGCCTCGTTGATGAGCGTGTTGCTCTCGATGACCAATGCGGCGTTGTTGTAGAACTTGGCCAGCTGCATCGATTTCCACCCCAGTTTGTCATGGTCGATGTGTCCGCGCCACTGTGCCACGATGGCAGCGCGGCGCCAGGAGTCGGCCACACGCCACACGGCAATCACCGAGTAATCGCTCGTGTCGGCCCTGCCGCCCACATCCACCACGACCACATAGCGCACCCTCGTGGGTGTGCCCAACTCGGGCATTTCCCATACCTTGAGCAGCCCTTTCTCGAGTTTCACCAGATGGATGTTCTGCTTGGCGGCGGCTCCTTCCTGTCCATCGCCCTGAATGTCCCCCACCAGCACGGGCGGCAGGTCGCACGTCATCGACAGTTTATCCAACATCGTGCGGTCAAACGGGCAGTTACCCGTCGTGCTAAAAGCCTCGCTGGCACTGCTGGGGTACTCGGCCATCATCAATTGGTGATTGCGGTACTCTTTGCGCTTGTGATGATACCAGTTGATCTGTTCCAGCGTGCGTCCCGCATCCCACAACTCGTGCTCATAGCTGTCCATCGCCTGCCACAGTGCTAATGGGTCCTCGACCGCCTTAGAGTACATCTCGATTTCGTACCACGGCACGAACAGCGGCTCCTTGTCGCTCAAACCCTGTTCTGCCCTCAGCCACTCGTCATGAAAATAGTCGCCCACACCATCGGCGGTGGATTCGAGCACGATGACGGTCTCGGGTTTCAGGGCTATGCTACCGCACACGCTGCGCACCACATCGTCAGGACTGTGCATCGCGCTTTCCTGCCAAAAGGCCACCTCACTGAGGTGCGCCATCGCTATATCATAGCCGCGCACGGCATCCTCACTGCGCGAACTGCCGGTAATCACCAAGCAATCACGTTCACCGAGCTGCTGCACGTTGGGCTGGCCTTCCAGCTTGGTAAACCGCGGCACTACAGCTTCGTCGTCGAGCAGTTCGCGGGGATAATGCCGCAGCAACAGGTTGTACATGCGCTTGATGTTCTTGCTGGTAGCGTGCACATGGCCACAAATCAGGCTGTTCCAGCCCGTGTGTCGCACCAGCTGCATCCAGGCCATGTACATCTGCACCAGTGTGGAGCCGCCCCACTGGCGCGCCTTGAGCAGGATGACACGCACAGGAAGACCCGCCACGCGCTGACGTTCCATCAATGCCAACAGCCGCCGCTGGGGACGGTTGAGCACCAACGGCACATTGCAGCTGCTCATCTTGTCCTTGATGGTCACACATCGGGCGCACCAGAATTCAAAATCCTCCTTGATGCGTTGCCTTTCCTGCCCCACAGGATTGAGCGACAGATAATCGGGACAGCGGGCGAGCACCTCGCGCGGCACTAGGCAACCACCCGCCTCTACCCTGTCGCCCCAGCAGCCAATGCCGGTCAGCGGCTGGTAGAGGTCGTCCTCAAGCGCCGATATGCGCCGCTCGTTCTCGGCCAGAATATCCTTTATATTAAATAATGTGTTGCCCATGGTCATTAACTGTAATAGACAATGGTAGGCAGGAGTAATGTTCCGGTGCGGGCTGTGCCGTCGAGCAAGAAAATCAAAGTGCGGGCATGAACCGACATCGTGGGCGATGCCAGGGGCTGGTCGATAGCACCATGCACGGTGATGAGACTCACGTCACGATCCTGTGACATGATGCCACGCTGTCCCCTGACGTGCAGCGACAATTCGGCATCATCACTCACCACATGCCACACGACGCGCTTGACTGGATGGTCCATCAGCGCATCCAGGCTGACGGGATGACTGTGCCAAGCCACATCCATCATGGCTGGCTGCTCCTGTTCCAAATCCAACACCGCCCCGGTTGCAGTCACAGCAAGGGAATGGCGTGCATCGCTATACAGCTGTCCAGCAGCAACGGTGCGCATGCTTATCGCTCCGCTCGGCATCATCACCACCGGACTGCCCGCATCAGGCAATAGCCATAATTCGCAGTAGGCATTGCACCAGGCCATTGCTCGGCAATCTACATCGCGGCATACAACAGTGAGCCGAGAGCCGCTCAAACGGCACAAGTGCCCGTGACGCGACATCATCCAAATGTCGCCGTCGCCCTCGACAGGAGCGACACCGGCGGTGATGACCGTGCGGTCCACCAGCCGCGCCTCGCCCAACCGGTCCGATGCGCGCTGCGGGATGGCATAAATGCCATCGTCGGTGAACACATACACGGGATAACGTCCGAAACCACCTGAATACAGCGGCCTTGTCACCACCGCCATGGCCAGTGGTTTCGCCCCGAGGACACTGCGGCGGTGCACTTCGATCAGGGCATTGCCCGGCGCGCTCACCACGACTTCGCCAGCTGCTGTGCAGCAATACAGGCGCCCACCCGCTGCCGTCGAGCACACTACGTCATCTACCGTAATCGGGCTCGCCAGAGCGGCACATTGGGCTGCAGTGAGTTTCATCGTCTCGACAGGAACGGTAAACGAGGCCGTGCCTGGCTGCGATGCGGCACTGGCTGTAGCAATCAGCCTCCATGGCGATGCGGCGAGTTCCCAGGAAATCGCATCTGCACTACGCCGGGCCAGGCCCATTTCCAGCACATATTCCCTTGTGCCGCTGGTACGGGTCAGGCATCGGTAATCCAATTCACGGCTTGCGCTGAGAAGTTGCGCCTCGTTGGTGGCCAGCACGTCGATGCTCTTGACCAGCGCTTGCCACGGAGCAGCAATGGCGCCCGTCATGCCGATGGTCAAGCGGTAATGCGTCATCGGCAGGGTCGTCGCCTGGGTGCCCGTGAAGCCGCTGCTGCCACTGTCCACCAGGGTGCTGATGCGGTTTGCATTGGCGAGGGTCACGTCGCCCACCCTCACAGGGTCACTCACCCACAGGTAGGTGTCATCCAGCAAGCGCACTGCCCAACGTACGAGCATCGGCGCCGTGTGGCGTCCTTGGGCACGGGCATCACTTTCCAAGGCATTCCACGCCGAGCGCAACATGCCTGTCAGGGTCAAGCGGTCAGCCTCAGCCAGCGGTGCACGCCACTGGCTGTAAGGTTCGGCAAAGACAACAGCACTGATTTCGGCGTAGCTGACCTGAGTGCTCACGCCAAAGCTCAGCTGAGGCACGGCATCAGCCGGATTGAGCACAATCCAACTGTTGCCATCAGGCAGCAGATAGGTAAGGCCGCCACGGGCGACAATCACCATCACGGTGCCGATAGCATGTGCTGCCACTACTTGCGAGTCCACCCTTGTCACCACCTCGCCGTCGATGAGCACGGTACCACCGGCACGGCAACTCACCACATGGTCACCACTCATCGTCAGCAAACGTTCATCACTGCCAATCGCGGCAATCGCCGTAGGCTGTCCCGTCACTTGCAGGGATTCTTCGCGCTCGCGCATGTTCTGCGCCAGGCCAGCCTCACCTGGCCGTGCCGCCTCGCCATTGGTGCGCGGCATCATTCCCCGGGGAATAACCCGGAGTTCATTCATTTTTCTGTTTTTCATGGTCAATTAAGTTACATTTAGCGGATTTACAATGTGTAAAACCAGAACAAAAGTAATGCTCAAGAACAGGCCCGCGCCAGCACAAAACGCACACCGACAAGTAAAGGCATAAAAAAGGGACGGCTCAAATCAGAACCGTCCCCCCACTGCTGCAAGACGCAGCCTTTTTGAGTTATATCTTGCCGATGGGATTATTCGCCACTCAGAAGTTTGTCAATCAGAGCCGTTACGTCGGCGATGTTCACCGTGCCATCGCCATTGACATCAGCGGCATCGACATTAACCGAACCGCTGCCCAGCAGATAGTCGATAAGTGCAGTGACGTCAGCGATATTCACCTGATCATCACCGTTCACATCTCCCACAGTGTAGGGTTGAGGAACCGTCGGGATGACAAACTTGCTGCCGTCGCTGTAGTAGAGCTTATTATCGGTATATCCCCACCACAGGCCGTCACCGTCGCTAGGCACGGTCAGGTCCCACAAGAGTTCATCCTTGCTGGCCGTTCCGGTGTTACCCATCACGGCATTATTGCCATTGAGTGTCGTATTGTACCATACGCCATCACCATCGGGATTCTGCGCATCGTTGATATCACGGAAAGCCTGGCCCGGGAAGGTCAGCACACCGTCAGCATCCAGCAGCATGTAATTGTCGCGCCATCCGAAGCCGTATAAGTTGGTCACATAAACCGTGTCGGCCGACTGATGAATATACACCTCGACAACGTGAGTAGCACCGCCCCTTTCGTCGGCATACTCGTGATATGCGTTAGACATCTGCAGGCGAGTATCGCGCATGATGGGCGAGAATGTGCGGGTAGAATCGGTGACAGTTGTCACGCGGCTGCCAGTGCGCGTGGTCTTCGTGCGCACAGTCTCAATATAGTAACCATAGCCTGCGGCAATCACAATCGAACCGTCGTCCTCGATAGTGCCGTGCACGTCGGCATAGGCGCCATGATGCAGCAACCAATCCTCGTTCACGAAATAGTAGTAGCGTGTGCTATCGACCGTCACTGTTGTCGGGCCGGATGTTACCGTTTTGGTTCCTGACGTGCTGCCAAAAGGCTCGCCCGTCACCTTGAGGGTTACTGTACCTGCAGCAAGGTCAACCCGCATGGGCTGGTCGATAGGATATATGGACAATCCCCCTTGAAGCGTCATTGTGCCGTCGCCGTTGCCAACGATAGTTGTGGTCCATCCGCCTGTCACAAACGGGTCTCCAGGAGTTACCACTCCAGTATTCTGGTCCCATTGATACTGGTACAACAGGCAGATGCGGGAGCCGGACAGCTGAGCGGGGGCCGCAATAGCCATTGCGGCAACGAGCGTGCTCACGCTCAACAATGCTAACATTCTTTTCTTCATTTTGACATATAGTTATTGATGTTTTTTCAAACTACAAAATTACTGTTTTATTTTCGATACTCAGCCCATTTTAACCTCTTTTTTCACTTTTACGTCTCCTTAATATAAAAAAGGACAGGACCCTTGTGAAGGTCCTGTCTTTTTTTAATGTTTGTCACTCTGGATGATTACTCAGCGGGCCAGTTGCCACTCAGCAGGTAGTCAATCAGGGTGGTCACGTCAGCGATGGCAATCTCACCATCCAGATCGCAGTCAGCGGCATCGCTGCTGAATTCGTCACCGTCATCAAAGTTACCACTCAGCAGAGCATCAATCAGTGCGGTCACGTCAGCGATAGCAACATTACCGTCGTTGTCCACGTCACCGCGGGTGAAGCCTCCACCGGGGAGCTCAAACTTGTTACCGTTGGTGTACTTCAGGACGTTGTTCTCATAGCCATAGAGGAAGTGGTAGCCGTTGCTAGGCATGGTGTAAGGCCAAGTGATCTCATCGGGAGTTGCGTCAGCCTCGAAGCCCCAAGTGTAGTCAATGATGTAGCCTTCTTCATCCAGCTCATAGGAGCCTACGGGATAGAACATGCCAAGACCACCAGCAATCCAACTGTCGTTAACGTCCCAGATGGGGTTCGACAGATAGGTAATCGAGTCCTCAGGATTGAACTCTGCGCACTCATACAGCGCCTTGCCGCCCTCAACCAGGGTCATCTTGCAGGTGGGAACGCCATAGTTCCACATGTTACCGACAGTCAGTACGTCACCTTCCTGGAACATGTAAACGGGGGAATCTTCTGCTTTGCCGTCCTGCTCATTGTTGTAGGTCATAACGCCATTGGCAGCGAGAATCTCGGTACCTACAAACATGGTAGCAATAACGGTGGTGTCGGATGTTCTCAGCTGGTTGTTTCGATACGTCTGTACCAGCTGCTCAAAGTAGTAAACGTAGTTGTCGTCAAAGATGATCGAGCCGTCCTCATAAAGGGTACCCTTGCAATTGGTCTGCTCCTGGTTCTCCCAGTATGCCTGAGAAACCAACATGGAGTAGGTAATGGTGTCAGTGCGGTTGCGGCCACCAGGTTGGGTGCTTACGGTATCGTCGTCAAGCAGAATGCCCCATTTCAGAGCTACCTCACCCGTGGCGTAGTCGATGTCAAGAGGCAGATAGTAGGTGCTGCCATCTTGGTCCCAGTAAAGGCCAGCGAAGTACAGACCTTGGCTGGTATCGGGATACCAGTGAGCTCCGCCACCAGCGAAATAGGGATCAGCCTCTACAGGCTCATCACCCAGCACGTCATAGGCATACAGGAAGCATACATAAGGAATGTTAATGATTTCCTCATTGCTCAAGCGACGGGGAGCACGCTTGTTCACCAGGTTGGTGGCATGGTTCATCTGGACGTTCTTCTTGGCGGCCTCCATGAAGTTCTTGGTTACGCCAGCGGTCAGATTGTTGGTCAGGTTGTTGGCCTTCATCACCATCTGGCCCTTGTTGGCCTGGGTGAGCTCAGCCTTGTTAACGTGAGGTGCAGCCATGGCGGTCAGGCCAGCGCACACAAACAGAAGTGCTAAAAATTTTTTCATAAATCAGTAGATCTAGAATTAGTTAATAATTAATATGTTAATAAAAAGATTTGTGTTAATGAAATGATTATTATCCATTGATTTCGGGGACAATGTGGGCCTTTTTTCAAAAGATGTGGCAAATGTAAACACTTTTTTTTGATTCTACAACTATTTACCTCAAAAATTGTCTTTGCGATAGCATCTTTCCACATTATATTATAAGAGCATGCCGGCGGCGACCTGATCGGCAGCGCCGCGGCCTAAGCTTTGAGCGACCATTTCCAGCGCAAACGGCGCTGCGGCAGCGGGACCGTTACCGGTCACGACGTTGCCATCGACGGCCACCGCACCGGTCGTCCAGTTCACACCCTCGATGCCCTGCTCCATACTGGGATAGCACACGGCATTACGGTCCTGAAGGATGCCCAACGGAGCCAGCACCACTGCCGGCGAAGCGCAAATGGCGCCTATCTTGCCACCTCGCTCGTCCTGAGCGGTGAGCAGATCGCACAATGCCTCGTGAGCTGCCAGATTGGGAGCTCCGGGTATGCCACCGGGCAACACGAGCCACTCGGCATCGCTGTAATCGTTGTCATCGAACAGGCTATCGGCCATCACTGTCACGCCATGGGCTCCGGTAACAGCCAAATCGGGGTGAATGGACACCGTCACAACGGGCATTGCCGCGCGACGCATCACGTCAATACACGTCAGGGCCTCGACTTCCTCAAAGCCATCGGCCAAAAAAACATAACTTGTCTTCATCGTTATTGAATTGTTGTTTAATAGTTGACTAGAGATTCTCGTAATTCAAGACCGCTAAGTTAGTCGTTTTTTCGCGAAAAAGCCCCTTGAGAGGGCTGAAAAATGGCCTTTTTTGAAAAAAAACGTCTTTTTTTGAAAAAAAAGTGCGATTTTTTTTGGTGGTTTCAAAAATAGCAGTACCTTTGCATCGCTTTTGACAGCAACACGGGCAGTTAGCGCAGTTGGTTCAGAGCATCTGCCTTACAAGCAGAGGGTCGGGGGTTCGAATCCCTCACTGCCCACCCGATGAAGGTCCCGCACCGTTATGGTGTGGGATTTTTCTTTTTCTCTCCCTAGCCCAAACAAGGGCATCGGGCGGCTAAAAATATGAAAAAGGGTTAAAGCGGACTGCAGATTGAAAAATTATGTGTAGTTTTGGGGTTTGAAATAAAATAAATGGACAATGAAGATGAACAGGACAATCCTTATCGTCATCCTTACCCTGGTGATGGCATCGACCGCGACGGCACAAGTGCGGTTGGGTTTACGCGGCGGCATGACGCTGGGCGAATTGCGCTTTGACCGTGAAATCATTGACAGCGACAACCGCGTGGGCTATTGCGGCGGACTGGTGCTTGACCTAGCCATTCCCGTGACCGGCCTGGGCATCGAAGCCAGTGTGATGTACACCCATCGCGAGAACCGCCTCACCGACGGAAACGTCATGTTCAAGCGCCACTACATCGACATCCCCCTGATGGCGCGTTACCGCCTGCCATTGCCTGGCGTGGAGCGTTACTTCGCCCCCATCGCTTTCACCGGGCCGTCGTTCTCCGTCCTGTTTAAAGAGAATGCAACCGACAATATGAAGAGCCGCAAGACCTACCTTTCGTGGGACGCTGGACTGGGAGCCGATCTGCTGAACCACCTGCGCCTGACAGCTTCTTACGGCATCGGCATCTCCAAGGCCATGAGCTATATTGACCGCGAATATACGGGCGAA
Organism: uncultured Prevotellaceae bacterium; assembly: GCA_900318535.1. Classification (GTDB taxonomy): domain Bacteria; phylum Bacteroidota; class Bacteroidia; order Bacteroidales; family Muribaculaceae; genus Sodaliphilus. Next base: position 136,847 of record ONKU01000003.1, on the reverse strand, counting down.
AAGGTAAAAGGCAGAGACCATTACTGGACTGTCACTGCCGCCTGGCTCTTCTAGGATCGATACAGCAGCCTCAACGGAATCTAAATAAAGAAAGAAATATATGAAGAAAATCATCTTATTCATCACTACCCTACTCATTGCCACTGCAGCCGCCTTAGGACAAACCACATCGCGCTGGGGCATCACCGCCGGCGCTACCATCAACGAGGTTCACTTCAAGCAGCACGACATCGTGCCCAGCAAGCGTGCCTTGGGGCCGCAGCTGGGTGTGACCGGCGAAATGAACTTCAGCGGCATCGGCTTTGGCGTCGAGGGCTCACTGCTCTACACCCTCAAGCAGGGCAAGGTCAACTATGGCGAACGCACCATTTGGGAATCTCAGGGTTTCGGCGACGAAATGGTGTCGATGCATTACCTGGACGTGCCCCTGCACCTCAAGTTCAAGTACAACCGCCTGGGCGGTGCTGAGAGCACCATCATGCCGATGGTCTTTGTGGGACCGCAGTTCTCTTTCCTGATGCACGGCAATCACGGCGATATCAATAAGTACTCGCCCGTGAGTGTGTATCTGGACATGGGATTGGGCTGTGAGCTGATGGAACGTGTGCAGCTGCGCGGCGGCTACAACTTCTCCATCGGACAGTCGTTCCACACCAAGATGCTTGACGAGAACGTGGCCAAGAACCGCACCTGGTACTTTAACGTTACCTGGTTCCTGAAATGATTTCAAAAAAACACGTCAAATCGACGACATAAGGTCATGAACAGACGATATGCCGCCATATTGATCGCGCTCATCGTCGCCATCGTGGCGATGTTTTGCTCGCGTGACCGAAAGCGTTTTTTCACCCACGAGGGCGTGGTGTGGACCACCGAGTACCACATCACCTATGAGGCCCGTAATGACCTGGGCGACAGCATCCAGCTCATTCTGGGCAACCTGGACATGAGCGTGTCGCCCTACAACAAAGCCTCACTCATCAGTGCCATCAACGAGAACAAGACTACCCGCACCGACGGGCATCTGCAACGCCTGTTGACCGCCTCGCGCGAGATTTGGCGCGAAAGCGGCGGCGCTTTCGACCCGACGGTGATGCCACTGGTCAATGCCTGGGGATTCGGTTACAAGAGCGGTACCCTGCCCTCCCGTGCCCAGCTCGACAGCCTGCTGCAGTTCGTCGGGATGGACAAAGTGACTTTGCATGGCGACACCCTGTTGAAATCTGACCCGCGCGTAATGCTTGACTTCAGCTCCATTGCCAAGGGCATGGCCTGTGACGAGATAGGACGGATGCTCGCTCGCAACGGAGCGGAAAACTGGCTCGTCGAGATTGGTGGCGAGGTCATGGCCAGCGGCGTGAACAACCATGGCAAGCCATGGCACGTGTCGGTGGACATGCCAAGTGACGATGAGGCCGACAGCCACGAGAGTGCACTGGTGCTCACGCTGGACAGCGGTGCCGTGGCCACCAGCGGCAACTACCGCAAGTGGCGCATCGAGGAAGGGAACAAGCTATCACACATCATCGACCCGCACACGGGCGACAGCCGCACGGGCACATTGCTGAGCGTGACTGTCATTGCCAACGACTGCATGACGGCCGACGCCTGGGCAACGGCCTGCATGGTGATGGGAGAAGAAAACGTGAAAAACATGATGGGCAAGCGTAACGACCTGGGAGTGATGACCATCAGTGCCGACACCGTGAGCGGCAGCCTTGTCGTGTGGAGCAATGCCCCGTTTGCCAAAAGGGTTAATCAATAGGTCCCTAGACCATCTAAGTCTCTAGAATCCTTACTACGGTTTATTGGGCGACGATGAGTTCGATGCCCAGGTCTTCAATCCTCTTAACAACCTTGGGCGAAATGCCGGCGTCGGTGATGATGATATCCACCGCATCGATGTCAGCAATTTTGGCAAAGCCACGCCTGCCGAACTTGCTGCTGTCGGCTAGGACGATAGTCTTTTGGGCAGCAGCAATCATTTTCTGGTTCAATGTCGCCTCACGCATGTCCGTTGTCGTGATGCCGAACTCAAAGTCGATACCGTCCACCCCCAAATAAAGTTTACTGAAAGAGCACTGCGACAGGATGTCGGCAGCATACTCGCCCACTACCGACAGGCTGCTGTGTCGCAACATGCCACCCAGCTGGATGATGTCGATGTTCTCATGCTGCGACAGGATGTTGCTCACCGCCAGCGATGCCGAAACCACCGTCAACTTGTGAATCGGCTGGATGTTGCGGGCCAGGGCATGAACCGTTGTGCCTGAGGCAATGGCAATGCTGTCGTCACGCGTGATGAGACGTGCCGCCTCGCGTCCGATAGCGTGTTTCTCGTCGGTGGACAGGCGCTCTTTCTCGTTCACCGAGCGATTGTTGATATAAGGATTGACCAGCACGGCCTTGCCGTGACTGCGGTACAGTTTATCGCTCTTTTCCAGGTCGGTAAGGTCCTTACGCACCGTCACCGCACTGACGTCGAGCATCGACACCAAATCAGACACTTGCACCGATCCATGCTTGATCAGCGCCTCCATGATCATCTCGTGACGTTCCTCCTTTGTCATGGCTTTTGGGCTTAATAAGTTTCGTTTTGATGCGGCAAAAGTAAACAAAAGATAGATACCGCCAAAGAAAATCACAAAAAATCTTTCGAAAATCATCAGAACGAAACAAAAAACAAGTGCAAATTCACCAAAATCGCTTTCTTTTTCAGAACAAAACGAAATATCATCAAAACACAAACGAAACTATTGTTTTTTATGGTTCTACCAAGTTGAAATCTCTATATTTGTCAATATATCAATAATTTAAGACAAACTCTAATAGCAGAAATCAAAAAATAATATGAAAATATTTTGTCAATTCAAAAACGATACGTAACTTTGCAGCGAAACTAGAAAACCCGATTTATTCTGCTACATCGAATAATTGTGTTTATGGTAACAACCGACATTTACAAAAAAGAATATGACGTGATCATCATCGGTGGCGGCGCTACGGGCGCTGGCACCGCGAGAGATTGCGCCCTGCGCGGCTTGAGCGTCCTGCTCGTGGAGCGCAATGACTACAGCACCGGAGCGACAGGCCGCAACCACGGTCTGATGCACAGCGGCGCCCGCTATGCCGTGACCGACAGCGAGAGTGCGAGCGAGTGCATCAGCGAGAACATGATCCTGCGCCGCATCGCCCGCCACTGCGTCGAGGAGACCGACGGACTATTCATCACCCTACCCGAGGATGACCTGCAGTACCAGCGGACCTTTGTTGAGGCATGCCAGCGTGCCGGCATCCGCGCCGATGTCATCGACCCGGCCGAAGCACGCCGCATCGAACCGGCCGTCAACCCCGAGCTGATAGGGGCCGTTCGCATCCCTGACGCGTCAATCGACCCGTTCCGTCTGACCGTGGCCAACCTGCTTGATGCACGTCTGCATGGCGCCGAGGCGCTCAACTACCATGAGGTAGAGGGACTGGTGATCAACCAGAACCGCGTCGAGGGCGTGAAGCTGCTCAACAAGCGCGACGGCAGCCGTGTCGAGGTGCGAGGCCGCGTGGTGGTCAACGCAGCAGGCATTTGGGGTCAGCGCATCATTCAGATGGCAGGCGCCAACATCTCGATGTTCCCCGCCCGCGGTGCGTTGCTCATCTTTGGCCACCGCGTGAACCAGATGGTCATCAACCGTTGCCGCAAGCCTGCCAATGCCGATATTCTGGTGCCTGACGATACGGTTTGCGTCATCGGCACCACCAGCGACCGCATCCCCATCGAGACCGTCGACGACATGCGCGTGACCCGCGAGGAGGTGGATATCCTGCTCAAAGAGGGCATCAAACTCGCTCCGTCACTGGCCACGACCAGGGTGATCCGCGCCTATGCAGGTGTTAGACCGCTGGTTGCCAGCGACGACGATCCCAGCGGCCGCAGCATCAGCCGCGGCATCGTCTGCCTGGATCATGAGACCCGCGACGGCGTGGCCGGCCTGATCACCATCACGGGAGGCAAAATGATGACTTACCGCCTGATGGCCGAAATCGCCACCAACGCCGTATGCGCCAAGTTGGGCAACACCGCGCCTTGCGTCACCGCCAGCCAGCCGCTGCCCGGCTCGGAAGAAGGGGCACCCAGCCAGAGCGACCTGACGAAGCGTTACAGCTTCGGCCAGCGTGCCGCTATCGGCCGTCACGGCTCGCTCGCTGCCCGTATCGACAAGGACAATGACATCGACAACGCCCTGGTGTGCGAGTGCGAAGGCGTCACCGTGGGCGAAATCAAATATGCCGTGCACCAGCTGCACGTACACAATCTGGTGAACCTGCGCCGACGCACACGCGTGGGCATGGGCACCTGCCAAGGCAAGTTGTGTTCCTGCCGAGCCGCATCACTGTTGGGCGAGTTCCAGCACGACGTGAAGAGCGCCCAGGAAGACCTCGCCGCCTTCCTCGACGAGCGCTGGAAGGGCATGCGGCCCGTCGCCTGGGGCGACACCCTGCGCGAGGCGCAACTCACCGCAACCATTTACGAGGGACTGTGCGGCCTGGACAAGGCTGTTGACATGCAAGGAAAGGAGGACGTGCAATGAGAATGGACACCGTTATCATGGGCGGAGGCCTGAGTGGTCTCACCTGCGGCATCGCGCTCGCCAAGCGCGGCCAACGCGTCACTATCGTCGCTGGAGGGCAGAGCACGCTGATGTTCAACGGCGGCTCGATGGAGCTGCTGGGTAATGTCGATGGCAAGGACGTGATAGCCCCGTTGGAGGCCATCTCTACCCTGCCCCAGAGCCACCCTTACAGCAAAATCGGCGCTGAGCGTCTTGCCGACATCGCCGACGAGGCCAAGCAACTGCTGGCCGACGCAGGCATCGAGATGGAGGGCAATGCCGACGCCAACCACTGGCGTATCACCCCGATGGGCATCGCCAAGCCCGCATGGCTCACCCTGAGCGAGAACCTGCGTATCGACGACCTGAACAGCCTGCCCGCCAAGCGTGTGGCGCTGATGTGCATCCGCGGCTTCTTTGACCAGCCCAACGGCATGCTGGCACAAGGACTGCGCACCTTGGGCTTTGACGTCCAGTCGATTGAGTTTACTACCGACGACATCACTTCACTGCGCCGCAGTCCTAGCGAGATGCGAGCCACCAGTCTGGCCAAGCACCTGGTGAGCAACAATGCCCTGCAGCGCGTGGCCGATCAGATCAACGCCCTCGCGGCCGATGCCGACCTGGTGATCCTGCCCAGTGTGCTGGGGCAGACCGACGACAACGATTTCAAGACACTGCAAGGCATGTGCAACAAGCCGTTGCGACTTGTCGCCACGTTGCCCCCTGCCGTTGCCGGCATGAGGATGCACACCCTGTTGCGCCACTACTTCAAGATGCTGGGAGGCAATTATCTGACGGGCGACAACGCCATCGGCGGCAGCTTCGAGGGTGACAAACTGCTGAACGTCACCACAGCCAAGCTGGACGGCATGCCACTCAGGGCCAACAACTTCGTGCTTGCCACAGGCTCATTCGTCAGCCGCGGCCTGGCCGCCAATTACGAGCGTGTTTTCGAGCCCATATTCGACCTCGACGTCGATGCCGATGCCGACCGCGAGCAGTGGACCCGCTTTGGCGTGATGGAGCCGCAAGCTTATTTCCGCTACGGTGTCGCCACCGACAGCAGCCTGCACTGCCTCAAACAGGGCAAGCCCATCACCAACCTGCATGCCATCGGCTCCATCTTGAGCGGACACGATGCCATCAAGATGGGTGACGGCACGGGTGTGTCACTGCTGACGGCTCTCGCCGTGGCCCGCAACATCCTGTGCGGCAAATAAAATGGCCAACTTCCATCTCACTTGAAACGAGTTTTCTTCAAGTGAAGATTTAAGATAGTATAGATAACGATTTGATTGATGATTTTTTAATGGGATATTATGGCTGAACCAATGCAACTGTGCAACCTCAGCGAAAACAACTTTGAACAGTGCACCAAGTGCTCGATTTGCACGACCGTGTGTCCTGTAGCTGCTGTAACCACCGACTATCCCGGCCCCAAACAGGCCGGCCCCGATGGTGAGCGTTACCGCATGAAGGATCCCGCTTATTTTGACAAGGCGCTGAAACTGTGCTTGAACTGCAAACGCTGCGAAGTGGCATGCCCCAGCGGCGTGCACATCGCTGATATCATCCAGCGCGCCCGCATGAAGGCCACCGAGGGACATCGCGCCACCCTGCGCGACACCATGCTGGCCAACACCGACCTGCTGGGCACGATGGCCAACCTCGTGGCACCGATTGCCAACGCGACCTTGGGCCTCAAACCCACTAAAATGGTGATGGACAGCGTGATGTCCATCGACAAGCACCGCACTTTCCCCGCCTATAGCCGCCAAAAGTTCACTACTTGGTTCAAACGCCATGCCGCCAAGGAGCAGGACGCCTACCCCAACCACGTGAGCTATTTCCACGGCTGCTATGTGAATTACAACTTCCCAAAATTGGGTCAGGACCTGGTTAAGGTGATGAATGCCATCGGTTATGGCGTACACATGCTCGAGAAGGAGCAATGCTGCGGTGTCGCCCTCATCGCCAATGGCCTGTATAAGCAGGCAAAGCGCCAGGCGACCGTTAACACCGCCAGCATCCGCCAGGCTGCGGGCACCAACCGCAGCACAGTGCTGACCACGAGTTCGAGCTGCACGTTCAACCTGCGCGACGAGTACCCCGCGATGCTCGACATCGACAACAGCGATATCCGTAGCAATATCTCCCTAGCAACACGGTTTATCTATAATCTTGTGGATGAGGAAAAAGTAAACCTAGTCTTCAAGCAAAACTATAAACATCGCATTGCTTATCATACTGCATGCCACATGCAGCGCATGGGCTGGCAGCTTTACAGCATTGAGCTGCTGCGTATGATTCCGGGACTGGATCTCCAGGTGCTGGAGCAGGAATGCTGCGGCATCTCGGGCACCTATGGCTTCAAGAAGGAGAATTACAAGCGCTCACAAGCCATCGGCTCCATCCTGTTCAAGCACATCGCGGATGCCCATGTCGAAGCCGTCGCCACCGACTGCGAAACCTGCAAATGGCAGATCGAGATGTCCACCGGCTTGCCCGTCGAGAACCCCATCAGCATCATTGCCGATGCCCTTGACGTAGAAGCCACCCGTCATGACAACGGGCTAGACTAAAGATTTCAAATTAAATCACATACAACTATAAACCAATAATTTAAAAACTAAAACTTAAAGTAATTATGGCAAGTTTTTTAGCTCCCCCGGCCTATAAGCCGGAACAGACCGGCCCCGAAGCCGATGCCAAATACAAGAGACTGCGTTGGCAAGTCTTTATCGGCATCTTCATCGGTTATGCCGGCTTCTATCTGGTGAGAAAGAATTTCTCCATGGCCATTCCCATGCTCGAGCCCTTCGGCTTCACCAAGGGTATGCTGGGTACCGCCTTGGCAATGAATGCTGTTGCCTATGGCTTCTCCAAGTTTGTCATGGCCAGCATCAGCGACCGCAGCAATGCGCGCCGCTTCCTGCCCCTGGGCTTGATACTGTCGGCCATCGCCATGCTGTTCATGATGGTTCCCATCACCCTGCTCGACCCCATCGGTCATCCTGAGCGCAAGGGGATCGCCGTGTTCCTGATGGGTGCCTTCAACTTCCTCGTGGGTTGGTTCCAGGGAATGGGCTGGCCTCCGTGCGGACGTGTGATGACGCGCTGGTTCTCCATTAAGGAGCGCGGCACCTGGATGAGCGTGTGGAACTGCGCCCACAACGTGGGTGGCGCCCTCGTCGGCCCAATGGCCGCCTATGGTGCCATGTGGTTCGGCTCATGGTTCTACGGCACCGATGAGAAAATGTACTTCCTGATCGGTACCTACGCCTTCCCCGCCGCTGTGGCCATCCTGATTGCCATCATCGCCTATATCCTCATCCGTGACACCCCACAATCCTGTGGTCTTCCCTCGATTGAGAAGTGGAGCGGCAGTGCCTCCAAGAACTATGACGAGAAGAAGAGCGAGCAGTCGCTGAGCGTGAAGGAAATCTTCAAGACCGTCCTCTCCAACAAGTTCTTGTGGTACATCGCACTGGCCAACTCCTTTATTTATATGGTGCGCTACGGCTGTCTGGACTGGGCTCCCACCATCCTGAGCGAACAGGGTGTGGACATCAAGAACGCCGGTTGGGCTTACTTTGCCTATGAAATCGCCGCCATCCCGGGCACCATCTTCTGCGGCTGGCTGAGCGACAAGGTCTTCAACGGCCGTCGTGCATTGCCCACGATGATCTTCATGGCGCTCATCATTGTCGCCATCGTCATCTACTGGCAGAACATGACCAACCTGAGCATTGTTCTCGGTTGCCTGATTGCCATCGGCTTCCTCATCTACGGTCCCGTGATGCTCATCGGCGTGCAGGCTCTTGACCTGGCACCCAAGAATGCAGCAGGCACCGCTGCCGGCTTGACCGGTTTCATGGGCTACGTGCTGGGAACCGCCATTCTGGCCAACTCTGTACTCGGTTATGTTGCCGAGAGCACCGGTGGCTGGGACATGCCGTTTATCCTGCTGATTGTGGGTTGCGTGGGCGCCATCTTCTTCATGGCCCTGACCTACAAGGAGGAACAGTACCTCGTTGCCGACCGCAAGGGCGAAAAAATCGAAGAGAAATAATCATCAATATCTAATTATTCATTTATAACAAATTATTTAGCTTATGTTTAAACATCTTGTTCGAGTAGGCTTGTTGAGCACCGTCGTGCTTGCAACCTTCACCTCATGTGAGGATGAACAGCAGTTCACCAATGAGAACACCGATGCCCGCAGGATCGAGGTTTCTGTCCTGCCCGAGAATTTGGCAAAGGTGCGTGATTATGTGCCCCTGTATGCCGTTGCTGCTCACCGTGGTTCCATTTTCTGGACCCCCGAGGAGACCGAGGCATCGTGGCGCTGGGCCCGTGAGATGGGCGCCGACTATCTGGAGAGCGATATGCAGGCCACCAAGGACGGTATCGTGCTCGCTAACCACGACGAGAATCTGAAGCGTACCACCAACATCCAGTACGTATTCAGCGACTATGTTCCCACAACCCGTAAGGACTTCTACCGCAGTTTCCGCAATGCTGACGGCAGCCAGCACTTCAGCGAGGCTGACATCGAGGCCCAGTACCAGCGTGACGTGAACGACTTCCGCACGTTCTACACCATGTCCTACTACTACGCTGAGCTCCTCATGCTCGACGCCGGCAGCTGGTTCAACAACAGCAGCCTCGAGGAGGCACGTCCCGCATTCGCCGCCAGCCACAACGGTTTCTACCGCAACGGTCAGATCGTTTACAGCGACGGTCAGTACGTTTCTGCCATCCAGGACCAGATTGCCTTTGCCGAGGGTAAGAAGCTGCGCCGCAATGCTGATGGCGAGCGCATCCTTCCCTACCGCATCAAGGACAAATATGCCAACATGACCCTGGAGCAGATCTACAACAGCGAGAAGGTGACCGCCAAGTGCGACGATCCCAGCGTGACCTACGGCTACGCTGCCAAGTACATGGACTTTGTGGAGTATGACTTTGCCAACGCCTACGTTGCTGACGACCAGGACACCGGCAACCGTCCCGGTATCTACATTGAGTTCAAAGAGAGCTGGCTGAACCCCAAGGACATGGAGGTTCGCGTTTACAACGTCCTGGCCGAGTGCGGCTGGAACATCATCACCAAGCCTGAGGGCGAGAAGCGCTTCTACATCAACGGCAAGGTCAACGTGGGTAACACCAACGGTAAGGTGATCCTCCAGACCTTCTCGTTCGATGCTCTGCACCGCGCCTATGACGTGTTCAAGGGCCAGGTTCCCATGTGCTTCCTGCTGTGGATCAGCGAGCCCCCCTATGCTACCGACATCGCGTTCGACACCCCCACCGGCTATGCCGACTTCATCCGCTACGGACAGGAGTACGGTGCCCACATCATGGGCCCGGCCATCAGTGGCGCTCCCAACAACTATCCTGAGATGAACCAGCCCTGGCAGGCCTACATGATCCGCAAGAGCCAGATGCTCAACCATCCCTACAGCTTCGACAGCTATGCACAGATGGCCAAGTACATGGGTTACTATGTGGACTACTACGGACAGGGCAACACCACGATGTTTGACGACCTGCTGCGCCTGACCATCCCCGCAACGCCCTTCACCAACTTCCAGGGTTCCAAGAGCGTGCCCGTTTATCTGGACGGTTACTTCACCAACCGCAGCGAGATCTCGTTGCAGTACATGATTGAGAACGGTTTCCGTTGCAACAGCGCACTGCCCGATCCCTTCCATCCCGGTCAGACCTACGACAACTCGCAGGCTCCCAGCACCGTTCCCGATGCTAAGGCTACCCTCGACCGTCTGGGTTACTAATCCGTTACAGGTGTAATGAACATTAACAACATTAAATCAACTCATTTAATATGAAAAAATATATTTTGATGCCTCTTTTGGCTGTCTTCGCCCTGACCGCAGCAGCACAGGACTTCGACACCGACCCCACCCTGGAGCTCGAGAACGCTGAAAAGGAAGTGAAATTCACCGTGGGTGCCCGCATGATGGCCGACGCTGCCTACTACAACAGCGACTTCACGCCCCTGCAGAGCGGCGCCTCGATTACCGATGCACGCATCCGCACCTCGATGACCTATAAGAACTGGTATTTCTATGCCGACTTCGGCTTTGGCGGCGGCAAGTTTGCCCAGAAGAACATCTTCTTGCAGTACAGCCACCTCGACAACAACGACAACACCCATGCCATCAAGGTGGGTTACTACAATGACCCCGCCGGCTCCATGGCCCGCAACACCTCGCTGGGTAGCTACCACTTCATCAGCCGTCCCGGTTCCAGCAATGCACTGGGCGAAGGTCGTGAGCTGGGTATCAGCTACAAGTTCAACAGCGACCATTTCATGGCCTATCAGGGTGTGTTCACCGAGAACGCCTACAACAAGATTGATGCCGGTTTCAATGGCATGACCGTGGCAGGACGTTACCTGTTCCGTCCCATCGCCGATGAGAACCAGACCCTGCACGTGGGTGCCAACGTACGCTTTGCCCACATGGGTGGCGGCGAAGTGACCAACAACGTCTTGAAGAAAACCCTCCACTTGGGCCAGGCTCTTGAGACCTATGTTGACGATGACGACCAGTTCGTTAGCTGCGATCTGCCCTGGATCAACAACGTGTTTGATGCCGGCGCCGAGGTTCTGTATCACAACGACCGCCTGTTCGTGCGTGGTGAGTACATGTACAAGCACACCACCAAGAAGCGCGACAGCAACACCCTGTGGGAGGCCAGCAACAACAACATCGACACGTGGGGTTCCTACGACTGGTGGTTGGCTGCCAACCCCCTGCGCAACGACAACTTCCACGGCGGTTATGTAGAGGCAGGTTTCATGCTCTTTGGCAACCCCTACCACTACAACATGCAGGAAGGTCTGCTGGGCGGCCTTGACGGCAAGGCTATGGAGATTGTAGCCCGCTACAACTACACCAGCCTCAACGACGTCAACGAGGGCGAATACTTCGCTATCGGCCGTAACCAGTACTATCCCAACGGCTACATGGAAGACTGGCCCTATGCTTCGTCGAGCGTTGGTGGCGGTAAGGCCAACAGCTACACCATCGGTCTGAACTACAGCTTCAACCGCTACGTGCTGTGCATGGTGGACTACACCTACCACCGCCTGCAGAAGGACTTCCTTCCCTATGACCGCAACTTCCACGTGGCTCAGGCCCGCGTACAGTTCACCTTCTAATGGTGGATGTCACGGATCATCACGAATAATCTAAATGACTTCAAGATACATTACCATCATTGATTAATATTTAGCATTATTTTCCTATCAATCACTGTAATCCCGCCTCACCCGCGATTGGGCCAGGCGGGATTTTTTTGACCCATAGGCCCGTTTTTCTGGCAAAAAAGGCCGAAGACCTTGTGCAGATCTACGGCCTGCTTCGACGCATTTCGCTCCAGAAGGCATTGAAGCGTGACTCAATGCTGAAAAAAACAAGAGGCGCAGCCACTGATGTGGCCGCGCCTCGTTTGCCTTGCTGTTACAAGGGTTACTTGATCACCTTGGTGGCGCTAGTGGTGCCGTCGCTGTAGGTCGTCAGCTGGATGGTCAGACCGCTGGGCTGAGCCATCTCCTGGCCTGCCAGGTTGAAGTACTTCACGCTGGATACGGTCTTGCCGGCATTGAACTCATTGACAGCGCTGGGTTTGTCATACACCTCAAGGTAAACGATGTCAGACTTGTTGGTCACGCCGTTAACGGTATAGTTCAACTGGATGCCGATGCGCCAGGTGAACATAGGATTGTCACCCGTGTTGGTGCGGTAGAAGTAAACGCGGCGCAGGTAGAAGTCTTCACCACTGTAACCATAAGGAATCTCGGTCATGTCTTCGTCAAAGCCATTCTGCGGGCCGTAGGTCTCACTGTCAAAGGTGAACAGCTCGTCCTCGTCGGTGAAGATGCTGTAGGTCAAGCAGTCGGGATTCAACGGATTACCGTCAACGTCCACCAGATTGATGTTGAAGTCAAAACGAGTGTAACCATCCTCGCTGCCACAGTCAAAGAAGTCTACAGCCTCAGGATTGGCAGGAACAGCGGGAACGGTCTCACCCATGGCAGTCCAGGTCGAGTTCCACTCGATAGTAGCCACCGAACCGTCGTCACTCCAGATGCCTACCAAGCCCGTTGCCACACAGTTGTAAGGGAAAGGAGCATTCATATCACCCTCACTGTCAAGCATCGTGATAGTATTGCGCTCAGGATCAATAGCATAGGTTACCTCTTCCCTGCCCTCTTCATAATAGAAATCGACCCAGTAGAAGTCGTCACCCAAGTCGATAACGTCTGTCGAGCCCCAGTCCAGAATCACGCCATAATCAAATTCCTCATTATAGGCAACATACTGACCTAGAGGAACCGAAATCGTCAAACCGTCGTCACTCAATTCACCAACGACCCACACGCCTTGTCCCTCGGCATAGCACAGGATATCCTGAATGTAAACGGTCTTGCCGTCATCGGCATAAACAATCTTGACGCGACCCGACTGTGCTACGGTCTCATAGCCGAAGAGGCTAACCATCATATACTCGCCACCGCGCATGTAGTTCACCACCGTGCCCTCGGGCTGTTCAGTGATGATGTCTACACGAGAAGGAGCCTTCTTTTGGGCACCTTGTTGCGCCTTATCCATCGGACGGTATGCGTTACCGTGCGATTTCACAACTGCCGATGCGCTTAATGCAACGGCAACACTCAAAAAGAGTAATGCTAATTTCTTCATACGCTTAATAGTTTATGATTGAATAATAAATACTGTCATATTTCATGCTTTACAACGCCGAAGATGCAAGACAACGCCGCTATCAAAGCAAAAATCCTATATAAAATGGAAATTTATCCTGTTTGTAATAGTTGAATACTGAACGATGTTGCAAATTTAGCGAATTATTTCTGAATAGTTGCTCAATTTGATAAAAAACATTAGTTTTGCCGTCGCAATAATAACATTCTAACAAAAAATTGAATTGACAATGAAACATCTGATCAAGAAATCCTTATTGCTTCTGGCATTTTGCCTGCCCCTTGCTGCTGCAGCCTATGATTTTGAAGTTGGCGGTGTGTACTACATTACTGACTTGTGGGATGATTTTGCCATGGTCTGTGACCAGGGCGAGGACGGAGCCCATTACAGTGGAAACGTGACGATACCTGCATCGGTTACCATTAGCGACACGACCTATCCCGTCACAAAAATCAACGCTTATGCCTTCAGCAACTGTACGGAACTGACCGGTGTCACCATTCCTGAATCGGTTACAGAAATCCGTGACCACTCGTTTGAGAATTGCACAGCTTTGTCTGCTATAGAACTCCCCGCGGGGCTCACTGAGATCGGCACGGCTGCTTTTGAAGGCTGCGTTTTCACCCGGATCGACATCCCTGCCGGAGTCACCACCATTAAAATGTGGGCCTTCCAGAACTGTACCAACCTGACCGATGTGTACTGCCACATCGTTGACCCGTCACAGGCCGAGATCGGCTTCAACGTCTTTGCTCTTGAAAACGAGAATTACGCCGGACGCACGCTTCATGTGCCCGCAGGTGCGATAGCCGCTTATAAGGAGGCTGGATGGGGTGATTTCTTCGGCAAGATTGTCGAAATGTAAGTTTTTGGACAACAAATCACAGAGCATGGCTAATAGACGGTGGCTTGCCGTCTGTTAGCCATGATTTGCGTAAATCGTAGCCGGAATTTGTCGTGGAAAACCGAAAAACTTGAAACGAAAGGCGGTAACTTAAAACTAAATTCGTATATTTGCACTTTCAACCTTAGAACAATCGAATTTTGATGGAAGCCTTAAATACCTTTTTTGAAACGTTGAGCGGCTACCTATGGGGGTGGCCCATGATCATATTGCTGCTGGGAACGCATATTTTCCTCACCTTCAGGCTGGGTGTTCCGCAGCGCAAGTTATTGACTGCTATCAAGTTGTCGATTAGCAAAGATAAAGGCTCAACTGGTGACGTTTCACAGTTTGGCGCGCTGGCCACGGCGCTGGCGGCTACTATCGGTACGGGTAACATTGTGGGCGTGGCCACCGCTGTCGCCCTGGGCGGACCCGGTGCCGTGCTGTGGTGCTGGCTCTCGGGCGTGTTCGGCATGGCTACAAAATATGGTGAAGGACTGCTTGCCATCAAATACCGCATCAAGACCGAGGATGGTCGCATGCTAGGCGGTCCCATGTACGCCCTGGAGCGTGGCCTGGGCTGGAAATGGATGGCTGTGCTGTTTGCCCTGTTCACGGCGCTGGCCTCATTCGGCATTGGCAACACGGTGCAGGCCAACGCCATCTCCACAATAGCCTACGAGTCCTACAGCATCCCCACCTGGCTCACAGGAGGAGCCGTGTGCCTACTGACAGCGCTCGTGCTGCTGGGCGGTATCAAGAGCATCGCGCGCGTGTGCAGTGCTTTGGTGCCCTTCATGGCCTTCTTCTACGTGCTGGGGTGCATCTATATCCTGTTTGCCAACGGGCAGTACGTCTGGCCCGCCATTAAGCTCATCTGTGAGTCAGCCTTCACGCCCCAGGCGGGACTTGGAGGTTTTGTGGGCACCACCGTCATCGTAGCAGCCCGCATGGGTATCGCGCGCGGTCTGTTCAGCAACGAATCCGGTTTGGGTTCTGCGCCCATCGTGGCTGCCGCAGCACAGACGCGCAACCCCGTTCGCCAGGCGCTTGTTTCCTCGACAGGCACGTTCTGGGACACGGTGGTCATCTGCGCCTTCACTGGACTGGTCATTGTCAGCTCCATCCTCGCCCATCCCGATATCAGCGTCACCGACGGCGCCGCGCTTACCAAGGCTGCCTTCTCCAAGATTCCCTACGTGGGCACCCCGCTGCTGAGCTTTGGCCTGCTGACGTTTGCCTTCACCACCATTCTGGGCTGGTGCTACTACGGCGAACGCGCCGTCGAGTACCTCAAGGGCAAGCGCTGGATGCTGGCCTACCGCGTCCTCTTTGTTGCCATGGTGTTCGTGGGCAGCATTATCAGCCTTGACATCGTGTGGAACGCCGCCGACTGCATGAACGCCCTCATGGCCATCCCCAACCTGATTGCCCTGTTGCTCTTGAGCAATGTCATTGCCCGCGAGACCAAACACTACCTCTACGGCAACCGCCTCGACCACCACGCGCCCAATGCCTAAAAAGTACTGGCAATTCATTGCTTTATTCAGAATTGTATTACCTTTGCAGACAATATAGACCAAATAACCGACCACTTTATGAGACGCATAGATGCAATACGCATTGCTTTCCGCGACAGGCTCCTCAAGCTCTACACTCATGATTACATCAGATTGATGAGGCGAAGGAATGCAAACCGGGAACTGAGGGCCTTCAGGAAACGTTCAACGCCCTTGACGGCCGAGCAAAAGCGGGACATCCTCTCGTTCTGGGATCAATACCGCAATGTGCGCAAGGAGATGGACTGGTTTGCATTTTACAATACCGTATGCGAGAACAAGGAATTATTGAAGTACTATATTCCCGACACCATCTACTATGCTGAAATTGACACGTTCTTTACCGACGTGCGCCGCAGCGAGTGTCTTGACGACAAGAACCTCTATGACATCTATTTCCCCGATATCAAGAGGCCGTTGACCATCTGCAGGAAGATGAACGGCGAATTCTTTGATGAGAATTATCATGTCATCTCCCTTGACCAGGCGCTGGAACGTTGCCAGCAAGCCGGTAAAGTGATAGCAAAGGAGGCTCTCATGTCGGGCGGTGGATTTGGCGTCAAATTCTTTGATTTCTCGACTACGCCTGCTGACAAGTTCACCGAATGGCTGGGCAAGAACGACAATGTCATCATTCAGGAAGTTGTCAAGCAGCACGAAACGCTAAGTAACATCCACCCCAGCAGTGTCAACACCCTGCGCATGATGTCACTTTTCCTCGATGGAGAGACCATTATTCTGTCCTCATTGTTGAGGATGGGAGCCAGCGGGTCACACGTGGACAATGGCAGCAGCGGGGGCGTCTTCTGCGGCATTAACGAGGACGGCACGTTGAAGGAGCATGGCCACTACACTGACGGACGCATCTGCACGCAGCATCCCCAGGGCACCGTTTTCAAGGGTTTCAAGGTCGTGGGCTATGAGCGATGCTGCGAAATCATTAAGGAAACCGCCAGCCGCATGGCTACCGCTACGCGCCTCATTTCTTGGGATTTTGCCATCGGCCAGGACGGTGAGCCCATCCTGATTGAGCTCAACCTCACCTATGGTGGCCTCTCTACACACCTGTTGAGCAATGGGCCGCTATTCGGTGACAGGACGCCCGAGATTCTTGCACGCGTGTACAACAAGCACACCAACTGAGCAAAAACAGATTATAAATAGCAGTGCCCCAGTCGGTTATCGGCTGGGGCAAATTATTTTTATGAAAATTTGTTGTCAGTTTAGGAAAAAGCAGTACCTTTGCAGCCGGGTAAGTCCTACACGGCCAGCTCCCTCCCAATCCCCCAGGTCTTGACCGAAGCAAGGGTAACGAGGTTGTAGCGGCGCGCTGTAGCTCACTTGCCCTTTTTTTGTACCCCTATCTCAAGGTTCCATAAAAGCCTTGATTTTCTCATAGTAGCCATTGCTGCCCACAAACTCATAGCCGATGTAATCGGCGCTGTTGTTGCCTTCAATCAGCTGCACATGGTCCTGGCTGATGGCAACGTCCCACCCCACAAGGGCAACGCGTGGAAGACGGCCTGCTGCATCCACACACATCTTGACAACCTGGTCCCATAACGGGACCTTGAATCCCAGCATCACGATATCGGTCTGCGGATGGATGAAGACGCGGGTACCGTCCTTGGATATGCCTTCAGATGACACAATCCCATGCTCTAAATCCACCTCATAATAATATCCGCCGGTTGCGGTGTTATCGACCAATGTATCCCCCACCCCTGCGCGCAGGAAGGCTTTCATGATGCGGGCCTTGCCGTCGGGGCGGCATGCGGTAAGCACCCTGATGGTGTTCACCGACTTGTTGCCGAAGACCATTTCGGGGTGTTGCACAATCAGTTCCTCGACGATGACATTCTCCTTGACCAGAGCGTCAAAGACGCGGTGCAGTTCCGCTTCATCGTCCACGAAATCCAGTTTGCGGATTCCATCGCCCTGTTTCCCGTCCATCGGCTTGACGATAACCGTCCTGTAGCGCTCCAGAAATGCCTTGAACTCCTCAAACGTCGCTTCTCTTATCCACAACCAGCCACGATGGACAAAGTCACTGAAAAACCGGTTGAACTCGGGCTTATTCTTGAAGTAATGGACATCGGCGGGATTGTTATACTTTTTTTCCAATGCGAGACGGCGGTAGTGAGTCAGGCACTTGCTGCGCTGAGGATTGCTGTAGCTCCAGAATCCGCCAGCTATATACTGGTCGATGTGGGCACCGTGACGCACGAATGCCGTCAGATAGTCCCACAGGTGATAGAAACGGTTATAGCCCGTCTGCCGCGACAATTCAGTCACTTCACTATAGATTCTCTTGAAATAGTTTACAGCAATGCCTATATTCATATCTCCCAATCTCTTGAATCTTGAACTCTTGCAAAAATAGATATTCCCATGTAAATGAGCAAATGTTTTGTTTTCAATCTCGCTAAATCGCTCCATTTTACACCAATTTGGCAGAATTGAGAGTCATTCAATTCTGCCAAATCCTGTTTTTCTAAGTCGGTGCGATGCCTAGCGCAGCATGTCGGCGACCTCGTCGAGATTGCCGTCGTTGGGCGACGGTGTCACGCCCAGCAGGTAGCACAGCAGCGGGTAGATGCACACGTTGCGGAAGCGGTCAGGCTTCTCGTAGCCCACCTTGAAATCGGGGCCCACAGCGCGGAACCCCACCTGCATGTCGGCTGCCGTGTGGTCAAAACCGTGACTGCCGCGCTGCTTTTTTGAGGGCTTGTCGGCAAAGAGCCATCCCACGTCGGGCAGCACCACCACGTCACCCATGTTCTTGTTGGTTCCGTAGCCCAGATAGGCAGGAATGTCCGCCTTTTTCCAGGCACGGATGTGATCCACGTGCTGCAAGGCATCGCAGATTGAATCGACATACTGCGGTGCGCTGGCATAAATGAGCGTGGGATAATCGTTGCAGAAACGCTCATACCAGTGCTTGGGCAGCACGTCATCGATATCCACAAAGCGCTTGGGGTCAACACTGGTCATACCGTGGTCGCCCGTGATGATGAGGTTGACCTGAGAGCCGATGGGCAGCATCTGGATGCGGGTCCACATCAGGCTCAACAAGCGGTCCATGTCCTCCAAGGCACGGCGCGTCATGCGGTTCATCGGGCCGTAGTTGTGACCACTGCGGTCAGGCTCCTCAAAATAGGCCATCACCAGGTGGGGGCGCTTGTCCTCGGGCAGGCTGAGCAGTCTGATGATTTCATCAACACGGCCGGGGTAATCCAGCTGCTGGGTCTGATAGTCCAGCCAATAGGTGGGATGCTCGCCCTGAATGGCCACGTCACTGCCCACCCAAAAGACTGTTGCCGTTTTCACGCCCTGGTGCTTGGCAGTGAGCCACACGGGGTCTCCCCCGTAATAATAGCCCTTGCTGCGGGTGTCCTTGTTGCCCAGCGAGAACTCCACACCGCGTTCACGATCCCAAAAAGTGTTGGTGATGATGCCGTGGTGGTCGGGCGTGAGGCCCGTGGCCAGCGTGTAATGGTTGGGGAACGTCTTGCTGGGGAACGACGGCTGCATCACGGCCTTGACGCCCTCGCGCGCCAACTGTTGCATGAACGGCACGTCATAGGTGTCCAGGTAGTCCCAACGCAATCCGTCCAACGAGATAATCACCGTGTAATTGTCACGTCCTGCCGCCCAAGTCTGCAGCGGCAACACGGCCATCAACAATACAAGATAAATCAGTCTTCTCATTATTAAATCTTATTTTTAGAAAAGGGGGCACCGTGGCCGATGCCCCCTTACTCAATTCATAAGTGAATGTAATTTTGCTTAGTAACTGGACTCAGAAAATGGTCTTTTTCAGTTACTGGGCCTTCTCGTGCGAGAAGTAGATACCGTTTGCCAATTGGGGAGTGCCGTTATAGGTGCTCTTGACACCGATAACGCTCAGCTTGTCACCAACGGTGATGCCAGCGGTCTCCAGCCAATTCTTGCGGTTGTCGCCGGTAGCGCCCCAACCGGGATAGCAACCATAGACGTAAACCTGGTTGGTCTCATCTTCCAGATACAGGTTGCCGTAGGTCATGTTAGCGATCTCGGTAATAGTACCGGTCAACATGTAATAAACGTTGGGATTGTCTTCCTGATCAAGGAACTCGTCGATGGTGAGCGGGGTAACAGTCTTGCTGTCTTCGAGCACAGCACCAGTCATTTGAGCAGTGCCCTTGTACTCGCCACGCTTGCCCACGAGGGTAACGACGTCACCAACCTTCAGGCCAGCAGCCTCGAAGTCGCCCTTGGCACCGATGCCGTAGACGTAGGTCTCACCTGACCAGTCACGCACGTATACATTACCATAGGTAGCATTGGCCACGCTGGTGATCACACCAGTGATGCGATACTGGGTATCGCCCACAGGAGCCTCAAGGAACTCGGCTACACTAGCGGCAACAATAGCACCCTTCTGGTAAATAGTAGCCTGAGCGGTGTATTCCTTGCCCTTGTCATCGGTGGTCTTGAAGACTACAGTTGCACTGCGGTCACCACCGGCATTGGCGTTGGCATGGAAGGTTACCACGGGCTCTGCGCCACCAGCAATCGAAACGATGCCCAGCCAGCTCTTAGCCTCCTCGGGAATCTCAACCGAGATACCGTTGTTGGTCTTGCAGCTCAGGTTCACGGCAACATTACCGCCCTCAACGGGGATGGTAGCGTCCTCGGGGTCATAACCCTCGACCTTGACGAGCGACTTCTGGATGTTGATCACGGTCACGTTTACCAGCTCAACAGTTCCATTATAAACACTCTTGGGACCCTCGATGGTAACAATGTCACCTACTTCCATGCCCCAGCTCGAGAAGTTCTTCTCATTGCCCTTAGCATCCAGCGTACCATAGATGTAAACCTCACCGGTCTCATCCTCAATATACCAGTTACCATAGGTCGTGTTCACGATACTCTTTACAGTACCGGTCACGCGGTAGGTCTTGCTCTCGGGACCGGCATTAACCTCGGCACAAGTTGCCTCACTAACTACAGCGAGACCCTGGATCACGTTGATGGTCTGGGTCTTGTCGGCGCACTTCACGTGCAGCACAGTAGTGCGGCCATCAAGGGTAGCGGGAGCCGTGAAGGTCACTTTGGTCTCACCAGCGCCACCATTCATCGGGCTCACGGTCAGCCATTCGGGAAGTTCTGCTTCGTCAAACGTCCAAGCTTCCTTGGCATTCAAGGTAATCGTGTTGGAACCGCCGGCCACGTCAATGCTCACATAGGATGAAGAAACCTGAATCTCATCCAAAAGCGTCATGGCATCGTCATCGGAGCAAGCCGACAACAGGGAGACCAGTGCAAAAAACGAAATAAAATATTTGAGTTTCATAAAATTGTCTTAGTCTTTAGGAATTAGTTGAAGATGTACTTAATACCGATAGAAGCGTTCCAGCACTGACCGATGGCCTTGTTGGGAACGAAGGTCTTGGTGTCACCATGGATCGAGCTAGGAGTCGAGAAGGTGGCATAACCCTGAGCGTCAACGCCCTCATACTTGAGGATGCGGGGATCGCTGCCGATTTCGGGGTTGAGATACTTGCTCACGCCCCAGCTCGAGTTGAAGAAGTTGAGCACGTTCTTCACGTCGAGGAGCAGCTGCAGGGTGTGCTTGGCACCGCACACGTTCAGCGAGAAGTCATGCTTGTAGCTCAAGTCGATGCGGTGAACCCAGGGATTGTACAGGCTGTAGGCCTCGGCATACTCACCCTGATGATTCTTCAGGTAGTCATTGTTGTGCACATAGTCCATGAAGCGGGTCTTGTCACCCTCGCTCACGAAGCGGAACTCGCGATTAGCGACCTGCTCGTCGGTGGGGATGTACAGAGCGTCGTAGTTGTAACCGTCACCGTTCATGTCGTTGGCCATCATGTAAGAGTAGTTGTAACCGCCGCGCCAGGTCTCATAGATCAGGCCATAGTGGTTACCGCTCTTGTCGTGACCGGTAGCCGACAGCACGAAACGGTCAGGAGTTACATACTGCGAGTTGTGCAGCTTGATGTTGTTGGGACCCTCAACGGTGGGTACATAGGTGAAGGCGCTCTCGGCAGCGCTACCGGGCATACCGGTAACTTCCTTCTGTACGGTGTGGGTGTAAGCAGCCATCAGGCTCAACCAGTCGGTGGGATCAGCATTCAGGGTGATGTTGCCAATCCAACCATAACCGCGGCTGGTGTTCTCCAGAACGAAGGCCTTGGTACCCGTGCGGAAACCGGCAGGATAGATAGGACGGTTGTCAGCACCGTTGAAGCGGGCATAACCACCCACGCTGGGGATAGCCCAGTCGCTGATGCTGGCAGCATTGATGTTCTTGTTGAAGATACCCTCAACAGTCACGGTGAAGGGGAACGATACGGGGATCGTGTAGTCAACAGCCAACGAGGTCTTCCATACCATCGGCATCTTGAACTTGGGATCTACTGCACTGATCGACGAGGGAACGGTACCCATGTCAGAGGTTACGTTCTCGGGATAACCCATGCCGATAAGCATATTGCGCAGGGCATTGATGGTTGCCTGGCCGTTCTCGGTCACCAAACCGCCGGCAAACTGGCTCATGTCGATGTAACGGTTACCCTTGGCATCGGTGGTGTAGGCACCACTGTAGTTCTCAAAGCCACGGTTGGGAACATAATTGCCATCCTTGTCCAGGCCACCAATCTTGGTGTTGCCGTTGAGCTGAGCCTGATACTGCACGAGGCCGCCGTTGGTGGGCATGTTGGTGAAGAATACCAGGGGCAGACGGCCTGAGAACAGACCCGAACCACCGCGAACCTTCAGGCTCTTGTTACCGAACACATCCCAGCTGAAACCTACACGAGGTTGCACGATCAGGTTGCTGTTCGGCCACTTGCCAGTGTCGATGTGGCGCTCGTTGCCATTGTTGTCATAATAGGTAAGGGCCTTGATGGCGTTGTTGGTGATCAGGTCACCGTTGTTGAAGAACAGACCATCCAGGCGAAGGCCGTAGGTGAGCTTGAAGTTCTTGGTGACGTTCCACTCGTCCTGTGCATAGATACCGGCCTTGTTGAACTGCACGCGGGCAGCAGGCTTGGTCTCGCTGCCGTAACCGTAGGTCAAGCAAACGACCTCGGGAGCAGCACCGTTGATAAAGTCGTCAACGCTATTGTAGCGGTAGTAACCCGTACCATTACGCATGTACTGGTTGTCGGCCATCTGATGCTCAAAGCTCAGACCACCCATGATCTTGTGGTTGCCATAGTACCAGGTGACGTCGTCACGCAGGTTCCAGATGGTGTTGTGGACAGCGTTGTTCCAGGTAAAGAGCTCATAACCCAGAGCCATATAGTTGTCGCGGTTGCCCTCATCGTCGGTCATGGTGATGTCGATGAAGGGGAACTCGCTCGAGTTGGTCGTGCGGATATCATCCAGCTTGGACAGCGTGGCCAGGAACTGGTTGGACAGGTTGTCGGTCAAGCGGCTGTTCAGATCCAGCGAGAACGAGTGCACCAGGTTGTCCATGCCATACATCGAGTTGGCAAACGAGAAGGACTTCTGCGATACGCGGCCGTTAGCCATGCGGGTGCCACCGTCCATCGAGGTGGCGTTGGGGTTGCTCCAATAGCGGTTCTTGGTGTAGTTGTAGCGCAGGGCCAGGTGATGGTCATGGTTGATGTTCCAGTCCAGACGGGCGAGGATCTTATAGTTGTTCTCGTCGGCAGGGAATTTGGTCCATGAACCCGTGTCATAGCCATATTTCTGCTTCACGTGGTTGCTCACGCGCTCCAGGTCAGCGAGCGTGGTGCGCGAGACGTACTGGTCGGGAATGGCAACACCGTCCCGTGAAGCAACCCATGAGTTGACTATAGTCGGCTGCTTAGTCATTTCACCGTTCACGAAGAAGAACAGTTTGTCCTTGATGATCGGACCGCCGATGGTGGCACCGTAGGTGGTCACCTTGAATTTCTCGCGGGCCTGACCAATCTGGGTGCGCTCAACAGCGTCACCACGCATGTTCTCGTTGCGGTGGAAGATGTAGGCACTGCCACGGAACTTGTTGGTACCACTCTTGGTAACGGCGTTAACACCACCACCGATGAAGTTGGTCTGACGAACATCGTAGGGCGAGATCACAACCTGCATCTCCTCGATAGCCTCGATGCTGATGGGGTTGCCACCACCGGGCAGGTTGTCGCTCAGACCGAAGTTGTTGTTGAAGTTGGCACCGTCAACGGTGAAGTTGGCAGTACGGCCATCGGTACCGGCAAAGCTCATGCCGTTACCGCCGTAGGGTGACAGACGGGTAATGTCGGTCAAGCTGCGGGATACCGTAGGCAGATTGGTGATCTGAGCGCTGTTGATGTTAGTAGCAGCACCAGTCTTCTCGGCACGGAACTTGGTGGCCGCTGCAGTAACGACAACCTCGCCGAGGGCGTTGGCATCAACACTCAGGTCAAAGTCAAGATTGGAGGTCTCGGCCAGCTGCAAGGTCACGCCTTCAATGCTGCGGGGCTCGTAGCCGATGTAGGACACGCTGACGGTGTAGGGGCCACCGGGACGCATACCCTGGATGGTGTAACGGCCATCCATGTTGGTCACGGCGTTGTACTTGGTGCCCGAGGGCGTGTGCAGGGCCGTGATTGTTGCACCAATCATCGCCTGCTGGTTCTCATCGGTCACAACACCGGACAGCGCCGAAGTCGTCACCTGAGCACTCGACGACAATGCTACCAGGAACATTGCCACCAAAGCCAAAAGCTTAACTGTTCTCAACATACAAAAATTAGTTTTTAATGAATGAATAACTAGTAATTATTAAATAATTGATTGATTAAACTATCATTTTTAAAAGAGTTCGCGCCACATTAGCGGTTGTTATCCCGTCTAATCTGGCGCGTTTGTCGCTGGATACCCTCTCTTGCAGCGGGTTATAGAATTGGCTTGCTGCCTCTCCGCCACAAGTTATCTTGAAAGGTATGCCCAAAGAATAAACTGACATTTTCCTAATATAGTCCTCAATTCGGGGACAAAGGTAGTCATTTTTTTCTTCATGGACACGATATTTCAAGGGAATTTTTCAACAATTTCTCAATTATTCTTTAAATATCTAATTATCAAGCTTATATAACGCCAAGAAAACGTAATATCGCAATACAAGCCCGACAATTTCGACTGTGCAATCGCACGAGAAATCAATCAAGATAAAGGGGCGCAACGAGGCACATTCCGCTTCATTGGCACTGCTGATGTCTCCCAGACCATAAACAGGCTCACTTTTTCACCCTATCGGGGTGCTGTGCGATGAAGGATTTCCACGACTTGGTGCCCTTGCCGGTAAAGGGTTTATTGCGCTCATAGAAATGGCACAGTGCGGCAGCCAGGGCATCGGTAGCGTCTAACAGATCGGGCATCTGGGCCTCGTCGATGCCTAGCGTGCGCTGCAGCATCATGGCCACCTGTTCCTTGCTGGCGGCACCGTTGCCTGTAATGGCCATTTTGATCTTGCGGGGCTCGTATTCGGTGATGGGAATCTCACGGTTCAAGGCAGCCACCATCGCCACCCCCTGGGCACGGCCCAGCTTGAGCATCGACTGCACGTTTTTGCCGTAGAACGGCGCCTCGATGGCCATCTCGTCGGGCAGGTACTCCTGGATGACGCCACTCACGCGCTCATAAATGTGCCTCAACCGCATGTAGTGGTCCTCCATGCGGCTCAGCTGCAGCACGCCCATGACGATGAGCTCGGGTTTCTTGCCGTTTACCCCCAGCAGGGCATAACCCATGACGTTGGTGCCAGGGTCGATACCGATGATGATATTCTCGTATTGCTTCTCCATCGTTTCTCGACTGCAAAGATAATGAAAGTTTAGAGTTTAGAGCTGAGTGCCACGGGAGTTTTTGTCATTCTCCCCACTCAATACTCTAAACCCTAAACTTTAAACCTTAAGTTGAGCACCTGCTCAACTTAAATCATCACCATTGGCCTGACAGCAGATAGTCGATCAGTGCGGTCACGTCGCTGATGTTGATGTTGCCGTCAGCCTCGCAGTCGGCATTGTCAACACTGATGCCTGCAGCGTTGCCGCCCAACAGATAGTCGATCAACGCGGTCACGTCACTGATGTTGACGTTGCCGTCCATGTCCACGTCACCCAGCACGACAGTAACCGGCTCAGTCCATTTCTCAACAATCAGTTTGCCTCCCTCGAGATACAACGTCAGGTTATACTTGCCAGTGGGAATCCTGAAGGCGTTGGTACCTGCAACAACGCTCAATTCGGTGCCCAAACGGGCCTCGTTGATGAGGAAGTTGTTGCTCGTTGCACCCATGCGGTTGCCGGCGATGGCATCCCACGAACTTGCCAATGCCGTCGTGAAGCTGAAGTAGCTGTAACCGCCGTAAGGATCAACAAAGTCGATAGTGGCAGTGTATTTCTCGCCGTTGGTGGTCGTCATCTCATAGCCGTTGTTGGGAGACCAGCCTGCCGTGTTGATGTTGCCCAGCACATACACCTTCTCAAAGCTTGCGCTGCCTGCACCGCCATACTTCTCGGTCACGTCGATATAGGTGTCGGCTGCAGTGTACTTGAAGGTTGCCAAGTCGCTGTTGGGATAGATGAAGTAAGAGTCACGTTTCACGCTGATGGGCGTGGTCTGGTTCTCGAAGCCAAACTCGCCGTTGCTGAAGATGACACCCATCTCGTTGACGTCAGCATGCAGGCAATACCACTCAATGTCGTTGACGGTCACCTTGTCCAGAGTGCTGATCTTCTTGCCGGGCCAGGTGTTGCCTGTCAGGTTATCATCACCGCTCCATGCCCAGATGTAGGCATTGGCCATCGAAGTCTTGACATACACGTTGAGGCCGGTGGTAGCGGTTTCGGTGACGGTATAGACGTAACTCTCGATGTTCTCGACCTGGTCACCGTTGAGCACGCCCACCTTGAGGGTGGTGTTCTCGGTAAAGGTCATCGGCGTCGTAGCGGTAATCTTGGCGCTGGATGTGGTGGGCTCGCTGCCGTCGATGGTATAGACGAGCGTTGTACCGCTTGCACTGGGAGCCACGTTGAGGCTCACACTGCCCACATAGTTGCCGGCGGCCTTGCTGACCACGGGATAGCCCAGGATGCTGCCATCCTTGCCGACATGTTCCCAGTCAATCTCGTAGCTGATGTACAGGTTATAGCCTTCGCCGCCCTGCACTAGTTTGTAGCCATAGGGAGTTCCGTTATACACGGCGCCGCCCAGCTGCAGGTACAGGTTGCCGCGCGTGCCCTCGGTCTCAAGGACATAACCGCCATTGCTCTCACGCTGGGTGAGGATGTCGCTCTGGTTATGGACACCGGCAGCACGACGTGCCTTGATGCAGTTGTTGATCTCATCTTTATAGACCAGATAATGCTTGTAGAAAATACAAGGTGTGCCGGGCATTGCCAGGATGAAGGCGTTGGCGGGCATAACGTTGGTCTTGAGGCAGTCGTAGTTGGTGTTTTGGCCCGTGTCGTGGTTGTCGACAAAGGTCACCGAGTAACGCTGATACTGCTTGTCGGCAGCCAGGCCCTTGTTGTTGAGGGCACTCCAGTCACCACCGGCAAACGCGCTCTGCATCGGGTACTTGAGAGCAAAGTCAAACACGGCGGTCTGGATGCGGTTGTCCTGCTTGGTCTCGTTCAGCCACCAGCGCAGGGTCTCGACATTGCCGTCCCAATACTCGCCCACCGAAAAGGCGGGCTGGCTGGCCTGGTTGTACAAGCCCACATAGTAGCCAGCATAACCCTTGCACATGTCGTAACGGAAACCGTCATAGCCCAGTTCGTCAATCAGGTACTTCTGGTAGGTCTTGACATTCTGCTGCACATTGGCGCTGGTGTGGTCCAGGTCACGGCTGCCGTCAAAGTTCTCGCCCTCGTCGTTGGCACCTGTTACGGGATAGCCCTCTGCGACACACTCGTCGGTCTTACAGATGTCGGCCGTCGTCCATGACACGCTGTATCTCTCGCCGGTGACAGGACCGTTAACTGTCTCGTTGGCCAAGTCCGTCCAACTGCTCTTGCCGCTCTTGTGGTTGATGACCATATCCATCAGCACACTGGTGTTGTGGCTGTGGAGGGTAGCAATCATGTTGCGCAACTGCGACTCGGTACCGAAACAGGTATTGTGCTTCAGCCAGTAAACGGGCATGTAGCCCATGCTCTCGGCCGTGCCGCTGGCATCCACACTGCCCGAATTGGGCACCCACACCACATCGAAGTATTGTCCCAGTTCCTGGGCTTCGCTGGCCAGTTTACTCCACTTGGTGGCCTTGTAGCTGTCCCAGTAAAAGCCCTGCAGCATCACACCGCCAAACATCGCGGGCCAACCCTTGCCTGCCACAGGCGTACTGCCGCCCTCGCGGGTGATGACACAAGTGCGCTCACTGAAATTGACGGTCAGCTTATAGGTTCCTGCGGGAATGCGGAATGCCACATCCACATTCTCGCCCGGCTCGCTCATGGGAATCGCATATCCCAGCATCGATGAGGTAACCCAGAAATTGCCCTCACTCAACGCGGTGAACCGGTAAGGCGTGATGTCGTCCCAACCAGTGCTGTCGTCGGCAAGTTTGGTCGTGAAGGAGAAATAGCTGACATCGGCGTCCTCCTCACTGTTCTCGCCATTGAAAGTGACCGTAGCGGTAAACAAGTTGCCGTCGGTCGTGTTCATTTTGACACCCACACTGGGATCCCAACTGTTGCCCTCGGCTTCGCCCAAGATATAGAGGTCACCGGTGACGGGATCGACAGGCTCATCGATTTCGCCTTCAATTCTGAACCGCTTGTTGATGGTGTCGAACTTGAATACATATTGCGTGCCGTTACCCGTGAAGTAATAGGCTCCGCTGCTACTCTTCTGGGTAGGAATCCAAGTTTCAACGTCAATCTTTTGGTCGCTACCCTCGGGACCGTAGCGATAGGTGCTGTTGAACGTGTCCCAGTCGCTGGAAGACGACGAGCGCCCATCGGCGAACACAAAATACACCTTGCCGCTGACGGTGGCCGTGTAAGTGTAAGTCCCGTCAGGTCGGCCGGTCATCGTAACGCCGCCGGCCGGATTCCAACCGCCAAACGGCCCATCGCCCACGATATACATCGCAGCGCCGGCTTGCAGCGTCAGCAACGACACCACAAGCGCAAGAAATAATGTAAATCTCCTTTTCATATACCAGTGTTATTTAAGTTATAGTTGAATTTCCGGTTATTTCGATGGTGAAAGGTGCAGAACGCACCCCCTTTTTGCTTAGCGTCCCCAAAATTACTGGTTCCTCGCCACATTATTTATAGTCAAGCCCGCTACAGTCCCCAAAAATCAACGCAAACGATTGCATTTTCACCGATACCATCCCTCTCCCTGCGCCATCAGTGAAAACCTGCCACAGGAGGCCGACAACTCAAAACTTTATATTACCTTTGCAGTCGAGATCAAAAGAGATTGCAACATGAAGAAACTGGTGATATTTGACCTGGACGGCACGCTGCTCAACACCATCGAGGACTTGGGCCAGGCGGCCAATCACGCCCTTGAACTGGGCGGCCACGCCACCCACTCGATGGCGAGTTACCCCTACTTTGTGGGCAACGGCGTGAGGCGTCTGATGACGCGTGTGCTGCCCGAGGATGCCCGTGACGACGAGAGCGTGGACCGCGTGCTGGCCGACTTCATGGAATACTATAACGAGCACTGCACCGACTACACCAAGCCTTACAACGGTATGCCCGAACTGCTGCAGGACCTGCGCGACCTGGGCGTGGCGGTAGCGGTAGCAAGCAACAAGTATCAGCATGCTGTGGACAAGATCATCCCGCACTATTTCCCCGACATCAATTTTGTCGCCATCGAGGGGCACCGCGAGGGCGTGAACGTCAAGCCCGACCCCAGCGTGCTGTTCTCGATCCTGGCCAAGGCCAAGGTCGCCAAGGCCGATGCGCTCTACATCGGCGACAGTGGCGTGGACATGGAAGCGGGACGGCGTGCCTGCATCGACACGGTGGGCGTGACCTGGGGCTTCCGCAGCAAGAAGGAACTCGTCGAATACCATGCCGATGCCATCGTCAACAACCCGATTGACATCCTTGACATCGTCGAGAACGGCATCCGCATCTCCTAATGGAACCAGAAACTAAAAACCAAAACAATAATGGACTGGCTAACTGAATTATTCATCGGCAACAGTGTGGCACACACCATTCTGGTCTATGCCATCGTCATCGCCATCGGCGTGATGCTGGGCAAGGTGAGGTTCTTCGGCATCTCGCTGGGAGCGACCTTTGTCCTGTTTTGCGGCATCCTTGTCGGCCACCTGGGCGTGACCGTCGATGGATCGACGCTCAAGTTCATCCAGGAGTTCGGCCTCATCCTGTTCATCTTCTCCATCGGTCTGCAGGTGGGTCCCAGCTTCTTCTCGTCGTTCAAGCACGAAGGCATCGAGCTCAATGGCATCGCCATGCTCATCGTGGGCCTCAACGTCGTGGTGGCGTTCGCCATCTACCTGATTGCAGGGAACATCTCCATCACCGACCTGGTGGGCGTGATGAGCGGCGCCGTGACCAACACTCCCGGACTTGGTGCCGCGCAACAGGCACTGATTGAGACCGTTGGCGACCGTGCCGGCGACCTCAACGAGTCGATGTCGCTGGGCTATGCCGCAGCCTACCCGTTGGGTGTCATCGGCATTATCCTGTCGATGGTACTGCTCAAGGTGATGTTCAAGATCAACGTCGATAAGGAAATCGACGAGATCGAGCGCGAGAAAGAAGACAGCCAGCTCAAGCCCCACGTCATCACCTATCAGGTGACCAACAAGCTCATCAACGACATTCCCGTGACGCGCCTGCACAACATCATCGACCGCAATTTTACCATCTCGCGCATGAAACGCGCCGACGGCACCGTTGAGATTCCGCAGGGCGAGACCATCATCTGCAAGGATGACGTGCTGCGCATCGTCATGAGCGCCCATGATCAGGACATCTTCGATGCCATTATCGGCCCGCACGTGGACTTTGATTGGCAGGTGGAGACCACGCCCAAGGGCATCGTGAGCAAGCGCATCGTCATTACCAACAACGAGTTGAACGGCCGCAAAATCGGTTCCATCCGCCTGCACGAGGGTTACAAGGTCAACGTCACCCGCGTCTATCGTGCCGGTGTCGAGCTGCTGGCCAGCCCCAACCTGTCGCTGCAGGTGGGCGACCGCCTCACCGTCGTGGGACGTGAGGAGGACGTGGACCGTCTGGGCAAACGCATGGGCGACTCCTACAAGCGCCTCGAGCACCCCAACCTGTTCACCATGTTCATCGGCATCTTCCTGGGTATCCTCGTGGGCTCTATCCCCATCATGCTGCCGGGCATGTCGGTGCCCATGAAGCTCGGTTTGGCCGGTGGCCCGCTGGTTGTTGCCATCCTCATCGGGCGCTATGGCCACAAGGCACGTCTGGTGACCTACACCAGCACCGCTGCCAGCCTGATGCTGCGTGAGTTGGGATTGTGCCTGTTCCTGGCATCGGTGGGCATTGCCGCAGGTGGCAGGTTCGTCTCGACCATCTTAAGCGCCAACGGTGCGCTGTGGGTGCTCTACGGTTTCCTGATCACCATCATCCCGCTGATTATAGCAGTGATCGTCGCACGCGGCAAGTTCCACCTGAACTATTGCACCATCATGGGCCTTGTGGCAGGTGCCACGACCGATCCTCCCGCCCTGGGTTACGCCAACACCACTGCTGGCAACGATGCTCCCGCCGTGGCCTATGCCACCGTCTATCCCTTGACGATGTTCATGCGCGTGCTCATCGCCGAACTGATCATCATCTTTGCCGTGGCATAGCCGTTGAATGTGAAAAAAAGTTGTCGCGAGACGATTTTCGGGGCTTGACGATGCAGGATTCGGTGCATTTGTAGTAATTTAGCCATTTCAACCAGGGCCACAGAAAGCCCACAGACATATAACATGAAACGTATATTGTTTTTAATCAGCACATTGATGGTGTCGACCCTTGCTCTTACGGCCCAAGCACAGTTGGCCGAGCAACAGCCGGGCCGGTTGTTTGCCTACCCGCTGGCACCCGACACCTGCTCCACTCTGGAGAGCCGCTGCAACTACATTATCACCCACTTTTGGGATAACTTTGACATCAGCAAACCCGTGACCGACGTGGAGGCGTTTGAGAACACCTTCCGCGACTTTGTCGACTTTTTCCGTTTCTCGCACCGCAACATCGTGATGGGCGTGGTGCGTGACCTGGTCAACAAAGCACAGTCCAACACGTCTAACCTGCTCAAGCTGGGCGAGATTGCCGAGCGTGCACTCTACAGCACCGAGGCCGAGTACTGGAGCGACGAGGTTTACGTGGCCTTTATCAAACCCATTGCTGCCAACAAGAGTCTGTCCAAACAGGTGCGCGACCACTATGCCGAGCAACTGACCCGCATCAACGCTGTACAAGTCGGCGCAACGCTTGATTTTGAATACGTTGGCACCGATGGCTTAAAGCATCGCTTGAGCGATCTTCCAGAGTGCGATTCCTACGTTTTGCTGTTTATTGACAACAGCACCGACAGCTCGATTGGTCGCCTGCGCCTGAGCACCGACGTGGCCTTGAATTCGTTGCTTGAATCGGGCAATGCCAAGTTGATTTGCCTGTGCATGAACAGCTATAGCAACGATTGGGCCACCACAGCTGCCACTTACTGCGACAACTGGACCGTTGGGTGCAGCGAGGACCTGATCAAGCAATTAGACCTGCGCTCCTTCCCCTGCTGCTATGTGCTTGACAGCCAACGCACCATCGTCAACAAGGCGCTGTCGGTCGAGGGGCTGATGAGGGCTGTGAATCCCGGTTATTAATTAACACTCAATAGATTGCGAAATGACCCGATTTTTCAAGAACCTATTCCTTTATAGCGCAGGCCACACTTACAGCAATTTGTCCCGTCTGTTCCTTCGCCTGTTCACTGGCATCATGTTCCTGCAACTGTGCATCCGCCAGATGTTGAGTTTTGACCAGATTGTGCCCACGTTCCAAGGTTTCCTGGGCATGAGTCCAGAAGCGTCGATGACCATGCTTGTGGTTATTGAGCTGCTGTGCGCCGTGTGCATCATGCTGGGACTGCTCACACGTTTTGCGGTACTGTTCCCGCTGGGACTGATGCTCGTTGCCGAAAATGTCATCATGGCAGCGCCTGAGTCGGTCACCAACCAGCTGTTCAACTTCGCGCCAGGCTATCCCGTGATGTTTATCGGCATCTTTGTTTACATGCTGCTGGCCGGCCCGGGAAAGATATCCCTTGACTACTTCATTGCCGCCCATTTCACCGAGAGCGTAGCCGACGAGAAAGTCATCGATAATGCCTGATGGCCAACAACTAAAAACTAAGGACTAAAAACTAAGGACTAGAAACTAAGGACTAGAAACTAAGGACTAGAAACTAAAAAACCGTGAGCATTGCAGTACTTATATCGGGAGGCGTTGACAGCGCCGTTGTGGTCCACCA
This sequence comes from uncultured Prevotellaceae bacterium, assembly GCA_900318535.1. Lineage (GTDB taxonomy): Bacteria > Bacteroidota > Bacteroidia > Bacteroidales > Muribaculaceae > Sodaliphilus. The sequence goes on along the minus strand of ONKU01000003.1, from coordinate 103,543 downwards.
ACTCAAGGAGCAGGGCGAGGACCTGCACCTGTTCTACATACGCATCGGCATGGACAACGACGAGGGCGACTGCAGCGCCGAGGAAGACATCGAGATGTGCACCTTGATCGCGCACCGCTACGGGCTGCCGCTCGAGGTCGTCTCGCTGCACGAGGAGTACTGGGACCACGTGATGGAATATGCCCTGCGCACCGTGCGTGAGGGCCTTACGCCTAACCCGGACATGATGTGCAACCGCATGATCAAGTTCGGCTTTTTTGAGCAGCGGTGGGGCAAGGACTTTGACATGACCGCGACAGGCCACTATGCCACCACGCGCGTCATCAACGGCGTGAAATACCTGGCCACAGCGGTCGATCCCGTCAAGGACCAGACAGATTTCCTGGCACAGATCACTTACGACCAGCTGTTGCACGTGATGTTTCCCATCGGCAACATGCCCAAGGAGGAGGTGCGCCGCATCGCCGAGGCCGCTCACCTGCCCAACGCACACCGCCGCGACAGCCAGGGCATCTGCTTCCTGGGCCAGATCGACTATAACGACTTCATCCGCCGCCACCTGGGCGAGCGCCCCGGCCCCATTATCGAGCTGGAGACCGGCCGCAAACTGGGTGAGCACCGCGGCTATTGGTTCCACACCATCGGCCAACGCAAGGGCTTGGGCCTGAGCGGCGGACCGTGGTATGTCGTGCGCAAGAACGTCAAGGAAAACGTCATCTACGTCTCCAACGGCTATGGCACCGCCAAGCAGTATGGCCGCACCCTGCGTCTCGACGAGATGCACTTCATCTCAGGTAACCCGTGGGAGGGCACCGAAGGTCCCGTAGACATCATGTTCAAGAACCGCCACACGCCCCACATCATGCGCGGCAAACTGTCGCACATCGAGGACCGCCAGTGGGTCATCGAGAGCGAACAGGACGTGCAGGGCATCGCTCCGGGGCAGTTTGCGGTCATCTATGATGCCCGGGGCGAATTGTGCTACGGCAGCGGCATCATCACCAATTAACCGTTTTTCTCTGTCTCCACGCCATGAACGCCAACCCAAGCGACAACAGAATCCTGTCAACACTGCGCGCCCTTGTCTGGCCCGTGGTCCAGGAGTGGCCGTTGTGGCTCACCATGCTGCTGACGCTGATACCGCAGACGTGGCAAAGCATGGAATACCACTGGCGGTGGCTCCATGAGCTGCCAGGAGGCCTGTTTGTGGGAATGTTGAGCAACATGAGCGTGGTGGCCGTTGTGGCCACGCTGGTCGTGTGGCTGGTCACCAAATTGCCACATCGCAAGGTGGTCAAGACGCTGATTTACATCGTGTTGTTCATCCAATGGGTAGTTGCCCTGTTCCTAATGCGCAACTTCCATACGTCCTATACGCCCGAAGTGCTCCAACTGCTCGCCGAGACCAACCGTGGCGAGAGCAGTGAGTTCCTGCGTGCCTGGATTGGCGCTCCCGGCACTATTCGTGCGCTGATGATTGCAGGATTCACCCTGGTCCTGGTGCTGATTGCCGAAGCCAAGCGCCGCCCTGTCGCCAACTTCCTGTCGCGTCCTGTTACGACGGTGCTAACGGCCGCGCTATTGGCAGCGATGTTCCTTCAAGGCATCTGGCTGGGCCACAAGCTGGTAATGCCCTACCACAATCTGTATGAGTTGGAGATGGCCGAGACCCGCTACCACAGCAACGACGTGTTTTCAACACTGCATTCTTCGCTCTTGACCCTGAAATTCCAGCGCCAAGAGACGCGCAAGGCCATCGACCTTGCAGTCAAAGAAGCCACCACGGGCCAGGCCGCCTGTGGAACCGACTCGCTGGAAATGGTGCTGGTCATCGGCGAGAGCTACAACAAGTGGCATTCGAGCCTGTATGGCTATCCGCTGGAAACGTCCCCGCTGATGGCTGCCGAGCGCGACAAGGGCCTGCTCACCGTATTCACCGACGCCATCGCCCCCTATAACCTGACCAGCGTCACTATCCAGAATATGCTCAGCCTGAACAGCATAGGGCATGGCGAGAAATGGCATGAACGGCCCATGTGGCCCGCTGTCATGCGACGGGCAGGCTGGCAAATCGACCTGTGGGACAACCAGCGCAACTTCATGGTGGGCGAGACGTTTGCCGCATCGCTCAACTCGTTCCTGTTCGCGCCCGAAATCGTGCAGCAGGTCTATCATGCCGTCAACGACACCGTGTGCGAGTTTGACGGTGACCTGGTAACGCAATACTACAGCCAGTGGAAGCCTGCCGCCCGCCGGCTCGTGATTTTCCACCTGATGGGCCAGCACACCGACTATGGCTCACGCTATCCCCACACGCCTGAATGGGAAGTGTGGACGCCCGCTGACGTGCCTGCCGCCGCAGCCCCCTATATTGACTCACGCCGCCGAGGCATCATGCTGGATTACGCCCGCGTCACCCGTTACAACGACGCCGTGCTGGCCAGCATCATCGACCATTACCGCGACCGTGACGCCGTTGTTGTCATGCTGAGTGACCATGGCGAGGAGGTGTATGACTACCGCGACTTCATGGAGCGCGACCACAACCCACAAAAGACGGCCCAGATGGTGCGCTACGAGAACGGAATACCACTAACAATTTGGTGTTCACCCATTTACAAGCAACGCCATCCCGACCGTGCCGAAGCCATCGCCCGCGCCGCTGGCCGTCCTTTCATGAGCGACAATCTGGGACAGATGATGCTGTGGCTGGGTATGGTGGACAGCCCATGGAATGACAGCACCCGCAACGTGCTGCATCCCGCTTATCACCCCGCCAAGAGACTCATCTATGACGGGCTGGATTATGACCGTCTGGTCTCCCAAAAACCGTGAAAAGCCCCTCGAACCCCGAAAGTTATTTACAATGCTTGGTACAGTCGGGAATTCTCGCTATTTTTGCAAGCAGTTAGAAGTATTTGGAAATGGAAAACCAGAATTTGATAGCGTTGAAAGTGCTGGGCATCACCCGTAGCGAGGTGCAGCCCGGTGCCTACGCCCTGCTGCTAGAGAATGCTGACAGCACCCCCGATAAGGCCCGTCGCATCCCCATCGTTGTCGGCGCTGCCGAGGCCCAGTCCATCGCCGTGAACCTAGAGCAGGTGATGCCCTCGCGCCCACTGACCCACGACCTGTTCGTGAGCATGTTCCATGCTTACGGCATCGAGTTGCGGCGCGTCACCATCTACAGCTTCAAGGACGGCGTGTTTGCGGCGATGCTACACGTGTCCAACGGCACGACCGAGATTGATGTGGACTCGCGCACGAGCGATGCCATCGCCATCGCACTGCGCACAGGAGCACCCATCTACACCACGCCTGACGTGATGGAGCTCACCAGCTATGAGTGGCGCCGCGACGGCAACTACAAGCCCCAGAAGCCCGTCCGCCTCGAGGATTTGCCCGTCGAGAAACTGGAACGACGCATGCAGCACTATGTGGACAAGGAGGAGTATGAACGCGCCGCCAAAATCCAAAAAATCATCGCACAGAAAACTAATGCGCAGCAAAGCGGCGAATAATCGCCGTTTTTTTACTATCTTTGCCTCACGGCCAACGTAGGCTGCGCCTCAACACAAAAAAAGAATAATTTCTTTTTGTTCTGTGCTCGGCTTGCACTATCTTTGCAGATTAAACATTAATAATAGGATATCTTATGAAGAATTTGAAATTTAGACTCATTGTGATGAATTTCCTGGAGTTCGCCGTGTGGGGCGCCTACCTGACCTGCATGGGCAACTATCTGGGACGTGCCGGCATGGGTGCCGAGATTTCGTGGTTCTATGCCATCCAGGGTATCGTGTCGATTTTCATGCCCACGCTGATGGGTATTGTTGCCGACAAGTACATCCAGCCGCAGCGCCTGCTGGGCATCTGCCACCTGATTGCCGGTATGGCAATGCTTGCCCTGGCCTACATGGGCATGACCAACCCCATGCCCGACAAGGTAGCGTTCATCACCATCTATACGCTGAGTGTAGCCTTCTACATGCCGACGCTGGCCCTGTCCAACACCGCTGCGTTCACCATCCTTAAGGATAACGGCATGGATACCGAGAAGGACTTCCCGCCCATCCGCGTGTTCGGCACCATCGGCTTCATCTGCACGATGTGGTTTGTCAACTGCGCTTTCCTCGATGGCGGCAATTTCGGTTTCACCCTGGGCGAGAACGCCAACAAGTTCCAGTACACCTACATGCAGTTCATGGTATCGGGCCTGCTGAGCTTGGTACTGTTCCTGTACTGCTTCTCCCTGCCCGAGTGCAAGCTGGTGAAGAAGCAATCGCAGTCGCTGGCCGAGCAGCTGGGCTTGAGCGCCTTTAAGCTGTTCAAAACCAAAAAGATGGCGATGTTCTTCATCTTCTCGGCTATGCTGGGTATGTCGCTGCAGGTGACCAACGGTTTTGCCACTCCCTACCTGACCCACTTCAAGAGCGATCCCGCGATGGCCGACACCTTCGGCGCCAACAACGCCACCATGCTTGTATCACTGTCGCAGATTGCCGAGGCACTGTGCATCCTGCTGATTCCGTTCTTCCTGAAACGCTACGGCATCAAGGTGGTGATGCTGATCGCCATGTTCGCCTGGGTATTGAGGTTCGGCTTCTTCGGTGCTGGCAACCCCGCCTTCCCTGGTGTGATTCTGATTGTGCTGTCGTGCCTGGTTTACGGCGTTGCATTTGACTTCTTCAACGTCTCGGGCGGCATCTTTGTCGACAAGGAGTGCGCTCCCGACGTCAAGGCATCGGCTCAGGGTCTGTTCATGCTGATGACCAACGGCTTGGGTGCCACCATCGGTACGCTGGCTGCCGGTGCTATTGTCAACAGCCTGTGCCACTGGACCGAGGACGGCTTCCTGGTGGGCAACACTCCCACGAGCTGGAGCACCGCATGGTTTATCTTCGCTGGCTTTGCCCTGGTAGTAGCCGTGTCGTTCATGTTCCTGTTCAAGTACAAGCATGTTCGCGAAGACAAGAAATGACATTCCTGCCGCGGCATGGCCACGGCACACGAAAAACCTAACTACTGAGTAAAAATGCACCGTTTCTATTGTCCTGACATAGCCGACACGTTGACGCTGGGCGAGGAGGACTCCAAGCACTGCGTGCGCGTGATGCGCATGGCCGAGGGCGACACCATCGAGGTGGTGGACGGGAACGGAACCCTATACACTTGCCGCATCACGATGGCGCATCCCAAACGGTGCGCCATCGAGGTGCTCGACAAGGAGGTGCAGACCCCGCACTGGGGACACCGGATTGTGCTGGCCATCGCGCCCACCAAGAACCTGGACCGCATCGAGTGGCTGGTCGAGAAATGCGTCGAAATGGGCATTGACCGCATCATCCCGCTTCGTTGCCATAACAGCGAGCGCACGGTGCTGAAGACCGAGCGGCTCAAAAAAATCATGGTCGCCGCCATGAAGCAGTCACTCAAGGCCACCCTACCCCAACTGGACGAGATGACGCCGCTGGATCAGGTTGTGGCCGAGCCTTTTGAGGGCACACGCTGCATCGCCTATTGCGACGCGCTGCTGCCTCGGGAGCAGCGGCGCACGCTGGCCGACGTTTACAGGCCAGGCAGCGACGTGATGGTGCTTATCGGGCCCGAGGGCGACTTCAGTCCCGACGAGGTGCAGGCCGCCACGACAGCAGGATTTATCCCTGTGACCCTGGGCGAGAGCCGCCTGCGCACCGAGACCGCCGGCCTGATGGCGGTAGCTGCCATTCACGCTCTGGATCAAAGCGCGAAGTTTAACGTTTAAGGTATAAAGTTTAAGACAAAATGATGATAAAAGAATTATTGGCATCGCCAACACACAACTTCTTCCTGCTGGCCGGTCCCTGTGTGATCGAGGGCGAGGAGATGGCATTGGACATTGCCGAGAAGGCGATGAAGATCACCCAGGCACTCAACATCCCCTACGTGTTCAAGGGCAGTTACCGCAAAGCCAACCGCTCGCGCATGGATTCGTTCACCGGCATCGGTGACGAGAAGGCGCTGCGCATCCTGCGCAAGGTGGGCGAAACGTTTAATATCCCCGTAGTGACCGACATCCATGAGCCCGTCGAGGCCGATATCGCCGCCGAATATGTTGACGTGCTGCAGATTCCCGCTTTCCTGTGCCGCCAGACCGAATTGCTGGTCGCTGCCGCCCACACGGGCCGCATGGTGAACATCAAGAAGGGGCAGTTCCTGGCTCCCGAGTCGATGCGCTTTGCCGTACAGAAGGTGCGTGACGCCGGCAACGACGATGTTGCCATCACCGAGCGCGGCACCACGTTCGGCTATCAGGACCTGGTAGTCGATTTCCGCGGTGTGCCCGTGATGCAGGCATTTGCCCCTGTCATCGTCGATGTCACCCACTCGCTGCAGCAGCCCAACCAGGGCGGCGGAGTGACGGGCGGACGTCCCGAACTCATTGAGACCATGGCACGTGCCGCCATTGCTGCCGGTGCCGACGGCCTGTTCCTGGAAACGCATCAGAATCCCGCAGTGGCCAAGAGCGACGGCGCCAACATGCTGCGTCTGGACCTGCTCGATGGCCTGCTCACCCGCCTGACCCAACTGCGCGAAACCATCAACAAGATAGACAACAAACTGTAACCGAGACCGATTAACAATCATCAGAATTATGACTCATATCCGACAGTTCCTCCTGATGCTCATCGCCGCCTCGTGGGCGATGGCATCTGTGGCTCAAGGCAGTGACGCTCTGCTCAGGGACAAAATCACCGATGCGGTGATGAAAGTCTACGACGATCAGCTCGCTAAGGACCCCAACGACTATAACACGCTGTTTGCCAGGGCTCATCAGCACTACTACAACGGTGAGTACAGTGCTGCTATCGCCGACGTGAACCAGGCGATGCTGCTCACGCCCAAGACCGACAAAGACCTGCGTTTTGACGAATACATCCTGCGCGCACGCATCAGCGACGCTCGCCACGACTACACGAGCGAATTGGCCGACCTGCGTCTGGCCCAGGAACTGCAGCCCAAATCACTGGCCTGCACCGACCTGATCGCCAAGGCCAACCTCAAGGCCGGCAACCTCAATGCCGCCGAAAAGGCCTTCAAGACCATCCTGCGTGCCGAGTCGATGAACTATGACGCGATGTACGGCCTGGCACAGGTGGAACAGGCGCGCGGCAATGCCAAAGCGGCCCTGGAGCACGTGGACAAGGCTGTTGAACTCTTCCGCGTCGAGCCTCAGGTCTATATCAACCGCGCCGACATCCTCACCCGCCAGGGTAATGTCGATGCCGCCGTCAAGGACCTGATCAAGGGCATTGGCGTGGGCGATGGCGGCAATGCCGTTCAGAGCCTGTTTGACCTGAGCGACACCCACTACGACAATGTGATGAACTCACTGGCCGACATGGCCGACATGAGCGCCGACCAAGGCGGCATGTACCGTTACCTGCGCGCCAACATCGCCATCGACCACTGCCGTTACGGCCAAGCCCTGCGCGACCTGAACTATATCAAGCGTTTCGGCTTGTATGACAGCCCCACGGTGTATTACAACCAGGCTAAATGCCTGCTGGAGCTGGGACGCTTTGACGAGGCTCTCGCCGTCGCCGACCAGGCACTGAACCGCGACCCGTCACAACCCGAATATTACGTGACGAAGGCACTTGCCGAGTATTACGCTGGCGAGGGCGGCCACTTTGACAACGCCATGGAGGTCCTGAACCGCTGCTCGGCTTTCGCACCCCAATATGTGCCCATGCTCCTCACCAAGGCCGCTTTGCTGTCGGCACAGGGCAAGGACAAGGACGCACTGGGTTACCTCAACGCCGCCGTGGCCAACGATCCCGGCAATGCCGAGGCGCTGCTGGCCCGCGCCTTGACGCTCAAGCGCATGGACAACCTGCGCCTGGCCGTGAACGACTACAACACCATGACGCGGCTCAGCGACGACGTGTATGACCTGAAGGGCATCGGCCTGAGCGAGCTGGGACGAGACAACGATGCCCTGCGCTGGCTCCAACAGATCACCGCCGTCAACCAGCCGGGTGGCGAGAACTTCTATTATGCCGCCGTGTTTATGGCAATGCGTGGCGACCATTACAAGGCAATGGAATACCTGCAAAAAGCCGTTGACCTGGGCTATGGCAGCCGCTACAAACTGGAACTCGACGAACTGTCGCCCATCAACCTCAAGGCACTGCATGGCGAAAGCGCCTTTGACCTGCTCATCGAGAAGGCCCAGCGCAATTTTGTGGAGAGATCGTAGGCTTTAGGCTTTAGGTTTGAAGAGATGGCTACATACTGTGGTGACGGTCATCATCATCGTTCTGGTGGTGATGACTACTGCATGCAGCTCGACCAAGCATGTGCCTCAAGGCAAATTGCTGCTTGACAAGGTCAAAATCAACATTACCGACCCTCACAAGGATGTAGAGGCATCACAACTGGCCAACTACCTGCGCCAGAATGCCAACCACCGCGTGCTGGGAGGCCTGAAACTGCAGCTGGCCCTCTATAACATCGCCGGCAGGGACAGCGCCAACTGGTTCAACCGCTGGATCAAACGCGTGGGTACGCCGCCTGTCATCTACGACAGCGCGCTCACCGTGGCCAGCGCCGACCAGCTGCACATGGCTTTGAGCAACCGGGGTTTCATGAACAATGTCGTAACTTATCAGGTGGAAGCCGACAGTGCCAAGCGCAAGGCACGGATCAACTACGACATCACCCTGGGAGAGCCCTATTTCATCCGCTCCATCGACTATGACATTCCCGATGAGGACCTGCGCGACATCATCCTGGCCGACACGGCCCGGTTCACCGTCCACGAGGGCGACCTGCTGAACTACAACCGCCTGGACGAGTGGCGCCAGAACATTACCGAGAACCTGCGCAACCACGGTTACTACGCCTTCAACAAGGAATACATCACCTTCATGGCCGACACCGCAGCCGGTTCCAAGGCCGTGGACCTGACGCTCAACAGCCGCGACCCCTACCGCAATGACCACATGCCCTACTACACCGAGCACGAGCCTTTCTACGTGCGCGACGTGGTCTATGTCACCGACTATGACCCGGTGGAGATGCACGACGCCTTTTGGGGCGCCGACACGGTGACATTGCACAGCGGCATCAAGATCATCGAGGGACCGGACCGTTACCTGCGCCACGACGTGCTGGACGAGTGCAACCACATCGAGCCCGGACAACTCTACAATGCCGAAGCCATCACGCGCACTTACCGTGCCCTGGGACGCCTGAATATCCTCAAACAAATCAATATCGACGTGCGCCCGCTGGGCGAAGTGGACGGTGTGCTCATGGTGGATGCCTACGTGCTGCTGTCGCCCGACAAGTCGCAGACCGTGTCGGTATCGCTAGAGGGCACCAACAGCGAGGGTGACCTGGGATTTGGCGTGGGGTTGGACTATGAGCACCGCAACATCTTCAAGGGCGCCGAGGTCTTGAGCGCCAAGGCAAAGGTTTCCTATGAGAGCATCTCGGGCAACTTGAGCGGCTTGATCAACAACAACTACAGCGAGTATTCCACCGAGTTGGGCCTGACGTTCCCCAAGTTCATGTTCCCGTTCCTGAAGCGTTCATTCAAGCGCAAGATACAGGCTTCGACGGCCTTCACCGTCAACTTTGACTACCAAGCGCGCCCCGAGTACACGCGCATCATCGCCGGCGGTTCATGGCGCTACCAGTGGACCGAGCGCAGCCGCCGCATGGCCCACACGCTCACGCTGGTGGATGTGAGCGTCATCAGCGTGCCCAAGTACAACGAGGAATTCTTTAAGCGCATCACCAACCCGCTGCTGTTCTACAGTTATCAGGACCACTTGATCATGCGCATGGGTTACAACTTCTACCGCACCAACAAGGCCGAGATGAACGTCTTGCAGATGGGGCGTTTCCAGCGCAATGTGTTTACCATCCGCGCCAATGCCGAGACGGCAGGCAACCTGCTCTACGGCCTGTCGCACCTCACGGGGCAGAAAGCCGATGCCGACGGCAGCTACAAGGCCATGGGCATCCGCTACTCCCAATATTTCAAGGCCGATGCCGACTATTCCTTCACCCACTATTTTGACCACCGCCAGAGCGTTGCTTTCCACGTGGGTGCGGGTGTCGCTGTCCCTTATGGCAACAGTGACGTGCTGCCCTTTGAGAAACGCTTCTACAGCGGCGGTGCCAACAGTGTGCGCGGCTGGGGTGTGCGCACCCTGGGTCCTGGCAGCTATGACAGCAACAACAATCTGAGCAAATTCATCTACCAGTGCGGTGACATCCGCTTCGACGTCAACCTGGAATACAGGGCCAAGCTTTTCTGGGTTGTTGAGTTGGGCCTTTTTATGGATGCGGGCAACATCTGGACCATCAAGAACTATGAAGACCAGCCGGGCGGCGTGTTCAAGTTCAACAAGTTCTACGAGCAGATTGCTGCGGCCTACGGTGCCGGCATCCGCTTGGATTTCAAGTATTTCCTGGTGCGTGTCGATATGGGCATGAAAGCACACAATCCTGCAAGCGGCCAGGAGCACTGGCCCCTGCTGCACCCCCGCTTCAAGCGTGACAGCGAATTCCATTTCTCGGTAGGATATCCGTTCTGATACCCCCAAATAAATAGTTTTTCTTTTTTTCTTGTAATTTTACTTGGAAATCATTTGCATATTCCAAGGAATTATCATAAATTTGCGGCGAAATCATTTCTTATTTGTTTAACTTTTAAATTTCACGCTTATGAAGAAATTAGTTTTACTTTTGATGGCTGCACTGGCACTGCCGGTATTGGCCCAGAATGTTGCTAACAAGTCAGAGGACATGAGGTCGGTAGCTGACCGTGAGAAGACAACTTCGATTATTCCGCTCAAGGCTTGGGACGCTTCAACTCCTCGCGTCTTTACCGAGAAGACCAGAGCCGGCAAGATCTTATGGGACTTCGAGAGCGATGCTTCGTATGAGGGCTGGTTAAGCTATGATGCCGATGGCGATGGCTATGGCTGGGAAGTTGAGGATTACTACAGCTACCCTGACGGTGACTACAGCTTGACTTCGCGCAGCTATTATGGCGGTCAGGCTCTGACTCCCGACAACTGGCTGATTTCGCCTGAAGTAAATCTCGAAGGCACTTTGTCGATTTTTGCCCAGAACTATTTGTCATACTATGCCGACAACATGCAGGTTTATGTTTGCGTTGGCGAAGTTGACTTTGACAATATCGAGCAATGCTTCGTGCCCATTTCAGAGATGCTTACTCCTCCCACTGCATGGCAAGAGTACACCTATGACCTGAGCCAGTATGAAGGTGCTGTAGGTTGCTTCGCAATCCGTCACTACGACTGCACCGACATGTTCCGCTTGATGGTTGACTACATCAGCATTGGTACCGATGTTCCCATGCCCACCACCCCCGAGGATGTTGTGGTTGAGCCCGGATCAAACGATGCTTCAGTGATGTGGACCGACGAGGATGACAGCGAATGGACCCTGCGCTACCGTGTTTACACCGAGCAGCCCGAGGCAACTGGCTTCTTCGAGGACTTTGAGGCTTGCCAGAACAACGCTCTGCCCGAGGGTTGGACCACGATCGATGCCGATGGTGATTACAACGATTGGTTCGTTTGGGATCCCATTGCTGCCGGATATGATGATCCCGGTGACGGCATCCGTCTCAATGGCACCAAGTGCGCTACTTCGGCCAGCTACCAGGGTGTACCTCTCTATCCCGACAACTGGCTGATTACTCCCAAGGTAACCCTCACTGGCAACTTGTCGTTCTACGCAGCAGGTCAGGATCCCAGCTATGCAGCCGAGGTATTTGCAGTATATGTAAGCACCGATGGTGAGAACTGGACTCCGCTGACAGAGGACATCGTTGCTACCAGCCCCATCCAGCAGTACACCATCGACTTGAGCGAGTATGAGGGCATGGAAGGTTACATCGCATTCCGTCACTACAACATTTCTGACATGTTCCGTCTGAACATCGACGACGTGCTGATCGGCGAGATTCCCGAGCCCGTTGAGGAGGCTGAGTGGATCTATGTTGAGGGCATCGAGGACGTGAACTACGTGATCGAGGGTCTGGATCCCGAGACCACCTACGAGGTACAGATTCAGGCTGTTAGCGAGTACGGCGAGAGCGACTGGACCGAGCCCGTCATCTTCACCACCACCAAGAAGACCTCTATCGAGGAGCTCAACTATGTTGAGAAGGCTGATGGCGCTTACTACAACATCATGGGCCAGAAGATGGATCCCGCTAACTTGCCCGCTGGCATCTACATCCACAACGGCAAGAAGATCCTCGTGAAGTAAAAACGACTTTCCCCCTTGAGGGAGAAGAAAACACCTGACAGTTGAGGGTGTATCCAGGGAAATCCCGGGTACACCCTCAATTCTTTCTAACTGATGTAAGTTCGACGAAATTCTACACCCATAAAAAAACAGGCAATCACAAAGTTCCTCTTCGAGGCACTTGCAATGTTCTGCTCATGGACCAAGCTGCGAACCTCTTCGAGGTCCTTGCATGGTCTTTCCCTTTGAAATCGGTTCTTCGAACCGCTAACATCTTCAATGTTTCCCCGGACACTAATGAGACATTATCAACTGCAAACAAAGAGACGCAAAATCTTGCGTCTCTTTATGGCGAACAAATTGAGCATCAACGCTTTACTCACGTCGTACTCTCGACAACCTTTGCAATCTTTTTCTGACTACTTGATATAGGGCTTGATGGCATCACGCCAGATAAGGTAGCCCTGCCCCATCAGGTGGAGGCCGTCGTTAGTCAATTCGGCTCGCAGGCGGCCTTGTTCATCAACAAACAGCGGATACAGGTTAATCCAGGTCACGCCCTGTCGGTGAGCCACCTGCTCCAGCAGCACGTTGGCCTCGACAACGACATGTTCACGGCCCTTAAGCAGTTTCCACTCTCGCACGTCGTTGTTGAACGGCAACAGGCTCTGCAGGTAGATTTTGGTCCTTGGCGAGCCTTTTTTTACCATCATGATGAGCTTCTCGGTCACACGGGCGATGCTGTCGGCACTCACGTCGTGCGAGATGTCGTTCACGCCACTCATGATGAACAGTTTCTTGGGCTGTCCCTCGATGATGGGACCGATGCGGTCAATCAGGCCCTGGACGATGTCGCCCACGATGCCGCGGTTCTTGATGTGCCTGTTGTTCAGCAGCTCGTTGAACTCACAGCCGTCGGTCAGGCTGTTGCCCAGCATGACGATATCCTTCTTGCCGATGGGCAACTCGTCGAAGAGCGTCGCCCGCCGCGCATAATACGGGTCCTGATTGGCCTGAGCCATTGCCGTGAGGCCCATTAGCAACCCCACGGCTATCAACAATAACCTTCTCATTTTCAAGAAAACTATTTAATTGCCTTTATAGGCGTCGATGGCCTTTTTCACCGATCCGTGAAGCAACAGCAAGCGCTTGGCCTCCTCGTAGGGGAGTTTCAGCTCCTCTACCAGCCAGCGGGTGCCGCGGTCGACAAGTTTCTGGTTGGTGAGCTGCATGTTCACCATCTTGTTGCCCTTGACGCGGCCCATCTGTATCATCACGCTGGTCGAAATCATGTTGCAGATCATCTTCTGTCCCGTTCCGCTCTTCATGCGGGAGCTGCCGGTGACATACTCGGGTCCCACGACCATCTCGATGGCAATCTCGGCTGCCTCGCTCACGGGAGCGCCCGGATTGCTGGTGATGGCTGCGGTGAGGCAACCGTAGGCGCGTGCATCACGCAGGACACCGATGACATAGGGCGTCGTGCCTGACGCCGCGATGCCGATGACCGTGTCGAGCGGCGTCACCTTGTATTCCTGCAGGTCTTTCCAGCCCTGGGCGGTGTCGTCCTCGGCATTCTCGACGGCGTTGCGCAACGCGGTGTCGCCGCCCGCAATGATGCCGATGATCCAACCCGGAGACATGCCGAAGGTGGGCGGTATCTCACTCGCGTCGAGCACGCCCAGTCGGCCACTAGTGCCCGCACCCATGTAGAAGATGCGGCCGCCTTTCTTCATGCGCTCGACGATGCCCGTCACCAGGCGCTCGATCTGCGGTATGGTCTTCTGCACCGCATCGGCCACCTTATGGTCCTCCTGGTTGATTTCGGTGAGCAGTTCATGCACCGACTTCTTCTCCAGGTTATCATATAGCGACGGTTGTTCGCTGATTTTCTCAAAAGCCATAATCTTATCAAATTTTCATTCTACTATTTCAATGATCATCTGCCGAAGGTCATGCTTCGGCCGAGTGGTACTTCACCAGACCCTCCATCGGGTCCTTGATGATCGTGCCGATGGTGATGCCCAATGCCTGAGCGGCCTCTTGCAGCACTTGCTTCTCACACAGGGCGATAGATCCCACAAAATTGCAAGGCAGTTCCTTGTAGTTGGGATAACTGGCTACATTGCGGGTGAAGAAGTCGGTGAACGAGCGCAACACAATGTTGTGGATCGATGGCTCGTCGATATTGTGCTCCAGGAAGGGGGCAAACTGGGCCAGGAAACGGTTGGCGGCGGGTTTGCGGTAAACCGACGTGATGATCGTCGTGTAGTCCAGGTTGTATTCCTTCATGAACTTGTCGCACAGGTGCTGCGGCAGCTGTTTCTTGAGCACATCGCCCACGAGCAGCTTGCCCAGCACGGCGCCACTGCCCTCATCGCCCAGGATATAGCCCAAGGGCGACACGTTCATCACCACCTTCTCGCCATCGTAGTAGCACGAGTTGCTGCCCGTGCCCAGGATACAGGCGATGCCCGGCTCACGGCCACAAACGGCACGCGCTGCTGCCAGCAGGTCACTGGCGACTTCAATCTTGCCGGCCGTGGCAAAGTTGGCACGCAAGGCGTTGATTACCTGCTGCTTGATTTCGTCCGAGATGATGCCAGCGCCATAATAATGGATCTCGTCCACCTTGTAGTTGGTCAGGTGGGGCATCAGTTCGCGCTTGATCTGTTCCTTCATTTCCTCCTCGGTGAGCAAGAGAGCATTCATTCCGGTAGTGAAAATCTGCGCTACCTTTTCTTTTCCGTTAAGCAGCGTCCAGTTGATCTTGGTGGAGCCGCAGTCAGCAATAAGAATCATCATTTTATTTTAAGTTTTTTAGTTGTTAGTTTGATTTCTAGAAGTTCTAGATGCTCTAGATCATCTAGAAGGGCTATATCTTGATATAGATTTTTTTCTTGTAAAGGATGTGGCCGATTACCCAGTTGAGCAACACGAAGGCGATGGCATAAAGGGCCGATGCCGTGTACTCGTTGCAGAACGACTTGAAGAAGCGGTAAACGGTGCTGTGGATGGAGATGTTGCCACCATCGGCATCATGGCCGATGGGGATGGCGCCAAACAGGATGGCCAGTACCGTGCCCAGCACATAGAGTGCCAGCGGGTTGACACCGAACGATTCAAAGAAGCGCGTCCAGCGGCCCTTCTTGCCCTTGATATCGACAAAGTAGATGAGCATCGCCTGGATGCACATAGCCATGCCGCACGTGATGAGCACAAACGTCGAAGACCACATCTTCTTGCCACAGGGGATGCCATACTGCAACAGCCAGCCGGCCAGCAGCATGACGGTGCCCCACAGCAGCATTGTGGTCACGCGCTCGGTGTTGTTGTAAACACTCAATATCATGCGGCCCACCAGATAGCCGATGAGCACGTGGGCAATGCACGGCAAAGTGCTCAGGATGCCCTCGGGATCAAAGGAAATCTGCTCGCCATAGGCGCTCTCGTGGTACATGTGGTCGGTGCCCAGGATGCTGTTGTCGATCTGGGCAATGATGTTGTCGAGCGAGAACTCATAGCCGTTTCCAAAGCCCAATATCAGCGCATAGGCCACCAAAATGATGCCCACAAGCCAAGGGATGAACTTGCGCTTGAACAACACAGCGCACATTGACCCGAAGAAATAGACCAGCGCCAAACGCTGGAACACGCCCAGATAGCGCAAGGTGTCCAGGTTGTTGACGGCATCGGCAAAAGCATCACCACGGCACAGGCCGCGCACCAGATGTCCGAACCACTGCACAATCCAGCCGATGAGGAACAGGACGACGGTGCGACGCACAATCTTCCACAGCAACTGCTTGGACATCTTGTAATTGAACTTCTTGAGGGAGAATGCCATCGACACACCCATGCAGAAGACGAAGAACGGGAACACCAGGTCGGTGGGCGACAGTCCGATCCAATCGGCATGTGCCAGCGGACGGTACAGGTAGCTCCATGAGCCGGGATTGTTCACCAGCAGCATGCCTGCGATGGTGATACCGCGCAGGATATCGAGCGACAGCAGTCGTTTATTGTCTTTAGCCATAATCCAGCTGATTTAATTAGTGATAGAGGTAATATTTTGCAGAACGGATCTTGAAGACCTCAACATCCTTGTTCCAGTAGTCGGCCATGTCCTCGACACGGTAGCGCTTGATGAAACGCTCGCGAATTTCCTTGGTGCCGCACACCTTGTCAAACATGTTGTAGCGCTTGGCATTCTGTTCAAACAGTTCCACGTTGGGATACATCTCGTGGATGACCTGCAGGAAATAGAACTGCGTCAGGCAAAAGTTGGCGGCATCGGGGTCGGTAATATAAGTCTGCACACCGTGCACCTCCTGCAGCGACTTGTCCACCGCCACGCTCAGGGCGAAGAACGGCTTGTAGTTGATGGGACGGAAGCGCATACCGGGCAGGTTCAAGGCATTCATGTTCATCGCCAGCGAGTCGGCGTTGATCCATGAGGCTGCAAACGTCTGGAACGGCAAAGTGTAGCCGATGCCGGTATTGAAGATGTACAACTCGCCCAGAATGCCCGAAATGGGATAGAAGAAAGCGCTCTCAGGCGTGGGAATCTGGGGCGAAGGGGCTACCCAAGGCATACCTGTGTCGCGGAACTTCATGTCACGCGTCCAGCCTTCCATGGGGATAACGGTGAGTTTGCACTTGCGGCCGGTCTTGGACTCCTGGCCGATGATGCCCTCCTCGTTGAGGAAGATGGCCAACTCGCCAGGGGTGAGGCCGTAGATATAGGGGATGGCATACTTGCTCACAAACGAGAAATAACCCGGTTCCACGAGGTTGCCCTCGACTTTATTGCCGCCCAGCGGATTGGGACGGTCGAGAACCATGAACTCGGTGCCATATTTAGCGCATGCCTGCATGCACACGCCCATCGTGGCATAGAACGTGTAGCTGCGGCATCCCACATCCTGGATGTCATAGACCAGCACGTCGATGTCCTTGAGCATTTCGGCAGTCGGCTCGTGCGTCTTGCCGAAGAGCGAATACATCTTGATGCCCGTCAGCGGGTCAACAGCGTCGCCCACGGCATCGCCAGCATGGGCATTGCCGCGCACGCCGTGCTCGGGACCGAACAACGCAACGAGCTGCACACCCGGCGCCTCGTGAAGGATGTCGACGGTGCTCTTGAGGTTATTGTCGATGCCGCTGGGGTTGGTCACCAGCCCCACGCGCTTGCCCTGCAACTGGGCAAATCCGCCGTCACGCAGCACCTCAACACCTGGCTTGACGACCGCACTAGCCGTCACCGCCACCATCACACATGCCACTAAAAATAATATCTTCTTCATAAACATCTGATTTACTTTATGTTCCAGATTTCGCTTCAGTTGTTTAAAAATCTGTTGTTTTTGGCTTATTTGGTCTCCTTGCCGTACTCGGGATCGATGCGACGGTCTACCATATAGGTCACTACCAGCGTGGCTACACAGCACAACATCACCATCCAGAAGAAGTTGGCATAACCGATGGATTCCTGAATATAACCTGCAAACATGCCCGGTATCATCATGCTCAGGGCCATGAAAGCGGTGCAGATGGCATAGTGTGACGTCTTGAACTCGCCCTCGCTGAAGTACATCATGTACAACATGTAAGCCGTGAAGCCAAAGCCGTAACCAAACTGCTCGATAGCGATTGCAACAGAGATGGCTATCAGATTATCGGGCTGGCCGACAGCTAGATACACAAACGTAGCACACGGCAGCGTCATGCAAGCCGCCATCCACCACAGCGATTTTTTCAGACCCACCTTAGCGGCAAACAGGCCACCCAAAATGCCGCCGATGGTCAGGGCCAACACACCGATTGTGCCATAAACAATGCCTACCTCGGCAGTCGAGAGCCCAAGGCCTCCAACGTCCTTGCCGGCCACCAGGAACGGGGTACACATCTTTATTAGAAATGCCTCGGGAAGGCGGTACAGCAGCATGAACACGATGGCAAGCCACACGTAGGGCTTGGTAAAATAGGTGACAAACGTGCGGCCAAACTCCTTGAAGATGGCGCCAACAGTGGGCTTCTCATCCTTCAAGGTTGAGGCGTCGCTTCCCACCCTGGGAATAGCGAAGGTGTGATATAGCGTGATGGCCGTGAACAGCACAGCAGCAACACCCATCGTGATCATCCACGACATGGGAATATTGCCATTTTTGAGTTCGATGGCTCCAGCGATAGCAACAAGCACGCCCTGACCAAAAATTGATGACAGGCGGTAGAATGTGCTGCGGATGCCCACAAAGGCCGCCTGCTCGTTCTGACGCAGCGCCAGCATATAGAAGCCGTCGGCAGCAATGTCGTGCGTGGCCGAGGCAAACGCCGTGATGACAAACAGAATCAGTGTCACAGTGAACATGCTGATTGGCGTCTGGCCCGATGCGATGGTTGCGGCGTCGGGTTTGGGCATCGTCAGCGTGAGCAGGATAAAGGCAATGCTCATCAATACCTGCATGCTGATGGTCCACCAGCGCTTAGTGCGGATGATGTCCACAAACGGGCTCCAGAAGGGCTTGATCGTCCATGGAAGGTAAAGCAAACTGGTAAACAACGCCATTTGGCCATTAGGAACGCCCATCTTGGCAAGCATGAGCACCGAGATATTGTTAACGACAAAGTAGGGTATTCCCTCGGCAAAATACAACGTGGGAATCCACAACCATGGGGTCTTCTTTCTAGGTTCAATCTGAACTTCTTTCATATCTTTAGTTTTAAGTTTTAAGTTTCTAGTTTTTAGTACGATAAGTGTCGCCTAGGAATCTAGTATCTCTTCTCGATTGATGCGCCCACGAAGTAGTGCAGCAGGATCTGCTTGTAGTCGTAGCCCTTGGCGCCCATTACGGCGGCACCAATCTGGCACAGGCCGGCACCGTGGCCCCACCCTGCCCCGCGCAACACGAACTTGGCGGGATAACCGTCATCGCCCTTGTCATGTTTCTCCACGACAAAGGCCGAGCTATACAGGCAGGAGGGCGACAAGGCGTAACGGATGGTCAATTCCTTGCCGATGATGCGCTCACGCTTCTCGCCAACAATGCGCAGGCGATAGAGCCTGCCGCTGGTGCCGCGGGCCACGGGCTGCAGGTCGCGGATGCGGCCGTAGTCGATACCCGTGCGTTCCTTGATCAGCGCGGCGAGTTCGTCTTGGGTATATTCCACCTTCCAGCGGTAGAAGTCCTTGGTCTCCTGGTCATAGTCGTTGAGCACCTGAGACAGGATTTCGGGGTCAGTGGTGTTGCAGAATGCACTGGGAGAAGACAAGATCCACTCGGCGGCATTGTCCTCGCGCGTCAGGTCGGGGAAATCCTCCTCGTTTTCACTGTCGCGGCGTGCTTCCAGATAGTCGTGGTGATGCGGCTCCCAGCAATTCTCAAATTCCTCCATCACACCGCCGCACGACTTGCTGAAGCGAGCGTCGCACAAGGCTCCGCCATGCATGAGCACCTGTCCCCATGTGGCTCGTACGGCCTGCTCCACCTTCTCGGTCGTGGCACGGGTGATACCCTGATAGCGCTGGCAGTGGTCGTCGGCACACACGTCGAAGTTCACATGGTCGTCACGGTCCCACCACTTGACGAGTTCCTCGGGGGTATCCATCATTTCGCCCTCGCCATGCGGGTTGCGATTAGTGGGCTTAACCGTCTCCTCGGTGTGGATTTGTGCCAGCAGCCAGCTGCGGGAAATCACCGCATGGGCTTTCAGGAGTTCTAGCGAGGCATTGGCGCTCATTTCGCTGGAGATGACGCTCAGCAGGTAATCCTCAACGCTCAACACGTTGACGGGCGTCAGTTTTCCATCCTCGACAATGAGGTGCAGCGCGCCCTTAAACGTCTGGTCTTCTTGACGTTTCCAGTGGAAACTCACGCCGATGGTCACCGCCTTTAGGGTAAACGAAGCCTTCTCGGCATTAACAGGCTCGAACAGCAACTCGCTGTAGCGGCCGCCGTTCCACTCGACCTGTCCGTCAACGCAACGTGCCGTGTGGCTGCCACTGCAGGCGGCACCGTTCACGCGGTAGTCACCATTGAGCACGAAATCAATCGTCGGCTCGTTCATGATGCCCACTCTCACTTGCGGTATCTGTTTCTCGTCCATAATATTCATGATTTATTCTCAGTTCAATAATTACATCAAAAGAACCGTCCCTCTTTTCCGCTAAATCGCCTGGAGGTAGTCCCAATGCCGGTAGAAAGCGGTCAATATCGGGGCCAAGTCCTGTCGAGACATGCACAACTCGTCATAGAGGGCCTGAATCTGTCCTGCCGTCAAGGAATCGAAGTCCTTTTGCTCGGGGATAGCCCAGAAGCCTCCCATCTCGGTCGAAGCGGGACTGAGAAGCAGGCGGCCCTCACCGTCGCCATAACAGGCGGGACGATGCTTGCGGCGCGGGAACACAACGATATGCCAAATGCGGTCGGTCTCATCCCACCAGCACAAGACATTCACCATGGGTTCCTGCGACCTGTCGGGGACGGGCATCAGATCCAGCAGCCGCAGGGCATAGCGCTCGGCGGCTCGCTGGGTCGAGGTCTCAATCGTGAATAGACTGCGCCCCAAGGTATCCACATAGCCGATAAAGCCCTCGTCGCCGTCGGCCAGCATCTGGGTCGTGGCATGAGACAACTCGTCGCACAGCGGCAACTCGCCCTTGGCGCCAGCTTGGAAATGAGCATGGTCGGGAGCCGAAGCCCCGCATTGTGGTCCGTTATAGAACACGACAAAGTCGGGCAGGTCCTTGGCCAGCGACAACATGTCCCCCACCCTGTCTGCAATGCGTTGCGGACCATGGCTCAGGTCGGCTATCGTGAGGTGACGTTTGAAGATGGGATAAGGGTTGACTTGAATCTTGTAATGGTCACCCCACAGCACGGCCTTTTGCTTAACGGGTTGGTTCTCACTGCACAGGAAACACTTGCGGCCAGCAAGCGACTTCCCGTCGATAGCGGCGGCCGATGAACGGCGCCGCTCAGGATTGAATTGCAGCACTACGGCAGATTCGCCCAAGACGATACGGCGCGTGGTCACGTCGGCGAGCGCCGCATAATTGCGTCCCGCCACGTCCCAGTCACGCAGTTGCCTGAATATGAGCCTATCTACCGATTTGCTGTAGTTCATAATAGCAGTTATTAGTTTTAAGTTTTGAGTTTTAAGTTGTAAGTATAATCACCTCGCCTTTAGCTTTAATAGGCGACACAAACCATACTGAAAACTAAGAACTTATCTCTGAAACTTATCACTTCTTATTCAATGCGATGCGGGCCTGCAACTCCCAGGTGCGGATGCGGTCCTTGTACAGGTTGTTGCGGTTCACCTTCTCGACATCGAGCGATGCATCGCTGTTGTCATCCCAACGACGGCACAGATAGACGGGGTCATACACGCGCCCAATCTGATAATTGCGCGAGATGTTCAGGCCCAGTGCATAGTCCTCGCCATAGCTGGTGTTGGGAATCTTCACCTCACGCAGCACGGGAGTATAGAAGGCACGGGGAGCGCCCAAACCGTTGATGCGCAGGGCATTGTTGCGGCCGTTGCTGGGTGTCCACTCCCTGTGGTCGATGATGCCGGGAGGAATGGGATTGAGGTTGATGTCGGTCATCTGATAGGTACCCACAACCATAGCCACATTCTGCTCGTAGAAAGCATCTACCATCGTCTGCAGGGTGTGCTCGTCCTTGTACATGTCGTCGCTGTCGAGCTGCACGATGAACTTGCCCACGTTCTGGCGGTGGGCAGCCAGGTTCCAGTAACCGCCGATGCCCATGTCATAGTAGTCGGCAATAATGTGGATGAGACGCGGGTCGTTATACTCGGCGATGGCCTCGCGGGTGCCGTCGGTCGAGAAATTGTCCACCACCATCAGGTTAAACTTGAAGTTGCACTCCTGCTTGAGTACAGAATCGATGGCGTCGCGGATGGTGCGGATGCGGTTGCGCACGGGAATCATCACCGTTGCCTCGACCTCAAAGTCACCCTGATTAAACTCAATATGGCGGAAGTTGGGCACCTCTTCGCCGTTCTCCTCACGGGTAGCGGGCAGATAGCCGCCGATTTCCTTGAGGTGCTCAGTGCAGGCCTTTTCCATCTCGATCTGGCGGCCGCGGTTGCGCGGGTCAACATAGTCGAAGATCTTTTCACCGCTCTTGCGGGTATCCAGCTCAACATCGCTGTAGAGGAACTCGTTGATGTGGGTAATGGCGGCAAACTGCGACAACTTGAGGCGCAGGTCATACAAACCGGCAAACTCATAGTTGGCCTTCATCGCCTCGACAGCCTTCTTGAAGCACTTGCCACAGAAGAACATCACCGAGCCGAAATCGAAGTCGTCACGCAGGCTACCCATCTGGTAGTCGATAACGGGAGCCTTGTCGGCGCCCTTGTCGGTCACGTTGTAGTGGTCGGCATAGAGCAGGCCCGACTGGGTGTCGTCGCCTAACTTGGCAAAACGTTCCAGCGAGAACGGGCCCATCTTCAGGGTGTCATACTTGGTGTAGAGCAGCACATAATCGGCATCGGCATGAGCAGCGATTTCGCGCATCGTGGCGCTCGAGAAGAGCACATTGACGGGGAGGATTTCGCAACCCTCAACCGGTTCGGGCTTATCTACCGTGGCAAGCAAGTAAATCTTGTTCACCAGTTCCTGAGCCTTGAGGTGCTCGATGGTCTGCGCGGCCTGTTTGGCGCTGACAAACGGAATAAAGCAATTAATTCTTCCCATGATTGTTGTTCTTTATATTGTTATTGTAATATTGAATTTTCTTATTTCAGGTAGTCCATGATGCGGCTCATCAGGCTAGTGCGTTCCTGGGTGGTCGTCACAGCCTCGAGCGGGAAGCCCATGACCACGGTGCGGTAGCTGCCACGGTCGCTGGCGATGGCAGCGGGCAGGCCGTTCTCGCCATAGCGCATCCAGGTAAAGCCGCGGCTGTCGCTGGCACGGATGGCATCGGGCGACTCTACGGCATACTGCTTGTCGTTCAACTTGCTCACGAACGTCCATGCTCCAGGCGAGGACAGGCGCATTTCGGGGCTGTCAACAGCGCTGATGGTACCGTCGAGCGACGCCCTGCCGTGCAAGCCCTCGAAGCCGAGCACGTCCTTGACAAAGGACTTGCCTGCCTCGTCGTCATTGCCTGCAGCATTGTCCCACAGGTCACTGCCCACATAGGCACCCGTCAACAACACGCTGCCGCCAGCAGCGGTAAAACGGCGCAGGGCATCCTGCAGGCCTGAGGTATAGATTTTGAAGCGCGTGGGCATCAAGCCGCTGCCGGTCTTGATTTCCTTTTGCTTGCCCAGGATCAAGTCCATCATCTTGTAATCATCGGCATTATAGTGATTCTCCAGAGCCTGCTGGCTGCAGGAAACAAAGGAGTAACCGGCATTCATCAGTGCCTCGCCGTGCACGGCGGGATAGTCGAACGTGTTACCTGCCACGTTCATCGTCTCACAGTCGCTGCGGCTGGAGCCAAAGCCCGGCGCGTCATCGTCGGTCCACTCGATGGCGCGGCGGAACTCGTACTGCGAGCCCAGGTAGTTGATCTGCTGGATGTAAGGCACACCGTGGTCTTTGTTGTCATCAAAGCCGGCACGCTCGGGACCATCAAACCAATCGGGAGCGCTCACACGGGTAAAGCCGTTGACCACCAGCACGTCGCCCTGGCTGCCGGCCACCTCGCCCAGACTCAACGTCTCGCTGGGGAAGCTGCGGCCGCCGTCGTTCATGGCGATGATGCGATAGGAATGAATGTCGTGGTCGTTGATGCGCACGCTGTACTGCGGACCCTTGACGGTCGCAATTTCCCTGAAACCACCGTCCAGGCCAATGCGCTCACACACGATATAGGAAGTGGCGTCGGCATTCTCGCTCTGCGTGTCGGGGGTAGGTTCCCACGTGAGCAGATAATGGCGCTTATCGGTCTTGCTGATGGCAAAGCTGTTGACAGGCAGCGGCTGCACCACATAGGAGCGGTGATCGCGCTGGGCGATGAACTTCAACATACCTTTATATATAGCTCGGCTCACGTCAAAGCGGAACATCGGGTCAAGACCGTATTTCATGTCGGCAAAGTTCTGGTGCGAGAGCAGCTCCATAAGCACAGCCGGTACCTCGGGCACACGGGCCTCGTAGTAACTCTTGTCCCACATGCCGCGGCGTGTCCAGTTGGGCTCCCACTTGGCGCGGATGTCCTTGACAATCTCGGTTGAGAGCAGGTTGCAGTAGCGGCGCGACAGTTCACGGGGCGTACCGTTGGCATACTTGCCGAACTTCTTGCCATCGCTGTTGGTGCAATAGATGAGCAGGGTACCCACGATTTCGTCATCGGGGGTGCTGCCGGCATCGGTGTGCAGGCAGAAGGAGATGTCCACAGGCACCTTCAGGCCGCCACGGTCGGGCAGCACGTCGCTGCCGCCGGCCAAATAGTTCACCCACTCGCCGCGGCTGCGATAGTCGTCGGTATAGTCGTTGATGCCATGTGAGGTAGAATATACGGTATCGGGGAAGCCGGCCCACTGCAGGTAGTAACGCGAGCCCAGGTGGAACCAGGGGTGGTTGCCGCTGCCGATGTAGCTGTATTCCACACCTTCCTTGCCCAGGTATTTCTCGTTTTCCTGTTCGGCGGCGATGCGGCGGTTCTCCTCGGTGGGCAATGCCACACGGCGCACGATGTTGCCCTTGCCGCCGCCCACCTTGATGGCATCGGCAGTGATGACCGCATCCTTTTCATCGCTCAGGTTAGAGACCACGACTACCGCCTTGTTCACGCCCTGGGCCAGCGGGAAAGTCCCCAGATAGACCCACACGCCGCCTGCCATCGTCTGGTCGACACGGAACTGGCGGGCACCGCTCTGGCTGTTGACGGTATAAGTCACGTCGCGCGCACTGTTGGGCAGTGACTTATAAGAAATGTAAATGGCGTACTCGCCGGCGTAGGGCATATCAACATCCCACGTGGCGGTCGAGAGTTTCTTTTTGTCCTTTTCGGCCTTGACCATGCGGTAAGTGCCCTCGGTGAAGGGATTTTCAAAGTCCTTGTATTCGGTGCGCTGGTAGGCAAAACCGGGCTCCGTGCCGTCCTGCCACTTTTGCTTGCCGTTGAGCTCGCTGTAGCCCGACTGGGCCACACCGCCGTCGTTATCGACCACAGCGCCGTAGTTGTGGGTGTCACGTTCACGCGCATTCCACACATAGGCGCCTGCATTCTCCAGCATGGGAATGAGGAAAGGCAGCACATAGCTGTGGGTGTACATGTCCTCGACGGTCTGCATCAAGCGCGCACGCTGCCACTCCCAGCGGTTAAGTTTGGGTTCGAAATACCAGCCGTGGCTGGGCCACATCGCCACAATGTTGCCGTCCAGGCCGTGCTTGTAGTGGCGGTTGGCGTCGAGTTCACTGATGAAGGGTTTGTGCGAACGCTTGTAGGCGGGCTCATAGTCGGCAAAATACTTGTTGATGTCGTTTCCCACAATGGTGATGAGCATGGGATAGTCCTCATACCCGGCACCCAGGGCCTCACGTATCTCGCCGCGCATCTGCTCCACCCCAGCCTGGGTGAATGGCACGTCCCCGAAGTTCTCGCTCACGTCCACCTTGACGGTGTCGTTCTCTAAGGTCAGCGAGCGCACCTTCAGTTCGCCCACGCCCATGTGCTCGGGCAATTTACTGCCGATAATACGCTGTATGGCATCCTGCTGCTCTTGGGTGAAGGTCTGGGCCTGTGCCGGGCACATCACCGCCAAAGCAGCCAACAAACTCAACAAAACTTGACTGGATTTTCTCATATCTTGATTTTTAGATGATTTACGTAAACTCTAATGCAACAAAAGTAGTAATAACCCACGAAAATCCAAAGTATTCACCCCTCAAGGCCCCGTTTTACAACATTATTTATGATTTAACTACATTTTTTAAGGATAATTCGTGCAATTCCAACGGCTGGCACACGTTATTATAATATAGTCACCTATCGTGATGTAACCCGAGTGTTAAAAAATAGTGATAGGCAAAAAAATGATAAATAAAAAGATTTATCTACCTTTGCCTTTCAGAATGATAACTTAACAGGACATTGTGATGAAAAAACTTTTCCTATTGATTGCAGTATTATGCCTGTGGACGATGAGCGCCACAGCGGTAGGCGTAAAGACCGGCAGCCCCAAAACACTGGTGGACAGCTGCGGCTTTTTCCCTCAGTTAAGCTACGATGGCCAATGGCTGCTATACTCCCCCACCGAGGGCACCAGCCTGATGCTGAAGAACCTCATGACCGGTGCCGTGACGACAGTGGCCAGTAAGGGCTATCCCGGTTTTGACGCCATCATCGGCAAGGACGGCAAGGTATATTACGTGACACAGCAACGCAAGAAAAACGGCCTGGTCTATCGCACAGGCCACTGCTATGACCCCGCCACCGGCAAGGACAAGGTGGTGCTCAAGGCCCAGCACGGCCGCGTGCAGCCACTGCAGGCTGCCCAGGGCGTTGTCATCAACGGTGAGAAGAATGTGTACCGCAGCAGCAAGCAGGTGGGTGCTTGGGCCTATACGCGCGGCGATGTGCTCTACCTGGTGGACGATGCGGGCACAAGACGGGCACTGCAACCCGTCAAGGATAGCAACGGCTACCTGTGGGCATCGCTGTCGCCCGACGGCACCAAGGTCCTGTTTGAAGCAGCCTCCAAAGGGTTGTACGTCTGTGACCTCAACGGTGAGATCATTGCCGACCTGGGCGAGTTCCTGATGCCCTGCTGGTACAACAACGACTACATCGTTGCGATGAGCAATGCGGGCAACGTGCGCCTGAGCGGGTCGCACATCTGGCTGCTGTCGGTTGACGGCGAGGTGTGCAAGCCCATCAGCGGTAAGGATGAGCGTGCCGTTCAGCCCATGGTGGCAGGCGACAAGGTGGTCTACAGCATCATCTACGACGGCACCGTCAAGCAACTGGAGCTGGATATCGCACCTGCAGCCCTGCAACCGCTGGCCAGCGGCAAGAACAAAACCGAGAAAGTGAAAAATGCCGCCAAGCTGGACGTTCCGCGCGTGTTCATCAATCCCGGCCACGGCGGCCATGACAGCGACGACCGCCACGTGCCCACGTGGGTCATCGGCGAGCAGGACACCCTGCACTACTATGAATCCAACTCCAACCTGACCAAGGGACTCGCCTTGCAGGAGATCCTCACGAACAAGGGCTACGAGACCGCCATCTCACGCAAGACAAACAACACCGAGGACGACCTGGATCTGTTTGAAATTGTTTCGCTGGCCGCCAACAGCGGTGCCGACGTTTTCTTCTCCATCCATAGCAATGCGACGGGTATCGAGAAGCGCGTCAACTTCCCGCTGGGACTGTACCGCGGCTGGGACGGCGAGCCCGCAGTGGAGGGCAGCCTGAAACTGAGCCAACTGGTGATGAAGCACCTCTACGGCAGCGAACTCGCCGTGTGGACAAACGATCAGCGCAGCAATGGCGACTGGTCATTCTACGACTGGGGCTACAAGGTGGGCCTGGGCGTGTTGCGCTTCAACAAGCTGCCGGGTTTCTTGAGCGAGGGTTCGTTCCATGACTATCTGCCCGAGCGCGAGCGCCTGCTCAATGACAGCTACTGCTGGCTGGAAGCCTGGAACCAGTCGTTGGGCTTCGACCAATACTTCGGACGCAAAAACAAATTCAACAACGGCGTCATCGCCGGCACGGTGCGCTGGTCAGACATTCCACGTCAGGACGAGGACAAACGCCAGTTTGCCGAGGACAGGCTCTTACCCATCAACGGCGCGATTGTGCGCCTGTACAATGGCCGAGGCTCGTTGAACCGTGTTTACACGGTCGATAACCGCGACAACGGCGTGTTTGTCTTCACCAACCTGCTGCCCGACAAATACAAACTGGAACTGTACTACGGCGATAAGCTCTACATGACCACCAAGGTCAAGGTGAAAAAGAACCAGTCGTCGTACAAGAACCTGAAACTGTCCAAGAACCAAAAGCCGAAAAAATAAGGGAATACATAATTTTAATCACCATAACCAATGATGACAATAAAGAAATTAACGATGCTGATCATGATGGCGGCCGTGTTGCTGCCATCCATGGCACAGGAGGTGGAAGTGGTCTCGCGCCAACGCCTGCTCGAGGGAGTTGAGGGCCCGGCCTACTATCCCGTGCTCAACCAGGCAGGGGACCGCCTGCTGTTTTTGAGCGAGAACGGCTCCCTGAAGTTCTATGACCTCACTGACAACGTGACGACAACCGTAACCGACGGCTATGTCGCCGGCAATGACGCTTGCTGGGGCGGTGATGGCAAAGTGTACTTCGTTACCCAACAGGTGCAGGAAAACCACCTGATCTACCGCACTGGGCAGTTGTTTGACCCCACGACCCACAAGACCGCGCAACTCACCGAGCCGCAGCACGGTGCCGTGCGTGCCGTAGCGGCCTCACGTGGCGGCGCGTTAAAGGCCCCCGGCGGTCGCGACTACCAGTCCCAAAGCGATATCGGCAGCGCAGCCTGGACCGAGGGCAACCGCGTGCATGTGACCGTGAACGGTGAGGAACGCGTATTCACTCCCGTGGACTCGTGGGCCGGCTACCTGTGGGCATCACTCTCGCCCGACGGGAAAAAGGTGGCCTTCTTTGCCGCCGGTAAAGGTATCGTGGTCATTGACCTGCGCGGCCAGATGCTGGCCATGCTGGGCAACTACGAGATGCCGTGCTGGTACAACAACGACTACCTCGTGGCCCAGAACGCCAAGGACGACGGGCACCAGTTCACCTCGTCCCAGATTGTGCTGCTCAAGGCCGACGGCACATGGCAAACCGAACTGACCAAACCCGCCTCGATGGCGATGCAGCCCACCTGCGGTGGCGGTAAAATCGTTTACACGACCATCGACGGACTGCTGCATGAGATGAAAATCAACATTTACGAATAAAAACGCCGGCAAGTCATGAAAAAGCTATTACTTCAATCAACGATGATGGTGCTGCTGGCGCTTTTTGCCGTAAACATCGCCAATGCGCAGCAACCCCATGTGTACATCAACCCGGGACACGGCGGTTATGACAGTGATGACCGCAACATGGTCATCTACCCCTTCCACCAGGGGGACAGCGCCGGCTCATGGGAGTCGAAATCCAATCTGAGGAAGGGTCTCGCCTTGCGCGAAATCCTGCAGTACAAGGGTTACAGGACAAGCATCTCGCGCGTGACCAACACCACTGCCGACGACCTGGCGCTCTCGACCATCGTCGCCCTGTGCAACCAGAGCGGCGCCGATGTGTTCTACTCCATCCACAGCAATGCCACGGGCACCAGTGCGGTGAACAACTTCCCGATGGTATTCTACCGCGGCTACACGGGTAGCCCGCAAGTCGCCAATGCCGATGTGCTGGCGGCCGACCTGGAGCCCTACCTGTATGCTAGCCAGAGTACGGTTTGGACCCACAATTACCAGATCTGGGGCGACTGGTCGTTCCGTCCCGAATGGGGCACCCAGGGCTATGGCGTGCTGCGCGGCAACCGTGCGGTCGCCAACCTGAGCGAGGGTTCGTTCCATGACTACATCCCCGAAGCCTACCGCCTGCTGAGTTTCTACTACTGCTGGATGGAGGGCTGGAACATCTCGCTGGGTGCCGACAAGTACTTCGGCCGTCTGGACTACTTCGCCCAGGGCGTGGTGACGGGAAACGTGCGCGATGACCGCATCAAGCGCCTGCAGGAGAACCCACAGCCGTTCATCGTCTACGGTGACGACAACCTCATGCCCATCCACAGCGCCACTGTGCGCCTGCTGGACCAGAACGGCAACGAGGTGCAGCGTTGCGTGACCGACACGCTGCGCAACGGCATCTATGTGTTCAAGTATGTGGATCCCGGCACCTATACCGTCGAGGTGAGCGAGCCGTCGCACTTCCTGCAGACGGCTACCGTCACCGTCACGGCCAATGCGCCCACCTATCAGAATTTCTACCTCAAGCGCGTGCGCGACACGGCGCCAGTGGTGGTGGACTACAGTCCCGTGTGGAACGAGGGCGACCCTGCCGTGAAGTGCAGCGAGCGCATCGTGCTCACCTTCAACTGGGACATGGACAGCGCGACGACCTGCGACGCGTTCACGCTCGATCCGCCTGTCGATGGCACCTTCAGCTGGGAGGATTCCTACTACCGCCTGATCTTCACGCCGAAGGATGCCTTCGACGTGAACACCCTCTACACCTTCACGCTCAAGAAAACCGCCGAGCATGGCGGCGGGACCCCCATGGACCAGGATTTCACGATGCAGTTCTATACCCAGAAGCGCAACCACCTGACCGAGTTGGCCGTCTTCCCCTATGAGGGCGCACCGGTAAACTATACCAAGCCCACTGTGGAACTGCGTGTTGACTCGATGCTGGACACCTACAACCTGTTCAACCGCTTGCATGTGCTCGACAGCGAGGGCAACGAGCTGGCATGGAACAAGCGCAGCATCAAGTACAACAAGAAAGGCGACGACTACGGTTTCGTGCGCATCCCGCTCACCAAGGACATCGAGGTCGGCAAGGATTACCACCTTATCCTCGACGTGGATATTGCCGACACGGCAGGCATTCACCTGCCCGCAGCCCGCGACATCCTCTTCCATGGCGTTGACGCAGGCGCCGACAAGCCCGGCATGCAAGTTGCCGAGGACTTCGAGGACGCCAGCAATTTCGAAATCTCATTCCCCATGGGCGTGAGCGGCAACAGCATCAAAGCATCGACCGAAAGGCTCTTCGGCAGCAAGTCACTGCAGCTGGATTATGACATGGCCAACGAGAATATCCTGGTAGTCAACTTCAATAATCCAACAACCGAAAGCTATGTGCGTGGCGACACGCTGGGACTGCACATCTGGGGTGACATGAGCTATAATAACGTGTATGTCGAGCTCAACGACCCCTCCACCTCACCCTCGATGTCGACTCTCATTCCTCTGGGCAAGATTGATTTCCACGGATGGCGCTATGTGGCCGTGCCGCTTGATGACCTGTATGACGGCACGTTCCATGTGCGTTCATTCCACTTGGCGCGTCAACAGCCGTTGATGGGCAAAACGGGCACCATCCGCTTCGACAACCTGCTCAAGAAAGAGTCCAGCGGCATCGACGAGGCACGCCTGGCCAACATGCAGGTGCGCGTGGCTGGCGATTACATCGTCGTGAGTGCCGACACCTATGTACAAGGCGTCGAACTGCTTGACATCCAGGGCCGCGCCATCAAAGCAGCCGGCAACAACTGCCTGAATGTGGCCGATGTGCCAACAGGAGTATATCTTGTGCGCGTCCACATCAACGGCCGCACAGCCACCAGCAAGGTGAAACTGTAGCCTTCCCGGCAACAATCCAGAATCTCTAGAGATAAAAAACGATAGGGTCCCATTGCGAGGGCCCTATTGTTTTTGTTACAAAACTGCCATTTTGTCAGTTTTTCGTTTAAAATAGTTTAAAAACATGACACGGTGTCTTTGAATTTTAACAGTAGTTATACTTTGGGCTGTTGGCACTGGTTTTGCTTCCATTTTAGTCGCAAGCGGGTCACAAGACCGGCAAGCACAACAGAGACAACAAACAATAAATAGACTCATAAAATAAAAAGAAATTGGAGGTAATGACTATGTATTTTCCTGTAATCAGAAACAACCGCAACAACTGGTTAGACACCGCATTCAATGACCTGTTTGATATGGATTGGACTCCGCGCCACGTGACCACGGCTCCCGCAGTCAACGTCAAGGAGAGCGACAAGGCCTTCACGATGGAGGTCGCAGCTCCAGGCCTGAAGAAGGAGCTCTGCAAGGTGAATATCAACAACGAGGGCAACCTCGTGGTCAAGATCGAGAACAAGACCGAGCATGAGGACAAGTCGTGCAAGGACGAGTGCGAGAAGTTCCACTACGTGCGCCGCGAGTTCTCCTACAGCAACTACGAGCAGACCTACATCCTGCCCGACGAGGTGGACAAGGAGCACATCAGTGCCAAGGTCGAGGACGGCATCCTGTCCATTGAACTGCCCAAGCTCGCTCCCGAGCCCGAGAAGAAGATGGACCGCGTAATCGACATCGCATAAACGCACGACAACCACAGACAATCAGTTCTTGAATCGTTAGAGACAGCACGCACCCGTGGCCATACACGCCACGGGTGCTTCTATATGGCCAAATGCATGGTTAACCGATGTTGTTTTATGTTAATTATCGTTTAGAAAACGGAATTGTATGGCGAATCCTCGCCCGGAGACAGGAATTTTGCGTATCTTTGTGGCCGTTTTAACGAGCGGAAAGCCGATTTTAAGATTTTATTAACACAACTATACACCTGTTAACCAAGATGGGCGTCATCAAAGGTCAAAATATCACTCTCATTGCCGAGAGCAGCACAACACGCACCGAGTGGTCACTCGTTGAGGGTGGCGAGGTGCTGGCTCATGCTTTCACATCAGGCCTGAACCCGTTTTTCATGACGCGACGCGAGATCAGCCACAGCATACGCCTTGAACTCCCGCCGGAATTCTTCAAGCGCCGCTGGAGCCACGTCTATTTTTATGGAGCCGGATGCTCGGGCCCCGAGAAGAACAAGATCATCGAGGGTTCGCTGGTTGCCCAGTTCAAGACACCGGTGACGGTGATGAGCGACCTGCTAGGTGCCGCCCGAGGCC
Source organism: uncultured Prevotellaceae bacterium (assembly GCA_900318535.1). Classification (GTDB taxonomy): domain Bacteria; phylum Bacteroidota; class Bacteroidia; order Bacteroidales; family Muribaculaceae; genus Sodaliphilus. The sequence goes on along the minus strand of ONKU01000003.1, from coordinate 70,576 downwards.
TGCTCGTGCGCGAGCAGGGCCTGGCATGCATCCTGGGCACGGGCAGCAACTCGTGCTACTACGATGGCAACGAGATCGTCAAGAATGTGCCCGCGTTAGGATTCATCTTGGGCGATGAGGGCAGTGGCGCAGCCTTGGGACGCGTGTTCCTGGGCGATGCGCTCAAGGGGTTGGCTCCCCACGAGCTCACCGATGCCTTCTTCGACAAATACAAGGTGACGCGTGCCGAGGTGCTCGATGCGGTGCTCAACAACCCCGCCGCAACACGCAACCTGCGCACCTACTCGTTCTTCCTGAGCGAGCACCTGGACAACCCCTACGTCCACAACCTGATTGCCGGTGAGTTCAAACGGTTCTTTGAGCGCAACGTGTCACAATATGACTACAAGAGCTACCCCGTGAATTTCGTCGGCCCCATCGCCACGACCTACAGCGAGATCCTGCTCGAGGTCGCCAACGATTTCGGTGCCACCGTCAGGAAGATCCTTCTCAGCTCCATGCCCGGCCTAGTCGCCTTCCACAGCGACCAGAGCGCATGAGACAGCCACAAGGCTGATTACAACGAATAACTAATCCCGCAACTTGCTGCCGTAGTAGTGTTGCGGGATTATTCTTTGAGTTGATCATGAAACAACTTCTTGACCTTTACTGTCTCTTGCGTTTCTTGGACAGCATCTCCTGAGTGAACTTACGCTCGGTCTGCTTGAGCTGGAAGAGCTGCTTCTTGGAAAGTATCTTTGAGAACTTCTCAAAGTACTTGGCCTCGATATCGCCTTCCTGAACCCTAGTGTTGGACAGTGCCGAGGCGGCTACTTCATAATCGCGGTCGCTGGGATTCTTCTTCTTCTCTACCTCATTAGCCAGCGCACGCGCGTTGCGGTTCACCTGATAAATTTCTCTCTCCATCTGCTCGTACAGGGGCATGAACTGCTTTTGCTGTGTTTGGGTGAGACCCAATTCCTCGATGATCATTTCATGCTTGGCCTGATACATGTCGGTCGCAAACTTGGAGCGACCTTTGTTCTGTGCCGTCATCGCACTGGCAATGACGAGCGTAGCAATCAGTATGGTCAGAAGTCTTTTCATTGTTCAGTTTTTTAGTCGTTTGTGAGGTCTTCCTCGTTGCTCATGGCCACCGAGTCCTCGTAGTTGAGGATGTCGTAGTCGCTCACCGAGCCACTCATGAGGAATTCCTCGACGTTGTTCTTGTCGTCCTGCAGCTTCTCGGCTACAGCCCCGACACCCAGGTTGCTGGAACCGTTCAGGTGGGTGAATACCGACATCATGCACCACACGCCGGCAAACATCGCTGCCAGGTATACCAGCGGCCTGACGCGTTGCCACATCGTGGGCTTGACATCGACGGGGGTGATTTCAACGTCGGGCAGCATAGCTGCCATCTTCTTATTGAAATCATCAAAGTAATTCTCCGGCACTTTAAAGCCCGGATCCTTACCGTATTTATTCAATATTGTGGAGTCTTCTCGTTTCATAACGCCTATTTGACTTGCAAACGTCAAAAAAGTTTAATTGGTCTCACCCAAAAATTGTTCGATTTTTTTAACAGCATGGTGATAAGACGCCTTGAGGGCTCCTTCACTGGTACCCAGGATCTCGCTCATCTCGTCATACTTCATCTCATCGTAGTAGCGCAGGTTGAACACCAAGCGCTGTTTCTCGGGCAGCGTGGCAATCGCCTTTTGCAGGTTGATTTGCGCTTCGTCGCCGTCAAACCACTCATCGCTCTCGAGCTGGTTGACCAGGAAACTCTCGTCGTCATCAATCGACAGCTGGTTCATCGCTTTCTTCTTGTTGACGAAGGTGATGCTCTCATTGATGGCGATCTTGTAGAGCCACGTCGAGAGCTTGGCATCACCGCGGAAGTTGTCGATGCTCGTCCACGCCTTCAGGAACGTGTTCTGCAGCACGTCGTTGGCGTCGTCATGGTCGATGACCATGCGGCGGATCTGCCAGTAAAGCTGCGAACTGTAGTGCTCGATGACTTTACCGAAGGCCGCCTTGCACGTCGCCTGGTTGTGCAACTGCTCTATCACTTGAGCCTCGTCATATTTCTCACGTGCTGCCATGAATTATCGTTTTGAGCCGTAAAGTTAGCAAAAATTTCGCCAACAAGCCCCATCCTCGCCAATTCTTTTGCTTTTTTTATCATTTTGGCTCCTCAATATCTCCGTCATGCCCGTTACCCCCGTTATAAAACAAACCGTCCCCGCCGATGCAATTTGCACAGCGGGGACGGCTGTCATGTGATGAGTCATCAGTTAGACGAAGTCTTGGGGAAGAGGGGACCTGTCACCTCATAGTCCTTACCATTGCACTTAAAGGTGCCGTTGATGGTCATGCACTGCTCGTCAAGGGTGAAGTCCACGTCAGTAAGCTTGTAGAAGCCAGTGTAATTGGACTCTACCTCATCGGCAGTAATCTTGTAACCCGTAACGGTGGGCGTCACGGTCAGTCCGTCATAACGAACCTCGGTAGCATCAATCGAACCGTTCAATGTCGACATGAAATTGGTGATCTGCAGGACACAGGTCTCACCTTTGGAATCAATGGCAAACAGGTAGGCCGATATCTGGTGGCTGCCATGGTTGCCGTTATCAGGATTGGTGATTGTGGTGGTCGAGTAGGCATACAGGAGATGGGTGGAGCACACCACTTCACTCGAGCCGGTGTTGATGGTGTACCACATCATGCCGGTTGCAAAGTCGATATAGCCGCCAAGCGACTCAACGCTGCTGCCACCGACCTGCTGTGACGAGGAGGCTTCAAATTCATAGACCGTAGGTGAAATGTTTTTCAGCTTCATTACAGGAGTAGTCAGCGTGGCAGCGTGGCCGTTAGCATCGTTGTAACTGGCGTTGAACTGGATGTTCATGTCGGTGTAGTTGAGTTCCACCTTGGCGCTGCTCTGCGAGAACACCACCTGGTCGCCATCAATGGCGCGGCAGTTGATTGTTGAGGTGAACGACTGCTTGTTGACAGGCTCATCTTCATTGCCACAGGCGGTGAGCAGGGTCACTGCCAGCAGCGATATGAGCAAAAATGATAATTTCTTCATTGTTTCTAATAGTTGTTATGTTATTGATTAGTATGCTGTGTAATCGGGATAGGTCCTGCCAGTTGCTGTCACTGTGGCATGCTCACCCATCATATAGACGGCGTCGATAAAATCATTTATCAGGTCAACTTCGGCGTCAAACGTCTTGAATGGATAATCGGTCGTTGTCTTCTCGTTAGTGTAAGTACTGTCGTAAGTGGCAATGTATCGGGCCGTGGTGGGAATATTCTTCCCCGACAAGACATATCCGTTGGGCGTGATGGTGTAAGGCATGTTCATGGCGGTGATGGAATTGAAATACTTCACATCCTTGGCATGAGTGATTCCCATGACCTTCACAACGGCCTTATCCCTGCCAGGCGTGAAGGAGAACTCGTACATGACGTTCTCCATCTGGGTGCTTGTGGTGGAGTCGTCATAGGAAATGTGGTTGTTCGTCTTGAGGAAGAACACCTCGCTCATCGTCGAGACCACACGCAGGCCGCTCTCGGTCGTATAGCGGTAACGCATCGAACTCTCATTAAAATCGACATAACCGCTGAACTGGGCATAGCTCGGCGAGCTCAACTCATAAAAGCCCAGGCGCTTGGCCCGAGCCGTCAAGTCCTTGAGGACCAAGGTGTGCTCAGTGCCGTCGTTATAGACGAGCTCGAGCGATGCAGTATGCTTGACGGTGTCGATGGTTAACTTGTTGTGTGTATTGCTCAAGCCAAGGACTTCGCCAGTGATTGTGTTATACATGTGGTTGATCATCGGCGTGTTGACAGTAAACACGCCATTGCCGCGCTTGGGCTCGTCATCGTCGCTGCACGAGACAGCAATCATGAGAGCACCGGCCATTGCTATCAGCAAAAAGATTTTCTTCATTCTTTATCCTTGTTTATAAACGCTGCAAATTTATATAAAAAACAAATGGCGCACTCAATCTTGCGCCATTTGTAAGGATTTTTATATTAAATGACGTTAAAAACGGCTCCAATCACTTGAGACGACCAGCATCTTCGAAATGGCCGCCATGGCAGTCAAACTTGATGTCATAGGTCTTGGCCTCGGTGTTAACATTGCACAGCAGGTTGGTTACCAGATAGGCGTCGCCTGTCATCGGTACTAACGTATTGCCACGCATCATGTATGGCATAATGCCCGTGCCGGCATAGGTGTAGATTTTGCCGGTCTTGTCCACGGTAACGGGAGCGTCGATGCGAATGCTCATAGCGGGCGACGTGGTCTCACCAATACGGAAGACGATGTTGTACAAGTAGATACTGCTCGAATCCTTCTCCATATCAATGTCAAACTGGAAGTGCGTGTCAGTGGGATTCTCATAGACAGAGCTCAAACTAAAGGCTTTGGAAGATGGAATTTCAATGACAAGGGTAGCAATGTCACTAATAGTTTTGCCTTCTTCTTGTGCAGTTGCTGTAAATTTGACACTATAGGTACTGTAGGTACGAGAAACCGATGTAGGGTTGGTAGTAGGAATTTCGTCCTGATATAGTAATATCTCACCTTGACCAACTGCTGTCACAATAACTTCATTGTCTAGAACTTCAAAACTGATTTTGGGAGAAGGGGTCTTACTCGGCTCGTCATTGCCACAGGAAACCAATGCCATGCAGCACATGGCAGCGATAAAAAGCATTGAAAACAATTTCTTCATAACATTTGTCATTAAAAACTCTAAATAATTACTCTAAAGCAGTGAATAAAACATGAAAATAAAATTTCTATTCAGATTCTCATAAATCTCAAAAGTCAAAACGCAGGGTCGCGCCCAATTGGCGGCCATGACCGCGCTGCAGGAAGTGGTGCTTGATCGACACGAAGTAGAACGTCCTATAGTCGGTATCGGTCAGATTGCGGCCCCACAGTTGCAAGCTATAATGCGCTTGTTTCCAGGTAATCGATACACCCAACAGAGCATATAGCGGCTGCTTCATCGTGTTGGCTTCGTCCCAGTAGATGTCGCCCACAGCGCGCACGTTGGCGGCAAAGGTAAGCAATTTATTCCAATCACCGCCAATTTTTATCGAATGATTTGCCTCGGCAAACAGGGTGTGCATCGGTGCATAGGGCACTCGCTTGCCGCTGTGGTCCACCTTGCCGTCGTTATAGTCCTTGAAGGTGGCATGAGTGAAGCCATAACTCACATTGAATCGGGTCAACTCGGTGGGCACCACGCTCATGGCAAACTCGGCACCCCAACTATGGGTTTTACCCGCGTTGGTCATCATGCGTCCTGTGATATTGCCCGGCGGAAATACAGTGAGCTGACGGTCGCGGCAGTCCATGAAGAAGACGCCCAGGTCGCTTTGCACTCTCGCTCCCCAACATTCAAAATGGCCACCCAGCTCATAGTTCCATGCCTTCTCGGGCTTGTAGCCCACCATTTTGTCGATATCATACTGGACACCGATGCCCATCATCGTCATCAATCGCTGCTGGAGCACGTCACTGAACATCTGGGTGTTGAAGCCGCCAGCCTTGCTGCCACGTGAAACAGCGGCATAGACGGTGTGGTTCTTGCCCACCCAGGGATGCCAACTCAGACTCACGCTGGGCAACAGTTCAAAGAAATCCTTATTCAGTGTGCCGCGATCGTTAATGTCAATGTTCTCGTGGGCATAGACTTCGCCCGTGGCACCGCGCATGATGTTGTAGCCCGTGTGGGTCTCGCTGCGGTAGTTGAGGCGGGCATGCTCATAGTCGATGCGCAGGCCGGCCGACACGGTCCACTGGCCCCAATTGTAGTGTGACTCGTGATACAGCGCAGCGCCCCAGTTGGGGCTGGTGAACTCGCTGTCCAGCAAGAAGGTACGGGCATCCCACGCAATAGGATACTCGGGGAGCGCCTCATTGGTATTGCGCTCGATCAGATCAGCAATGCCGTAGTCGTAGAAATCCACCGGCGCATGCATCGTGTAGCGGCGGAAGAAGCCGCTGGCACCCACCAGCCAGTTATACCCCTCGACATTGTTATGGCTGCGGGCCACCAGGTCCTGGGTAATGGCGTGCTCACGACGGGCCTGGGTCAACGTGAAGTAGTCACGGGGGGTGAAATCCTGGTCCAGCGTCATGTTGTCGTCGATATACTGGTAGCTGGTGATGCTCGACAGCGTGAAGCGGTCCAGCGACTTGAGCACCGTCAAGCCGTCCATGACCGACGTGCGACGATAGAAGCACGTGTCGTTATAGGCTATTTCGCCGGTCTCGACCCATTCATAGGGGTATCCGCCCTGGCGACTCGTTGTCACCGAGGCCACATTGGAGACGTACCAGCCATCCTGACTGCGCCACTCAAGCTTGGCGCGGGCCGCGAACAGGCGCTCCCAATCGCAACGCTTGCCGTTATAGCGGTTAGTGAACTCACCCTTGGTTGAGCCATATTGCGCCGACAACGACAGGCCCAGCCCGTCCTTGAGCAGCATGTAGTGGCTCGCTCCCGCACGCCAGGTGCCGTGGTTGGCGCCCTCAAGCAATGCGCGGGTGCCTTGGTAGTTGAGCGGTGACATGGTATAGACGTGCATCACACCACCCAGCGTGTTGCGGCCGTAGAGCATGCTCTGAGGGCCACGCAGCACCTCAAAGCGTGTGATGTCCATCAAGTCAAAATCGTAGTTCTCCTTGGTCATCACGGGCACATTGTCGATGGTCAGGCCCACAGCGGGCTGGTCGATGCGCGTGCCGATGCCGCGCACATACACCGTCGAGGTCATGCGGCTACCGTAATCGGGGATAAACAGGTTAGGTACCAGGTCGGCGGCCGTTTTGACCGATACCACCTGGTTGCGCTCGGCCTCCTGACGGTTAATGACGGTCAAGGCTGTGGCCTGGGTGCGCATGTCAGCACTCTGCTTGATGGCCGTGACGGTGACTTCGTTCAGCGACAGCGTGTCGCCCAACTCGGTGGGAGACGCCGCTGCAGCAAGCGCCATCATGACCATTAAAAACAGCATTATTCTTTTCATGGCTGCAAAGGTAGTCATTTTTCAAAAATTATACTACCTTTGCCCACAACTAACGACTATACATCCATTAAACTAATTAAACCAATCAACCAATTCTAATGAGACTTAGATTTCTGATTTCATTGCTGGCGGCCCTCGCATGCTTGGGCATGGCCGCCAAGCCGGCTGTGGCAACCACCGTTCCCGGTGACCCCATGGCCACACAGTGCTACACCCTGAGCAACGGCCTCAAGGTGTTCCTCAGTGTTAACCACCAGAGCCCGCGCATCTCGGCCCACATCGCCGTGCGCACCGGCTCGCGTAACGACCCTGCCGAGACCACCGGTCTGGCCCACTACCTGGAGCACCTGATGTTCAAGGGCACACAGCAGTTCGGCACGAGCAACTATGCCGCCGAGAAGGCCCTGCTCGACACCATCGAGGCCCGCTACGAGCAATACCGCCTCGTGAAGGATCCCGAGCGCCGTCGCGTCCTGTACCACGAGATCGACAGCATCTCGCAGCTGGCAGCCCAGTACAACATCCCCAACGAGTATGACAAGCTGATGGCCGGCATCGGCGGACAAGGCACCAACGCCTATACCAGCACCGACGTCACCTGCTATACCGAGGACATTCCCGCCAACGAGGTGGACCGCTGGGCACGCATCCAGGCCGACCGTTTCCAGAACATGGTCATCCGCGGTTTCCACACCGAGTTGGAGGCCGTGTATGAGGAATACAACATCGGCATCGCACAGGACCAAAGGAAGATCTTCGAGGCCATGAGCGCCAAGTTGTTCCCCACTCACCCCTATGGTACACAGACGACCATCGGCACGCAGGAGCACCTGAAGAACCCGTCGATCACCAACATCAAGAACTACTTCCACAACTACTACTGCCCCAACAACGTGGCCATCTGTATGGCCGGTGACTTCGACCCCAATGAGGTCATCGCCATCCTGGAGCGCCACTTCGGCAGCTGGAAGCCCAACAACAACCTCTATCGTCCCGAGTTTGCTCCCCTCAAGCCCATCACGGCTCCCATCGACACCACCGTCATTGGTCAGGAAGCTGAATTTGTGGCTCTGGGCTGGCGTTTTGACGCCGGCAACTCGCTGCAGTGCGACACCCTGGACCTCGTGTCCGAGATGCTCTCCAACGGAACTGCCGGTCTCATCGACCTGAACCTGAACCAGCCCTTGAAAGTGATGGGCGCTGGTGCATTTGCCGACCCGATGACCGACTACTCGATGCTCATGCTCATGGGTTATCCCAACGAGGGACAAACCCTTGAAGAGGTGCGCGAACTCCTGCTCGGTGAGCTGGCCAAGCTGCGTGCAGGCGACTTTGACGACGATCTGCTCGTGAGCGTGGTCAACAACAACAAGCTGAACTACCTGCGCGCCCTTGACAGCAACGGAGCCCGCACCCGTCAACTGGTCAACGCCTTTATCAACCACGTGGACTGGGCTCAGGAAGTGGGCAAGCTGGACCGCATGGCCGGCATGACCAAGCAGCAGATTGTGGACTTTGCCAACCGCCACTTGCTGGACAACAACTTTGTGTGCGTTTACAAGCGCATGGGCGTGGACACTACCGAGAAGAAGATCGACAAGCCCGCCATCACCCCCATCCCCACCAACCGTGACAAGCAGAGCGACTTCGTTCGCAACATCCTGAGCGAAATCGTCGAGCCCATCCAGCCCCAGTTTGTGGACTACAGCAAGGAGATGACCGTAGGCCAGACCAGCAAGAAGCTGCCGCTGCTCTACAAGCACAACGATCTGGACGACTTGTTCACCTTGACCTATAAGTATGACTTCGGTGCCACGGCCGACAACCGCTATGAGACCGCCTTGAGCTACATGGACTTCCTGGGCACCAAGAAGATGAGCGCCACCGAGTTCAAGCAGCGCCTGTACAAGCTGGCTTGCAACATCTCGATGAACGTTAGCGACAACGAGACCTACCTGACCTTGAGTGGCCTGAGCGAGAACATGCCCGAGGCCCTTAAACTTGCCGAGGATCTGATGCAGAATGCTCAGGTCGATGAGGACGCTTACAAGAGCATGGTCGATGTCATCCTCAAGAGCCGTAACGATGCCAAGAGCAACCAGGACGAGTGCTTCAGCCGCCTGAACGAATATGGCATGTACGGTCCCCGCAACGAGTACACCAACATCATGAGCGAGCAGCAGCTGCGCGACACCAAGCCTGCCGAGCTGATCAACCTCGTCAAGGGCCTGCGCGACATGCAGCACACCGTGGTTTACTACGGCCCCATGACCGAGAAGGAACTGAACAAGTGCCTGAGCAAGGTGCACAAGACCAAAAAGAACCTGGCAGCTGTTCCCGTGGGCACTCCTTACATGGAGCAGACAACCCCGAGGACCGAAATTCTGCTGGCTCCCTACGAGGCCAAGAACATCTACATGGTACAGTATCACAATGAGGGCACCCAGTGGGCTCCCGAACACGCCGCAACAATCAACCTGTTCAACGAGTACTTTGGTGGCGGCATGAACGGCATCGTCTTCCAGGAGCTGCGCGAGGCACGCGGTCTTGCCTATTCCGCTGCCGCATACTATCGTCAACCCCACGAGATGGGACATCCCGAGTATGCCATGACTTACATCATCACCCAGAACGACAAGATGATGGACTGCGTGCGCGAGTTCAACAACATCGTGGGCACCATTCCCCAGAGCGAGGCTGCTTTCGCCCTGGCCAAGGAGTCGCTGATGAAGAAGCTGGCCAGCCGCCGCACCGTTCGTAGTGGCGTCCTGAACAGTTACATCGCTGCCAAGCGCCTGGGTCTCGATTATGACATCAACTCGGTAGTCTTCAACGCACTGCCCAACCTCAAGCTCAACGACATCGTGAAATTTGAGCAGCAGTCCATGGCTAACAAGCCCTACCGTTACCTCATCCTGGGCGACGAGAAGGAACTCGACATCAAGGCTCTGGAGAAGATTGGTCCGATCCACCGCCTGACGCTCGAAGAAATCTTCGGATACTAATCCACCTATGTAGAGACGCAAAATCATGTGTCTCCCCTGCAACAAGTTAGGGTCCTTAAGGTCTTTAAAGTCCTTAAGGACCTTTTTTTACAGTAAACAAAGGTGAGATGACTAAAAATTGATTATCTTTGGCACAACATTAACCCCTAAAACTGATAATATGATGAAAAGTATGCTTAAAACATTCGTTCTATTGATGGGAGCGATGTTAGTTCCAACCACTGTTTATGCTCAAGGCATCTATGGTGACGTGAACGGCGACTGCGAGGTGAATATCGCCGATGTGAACGCCGTCGTTGATGTGATTCTGGGCGATGGCATCAATCCCGCTGCCGATGTGAACACTGATGGCGAAATCAACATCGCCGATGTAAATGTCATTATCAACATCATCTTGGGAGGTGAAGAAGGGCCAGTTCCCGAGTACGTCGACCTGGGTCTGCCCAGCGGCACGCTGTGGGCGACCAGGAACATCGGCGCCAATAGCCCTGAAGAATCCGGAGACTATTTCGCTTGGGGCGAGACCGAGCCCAAGGAGGAGTATTACATGAGTAACTATAAGTGGTACGACTATGACAATGAGTTGTACACCAAGTATTGCACCGATAGCGGATATGGCATGATCGACGACAAGGAGTTGGAGCCCAGAGACGATGCTGCCTGGGCTAACTGGGGGCCGTCGTGGCGCATGCCTTCCTTGGAGCAGTTGCGGGAGCTGAAGGAAAAATGCTCATGGGAGTGGTTAGAAAGGAACGGCACATCCGGTTATCTGGTTACAGGCTCCAACGGAAACACCATATTCTTGCCCGCTGCCGGAGAAGCCTCCTTCCCTAACGCTGAAGGTGAAGGCTACTATTGGTCCCGCACGCTCGGTCCTTCGAGTGATCCGAGCAAAGCCTTCAGTTTGAGTTTCAACTCGCTGTGGATACTCCCTGATCAGGCCAGGCGCAGTTACGGTTATCCCGTGCGTGCCGTGCGCATGTCGTTAAACGATTTTTACATCGAGCAGCAGAGTCTTGACTTTGTTGCAAGCGTTGGAGATACATGCACAAGCCTTTTGACCATCGTGAATTGCACCAATTGCCCCTTAACTGTGATGGGCTCGGTCGATGAACCGTTCTACTTCAACTGGGGAGGGGGCTTGGTCTCGAGCGGAAACTTTGATGTGTATGACAAGTTATATGTCATGCTAGCGATATCGTTCATAGCGACCACACCCGGACAATACAACAGTAAGGTGACCTTCCGTTCAGCACCCTTTGGCACACTGATTGAAGTTCCGGTCTCTGCGTATGTCTTCCCTGATGTTAATCCACAACAGGACGCTGTTGACCTGGGCCTGCCCAGCGGAACGCTGTGGGCGACATGCAACGTGGGTGCCAGCAGTCCCGAGGAATCTGGCGACGCTTTCGCCTGGGGCGAGACTGAGCCTGTGCGTGAATATGACTGGAACAACCCATGGAGCAACTACAAATGGTGCAACGGCAGCTCAGACACGCTGACGAAATACTGTACCGATAGCGACTATGGCACGGTTGACAACTTGACTGAACTGGAGCCCGAAGACGATGCCGCCTGGGTGAACTGGGGGCCGATGTGGCACATGCCAAACGAAGAGCAATTTGACGAGCTGGAGGAAAACTGCACTTGGGAGTGGTCGACAAAAAATGGTGTGGAAGGCTTGTTGATAACTGGGCCCAATGGCAACAGCATCTTCTTGCCAGCCACCGAAGAAAATGCCTATTGGTCACGCGAGCTCAATACCGCTCTCCCCTTCTACGCCTTTGGCCGAGACTTTGATCTTCAGAACGCAAAATGGTTGCGCATGTGGAGTCCCCGCATTGATGGCTGCTATGTCCGCGCCGTGCAGATACCACAAGATTAGTCATCATAGGATCAAACAAGTTTTAGGGTCCTTAAAGTCTCATTCCAGACTCTAGGGACCCTAACTGATATCTTAAGGACAGGATAACTCCTAACTTCTAACTCCTAACTTCTAACTCTTTAATCGCCTTCTTGCAGATGCCCTCGTGGCGCACCACCATGTAGATGAGCAGCAGGTTGAGCACAACGATCTCAAAGACGAAGTACAGCCACGGCATATTGATGAGCACTGCGATGAAGCAGGCGATGATGCGCGTGTTGAAGGTCAGGATGTTGGTGTATTTCATCAGCGGCAGACTCAGCTGGCGGAAGTAGTCACGGAATTCCTGGCTGGGAACGCCATTCTCGCCGTAACGCTCGTTCAACGCGGCACGCAGGCGCTGCATGTTGGGCGTCATGCGCTCCTGGTTGGCGGTATAGCCGCTGTAGAAGAACAGCGGCAGCTTGCTCCAGAAGTTCCTGCCCCACTCCAGCCTGTGATACTGTTCCTTGAGCTTGGCGGCGCTGTCCAGCTCACTGCCCTGCTGCCCCTTGAGGAAGAACAGGTGGAACTGACGGTAGCAGTCGGCCATTGCAGCCTGCAAAGCATGGCTCAAGCCCGAACCGATGCCCAAAGCCCAAATCAGCCACTCGTGCTCGGCAAAGTAATTGGGACCGGTCCAGCTGTCGCCAAAGTCCAGTTCCCTGAACACCAATGCAAAGCCGATGGCGGCAAACCACAAGTCACCGCTCACGCCGTCCAGGATGCGGCCCATGCGCGAGTACTGCTGCGTGAGACGGGCCAACTGGCCGTCGGCGCTGTCAAACGTGTCGGCCCAGGTGATGAGCAGCATGCCCACCCAGTTGAGCCAAGCCAGATAAGGCTGGCCAAAATACAGCAGGATACCGCCTGCCACACCCATGAAGATGCTGGCAATGGTAATCGCATTGGGGCTCACGCCCAGTTTCTCAAACAGTTTTGCCCACAGGAAACCCAGCGGACGATGGAAATGCAGGTCGAACCACTCCTCGGTGTCCGACGATTTGAGCGACGCCTGATACTCTTCTTTTAATGTCATGCTCAGTGTGGTTTTGATGATAAATGGTTGATTACAGTCCCAGATGGGCCTTGGCCAGCGCCAGCACAGCCTTTGCAATGTGGGGGGCCGACTCGTTGCGGCACGGTGCGAAGCTGGGCCAGTCATTGAAGTCGATGATGCGGATGGTGCCGTCAGGATCCACGATGCAGTCGCCGCCGTAGATGACCACGTTCAGCTCATCGGCAGCACGGGTGCAGATGTCCTTCAGCTCCTTCAGGTCGATGTCGATGCCCTGAGAGTGGCCGTTGACCTCTTCCCAGCCATACTTGCTGTGGCCCTCGTCAAAGGGGTAGAACCAATAGAAGAACTGCGAGTCCTTCACGCCGTAGAACTTCACCAGGTCACCCTGCAAGTGCACGTTGATCACGGCACGCGTGATGCCACGGTAGAAGTACTCCTGCAGCACTTCCTGGGCCTCCTCGGGATGGCGCACGTAGCTCACGTCCTCCTTGTGCATGGCGTGGAAGTCACCACGCTTGATCCAGCACGACTTGAAGCCGGCCTTCTTCAGCTGCCCCTTGATGTTCTCGTTGGTGTTGACAATCAGACTCTCGGGATAAGGAATGCCGTTGCCCAGCAGGATGCGTGTCATGCGCTCGCGCGTACAGTTCTCAATACCGTAGCCCGAATTGATCACCAGTTTGCCCTCATCCTCAAGCTTCTGCAGCTTGGCGATGCTGGCACGCTCGCGGCACATCGCGAGCACCACAGGCTCCTCGATCTCCTGCTTGTTGAACTGCTCCTCGCTGTACACGTTCACTTGGCAACCACGTTTGCGCAGCTGCTCAGCCACGAGGTTGAAGATAGCCGTGTCATTGCCGATATGGTTGGGCGAATAGGCCCCGGCGCGCATCACGCCCGCAATTGTAATATCTGCCATTATTCTATTCTCTTTTTGGTGGACGCGGGCAAACACTGCCCGCACTAAATGGGCTGCAAAGATACAAAAATTTGCAATAGGCACCCCTAAAACCCAAGAAAAAAGCCCATTAATGACCTATAAACGCATTTTTTCGAAAAAAATCAGGCAAAATCCTTGCAGGTATCAAAAAAAGCAGTACCTTTGCACTCGCTATTGAAAAAACATTTCAGCTAGCTTCCGGAGAGGTGGGTGAGTGGCTGAAACCAGCAGTTTGCTAAACTGCCGTAGGGGTAACTCTACCGCAAGTTCGAATCTTGTCCTCTCCGCCTTTGAACAGCCGACCACGCAAGTGGCCGGTTGTTTTGTTGTGGGGGAGCACCAAGCTTGCTTGAGTGCACATCCACAACAAAACAACCGAGTGATTGCGCAGCAATCGGCTGTTCAAAGGCTGCGGCCCCGCGGGGGCGCACAAGATGCACGAGCGAACGCGAGTGAATCTTGTCGCCCCCGCTGCTCGCGTACTCCCCTTCTTACCCCGCCCCCGCTTCTCGCTTCCTCCCCTTCCATCCCCCACTCCTTTACCAAAACACATCCTTTTTTAGGGAAAACCATAGTTGTGCTGGATAAGATATGGGAAATAAGTGTTACTTTTGTGGCTTCAAACCAAAAAGAAGACAAATGATTAAATTCTGCGTACGATTAGTGCAACGTTGGTTGCCCGAACCTTTTATATTCGCCATACTGCTCACCTTCGTGGCGGCGTTGGTGGCGATGCCATTGTGTCACCAAACCCCTCTCGAGGTAGTTGAGCACTGGGGTGGCGGCGTATGGAATCTGTTGGCATTTGCCATGCAGATGGCCTTGATTCTTGTGTGTGGCTCGACCTTGGCTGCAGCACCGGTTGTCAAACGTGCTATCGATGCTATGGCCCGCTTACCCAAGAGTGCCCCTGCCGCAATCGCTCTTGTGACTGTGGTGTCGGCAATAGCCTGCTGTCTCAACTGGGGCTTTGGCCTTATCGTGGGTGTGGTGTTCGCTAAGGCGATAGCGCGCCAGCGTTCCGATGTCGACTATCGGCTTCTCATTGCATCGGCTTACAGTGGCTTCGTCGTGTGGCATGCGGGCATCTCAGGCTCCATTCCTCTCACAATGGCCACACCTGGCGATGCGCTCGCAATGGCTACCAATGGCGCGCTGACCGAACCAGTGCCCTTGGCGCAAACCATCTTTGACTGGCACAACCTGATGACTGTGCTGTTTGTGATCATCGGCATCACCGTCGCCAACACTTTGATGCACCCCAAGCAAGGCGTCCTCACCATCGATCCCGCACTCCTCAAGGACGATGCTCCTGTCGTGACCAACGTTCCCACAACGGGTAAGACACCGGCTCAGCGGCTCGAGCAGAGCAAATTGCTCTCGTGGCTCGTAGCGCTAATGCTCGTGACCTATCTCGTGATTCATCTCGCCGTGCGCGGCGCCGGTTTAGACCTTGGCGGTGTCATCATGATATTCCTCGCGCTGGGACTCTTGCTGCACTCCACGCCAGTCGACTACGTGCGTGCATTTGGCAAAGCGACCACCGGTGCCGCCGGCATCATCTTGCAGTTTCCCTTCTATGCCGGCATCATGGGCATCATCACAGGCATCGGTGTCAGCGGCATCAGCCTGGGAGGCGTCATGGCCGAAGCCTGCATCCGTATCAGCAATCCCGTCACCTACCCGTTGCTCACCTTCCTTTGTGCCGCAGTGCTCAACATGTTTGTGCCCAGTGGCGGCGGTCATTGGGCTGTTCAAGCGCCGATCATGTTCACCGCCGGTGCCAACCTCGGTGTGGACCCTGGCTTGACGGGTATGGCCATCTCATGGGGCGACGCATGGACCAATCTCATACAGCCATTCTGGGCCCTCCCGGCTTTGGCTATCGCTCGCCTTGACGCTAAGGACATCATGGGCTACTGCCTCATCGATCTGCTCATCACAGGTGTGATTATCTGCGCCGGCCTGTTGATTTGGGCAATGTAGAGCAGCGCTCTGGCCAAATGCTGAAATTAACGCAGAATCGATAACAGATACTTATTGACCCTTACAGATTACGCAAGTTTGCGTTGTGCAAACTTGCGTAATCTGTTATTCATTTAGTCAAGAATTATTTCTTGAGTTTTTCCTTAGCCTGTTCAAGCACGGTGGAATATGACATGAATTCATCCATCACCTTATCTGCAACAGTGTCTTTTTCCTGATTGTCTGTTTTTGTATGTTGCTTGCCAAATTCGGCTAAATCTTTTTCGCTCACTCTCATCATCTGCATGCACATGTCACGTTGCCGCTTCATTTCTCGCAGCCAACTATGATTCAAATAAACATATTCAGGATAGTTGACATCGAGCAGCTGCTCCAACGACTGCATGGCATTCTTTTCGGTCCACCCCTCTTTCAATTCGTCCATCATCATTTCCTTGTATTTGTTGCGGCTCATATAGAAGGAGGAAACCTCATTGACGAAATTGACATCACCGATGGTGTTGAAGGTCTCAATGCTTGATGTAAAGATTCTCTCGGTCGTTTCAGGAAATTCGTTAAAAATAAATGCCATCCCCGCGGCGATATGAACGCGCAGACTATCAAACTGCTCGGGATGAATGGCGATCTCATTCTGCAAACGCCGGCACTCATGCAGCCCGGTATCCACTTTCTCGACCAACTCGATGGTGTTGTCCATGTCGCTGATGATCATCATCACCATCTCTTTCTTGGCCGCTTGTTTCTTGTTATAGTCGATGATGGCAGCCGTTCCAAAGGTGAGAATAATCGATACCGAGGTGGCGATGAGCGACAACAGGAACTGCTTGAGCGAAGACATTCCACTTCCCATCTGCAGCGTCTTGGGAGTATGAAGTTTGATATTCATATTGCTTGAAAACTATTCGTTTGAAAATGCAAAGGTAGCAAATATTTTCTCTTTTCACGCATGATTGTGAGCCTTTTATTGATTATGCGTGGCAATGCCGCTTTCTGGATCAGATGAGAGTAAATTAGACGAAAAGAAAGCGTTGATTCTCAAATGGCAAAGTCCGTAGAGACCAAACAATCGTCAATCAACTGATAATCAGGATATTATTTCATTAAGATGTGAGCGAGCACAAAAATCCGCGGCCAGTTTGCCTGAGGAACAAACCGGCCGCGGTGTGATAGATGTGATGATGGTTTTCTCACTTGCAAAGTTACAACGGGAAAACCAAAAATGACCGACACTCAATGGCCATTCTTCAATCGCAAAAAATACTGATTTTCAATCAATTACAAAACAAAAAGTCATTTCATGGTTATCCGATTTTCAAGGTGGTTTTAGGGGGCGGTTTTTGATGTCGACAGACGCTTTTTTCAGCATCAATCACGACAAATCAGCCAGCGAATAAAGACTATTCGCTTCATGTGACAGTTATGTCTTCAATGGAGGAAACTCAGCAGCAATTGGTCAACGGGTTGCTGCAGAGCCATTCGACTTCAATCCAGCCAATAACGTCAAAGCCAGACACCTTGACCTTTACCCAATCACCCTGGACATCCATCGGCATGAGGGTCAGTTCCTGGTTAAAGGTGAAAACGATGTTGGCCTCTTCATCGGGTGCTTCGCGCAGATAGAGTTCCTGCCCGCCATAATTCCTGGTATCGACGCCAAGAACCGAATAATGGATCCAGTACTCGCCAGTGTCAGAACCTTGCAGTACGGTTTCTTCCTCATCATCTGCGGCATTCCACAGGTCATCGATTTTCCACCATCCGTTTTGGGGAGAAGTGAGCATGAATACATAAGCCTTCATGCTATCGTCCTTACCGCTATTGAGCTTCATGACCACATTTCCGCCTGGAGTGCTGCGGATGTTTGTCGTTTCGTCACTATCCGTAAGCATGGCCTCCAGCATATCCTGGGCGCTGATCGAAAATGCCGTAATCAGCAGAATCGCCAATGTAAAAACCTTTTTCATCATTCTGTCAGTCAGTTAGATAGAACAAAATATATGTTATTTCTTATTTTTTGATTTCTTTTTGAGTTCATAAACCAATGCGATGAACGCTATGAATACACCCAGAACGCCCACCAACAGGTTGACCAAATCAAAATTCTCTTTCAGAAAAGCAGTTACCGTTTCCATCTCATTGCCAATTAGTCTTTCACGTCTTTCTTGAAAAGCATATCAACGGCAGCCTTAAGATTGGGTGCCAAGGGCGGGATATGGTGGTTATTCTCCAGGCGCCGCAGTTCGTTGATGTCCATCTCCACCTCGTTTTCCTTGCGCGTCTGCTTGAATTCTTTTTTGTCGATGTAGTCGCGCCCGATGGTGTAGGTCTCCAACAGGATAATGTAGTCCTGGTCGGTCCTCTCGAAATGGCCCGACACGAGAATCTGTTTCATCACCAGGTCATCGACACGTGATTTCCCGTTCTCGTTAATGTTATAGACCTCAAAATAGCCATGGTTGGCTTCGAACTTCTCTTTTTTCTCTTTGGGTTTCTTTCCGGTTTTGGCGGCTTTGGCGGCTGCCTTGGTCGCCTCGATGTGGTCGTCGTAGGTCCAGATGTCGAAACTGGTCGTACGTTGGCCCGCCTGCATATCGTCGTCGATATAGCCCAAGACCGAAATCGTGTCGCTCACCACACGGCGGCCCGATGCCTCCTGGGTGATGGACAGCGAACCCCTTTCAGCATTCTTTAGAATCCGTTTGTAGTAGGTCATTGTGTCGATACGCGCCCAGCGGTCAACGATGTGGCCCACCAGAGTGCTGAGGAGGAAACGTATGAGGCCGTTTTCGCCTTTGGAGACACTACGGGTCTTCGCCGAGATCTTTTGCTTGGCCAGCTCGTAGGTGTTGTCCACCACGCCGGCGCGGAAGTAGATGGGGCCCTCGTCGCAGACATAGACCAGGCGGTAATAGGTCTGCACATAGAGCAGTTCCTTGGGCTTCACTTCCAACTCTGTCAACTGGAAAGTCTCATCCTGCATCACCACGCAATGGCTGGGGATTGTATCGATATTGACATGAGTGGGCTTGAACGCCACGTGCGAGAAGTATAGATTTTTCACGCCTTTGGCATCGTTGAGCCAACCTTCGCTATCGGTCGAGCCCACCAGAGCACCTTTCGCGTTAGTCACACACACGGCAGCAATGGGCAGGCCATCGGTATCAACGACTTGGATGCGTTGGGCCTGGGCAACAGCCGCCAGGGCGAGCAACAAGAACAGGAGTGATATTTGTTTCATAAAACCTATTGGTTACCATAAAAGAAGAGACGCAAGCGGTTTTGCGTCTCTGCAGTTTCTTACTTGAGGAGTTCACCAATCGAAGTGGTGAGGTTGAACATGAAGGTAGAAGCGCCTGTGTGGGGACGCGCAAAGGCAGCACCAATGCCAAAGGCCCTCACCTTCAAACCTGCACCCACCGAGAGGCCCGACATGAAGTCGCGCTTGTAGGTCGCCATATCGGTTCGCGTGCGGTAGTTGTAACCCAAGCCCAGATACATGTTGTTGGTGGGCAGGATGTCAACACCGAATACCAGGTGACGCAGCAGGTTGCTGCCGAACGATTCCTTCTCGATCAGGCCGCTGTTGGGATTATTGACATCCTCGATTTTATAGTACGGAGATTTCCAGCGGGTGAGTTCATAGGCCGTTACATGCAGCCTGATGGGCGCATGTCCCAGCATCTTGCTCATGCCCACCTGGATGTCCCACGGCAGATTGTCCTTGTAATCGTTGAATTTCTTCACCTGACCACCCAGATTCTTGGCAACCAGAGAGGCCGAGAACTCATGATCGGGATCATAGAAGTTGATACCCAAGTCGGCGGCAACGGCTCCCGCTGTGTAGTCCTCATATTTGGAGTACAGGTATTTCAGCGTGATACCACCGCGGAACTTCTCGCTGATGTCGTGGCTGTAGGTCAGGCTGAAGGCCATATCGCTGGCGTTGAAGGTTCCCGTTCGGGTGCCGTCAATGTCAGCGCCCTGGATGTTGCCGTAGCCAAAGTACTGCAGGCACACGGCAACGGCACCATGCTCACTCACGCCCTGGCCGTAGCGCAATCCGGCAAAATTGGTCTCGCCGATGTAGCGCATGTAGTTCAATCCCACCTGATGGTCATATTCCGGGCCCAGCAATGCGGGGTTTTGCTCAACGAGGTTGATGTCATCGTCGATAATGGTCAGGTTGTGGCCACCCAGACCATAGACATGGCTCGAAGCGGGCACACTCAGGAAGTTATAGGCCGTGGTCTTGGGGCCGTCATCAGCCATGGCGACAAAGGCCACTGCTGCGGCAGCAAGCAATATCAAGTGACGCAAATAGGTTGTCATATCGTCGTTTTCCAATCTTTATTACAATGATATAACGAAAAAATGCCCTTTTTAGTATATCGTCACTCCTCGGTCACGTCGGGAGCGGCCTCGTCGGTTTCGCTGATGACCTTCTTGGCCAACTCGAGGTCGCGCTCAAAGACCACGACCCTGACGGGCGCCATCCAGATGGCGTTGGCGGTGTTGTCAACAATCACACCGGCGGGAATGCCGCTGGCTTCCAGCGCGCCCTTGACGATGTTGGCATCAACAGGGCTGCTGTACTTGGCAACAACGACCAGTTTTTCTTCATTATCCATATTATTTCAGTTGTTCGTCCTTAGTTTATCTATTCTAGTGCCAAACTGGCGTATCCTAACTATTAACTGTTGACTCACTTGATTCCGCGGGAATTCAGGGCCGCCTGATAGCGGTGGGCGTTGTCGAGGTGGCTGGCGTAGTCACGCGTGAAGTCGTGGTAGCCGCTGAAGTCGGCGCGGGCACACATGTACAGGTAGTCATGCTGCGGAGCGTTGAGCACGGCGTCGATGGTCGATTTCTCGGGCAGACGGATGGGGCCTGGAGGCAGGCCGTTCACCCGATAGGTGTTGTAAGGCGAGTTGATCTGCGTCATGGGCACGGTGATGCGCTTGATCGAGAAGTCACCGATGGCAAACTTAACCGTCGGGTCGGCCTGCAGGCGCATGCCCTGCTGGTAACGGTTCAGGTACAGGCGAGCCACCTTGCCGCGCTCATCGGCCTTGACGGTCTCCTCCTCGACAATCGAGGCCACGGTGGCCACCTCGTCGGGTGTGAGGCCCAGTCGCTCGGCCTTGGCCTTGCGCTCGCTGGTCCAGAAGTCGTTGTAGTAATCAAACATGCGGTCGAGCATCTTTTCGGGAGTGATGTCCCAGTAGAACTCATAGGTATCGGGCATCAGCAGGCAGGCGATGGTCTGCGGCGTCTTGCCATACTTGGCGCACACGACACTGTCCTTCAGGGCCTTGCGCATACTGTCAGGACCGGCCATGAACATTTCGCCCCAGCGCTGGGTCCACTCGTCGAGCGTGCGCACGTTATTGAAGGTGAAACGCACACCGCTCTGCGCGCCGTTCTTGATGTAGCGGGCGGCAGTGAAGGGCGACATACCCTTAGTGATGCGGAATGCCCCCTCACGGTTCTCGACCTTGGCGCCCATGAGCGAGAGCATCGTTGCCACGCGCTTACCGTAGTTGACCTCTACATGAGCCTGGATGCTGTCACGGATCGACTCGATGGTGCTGCCCTTACGCATCTTGATAAGCCCCTCGGCAGGCGCTCCAGTGAACAGATAAGGCGCGGCACAGGCCACGACGATAACAATCAGTGCGGCCAAGCCGCCAATGATCCATTTCTTTTTCATGTCTATTACGGTTTTTTATGATTCTCGGAGGGTACTGTTGCCAGCAGCATGCGGGCAGCTCCGTTCAGCTCTACCCTGTCGACAACGGCAGGAACCAGGACGGTCTCGCCCTGACGCACAGTGGCTGGAGGCATATTCTTGACCTGCAAGGTCGCCTCGCCCTGGATGCAGATCATGGCCACAAAGGTGTGGCAGCCGGGATTCTCCAGGCTGTAGCTGCCGTCAAACTCCAAATGACGCACGAGAAATTCGGGACTGTTCACAAGCTGTGTCATGCCAGGAGCTACGTTCGGTTTGTCCATCACTTTTCCACCACCGGGAGTGAAGTCAAGTGCCTCGCAGGCCTCCTGGATATGAAGCGGACGCAGATTGCCGTCGACATCGCGCCGGTTGTAGTCCCACACGCGGTAGGTGATATCGCTGGACTCCTGTATCTCGACCAGGAAATTACCAGCACCGATGCTGTGAATCTGACCAGCACGCAGGTAGAACACGTCCCCTGGACTTGAAGTAGTGGAATTCACGACATCGAGAATTGAGCCATCCTTCAATCGACTGACAAATTCATCGGGTGTCAACTGGCGGTTGAAACCTGTGCGGATCAAGGAGTGCTCATCGGAATTGAGGATGTACCACATCTCGTTCTTGCCCAAGCAGCCGTGACGCTGCCGTGCCATCTTATCGTCAGGATGCACTTGTATGGATAGGTCGCGATGAGCATCAATGAACTTGATGAGCAGCGGGAAACTGTTTCCATAGCGTTGATAGACATAGTCTCCCACGAGTTCGACGCCATGATGGCGCACGAGTTGCGTGAGTGTCATGCCGGTCTCCATTCCCTCGGCCACCACCGACTCACGACCGGGCATTGCCGACAGTTCCCACGTCTCGCCAATGAGTTGATCACTTGCTGGCAATCCTTTGAATTCCAACAACTTGCTGCCGCCCCAGAGGACGGGCCTTAATATGGTATTGAATTTATAAATCTGCATATTCCCAAAAGTTTAACTCACAAAAGTAGTAAAAACATTTATAAATAACACTGTCATGCCTATTTTTATTGTCTAACGGATGCACCGATATGGGATTACTGCGCCACTTTGTTGTTGTCGTCTTTGACCCACTTGATGTAACGGCTGTAGTCGTGAGGAACAAGAACGCCATTCTCTCGGTCGTCACGCCAAGTGTCGGTCCAGTCCATGTCATAGCCGTGTCCTGTCGCGTCATGGAAGATGTGGCCCTCGCCCTCGTTCATCTTCCAATAGGCCACCAGACCGTCGCTATGGGCATTCACGCCGGCAAAACCAGTCGAAATCTCGCTCGCCGTGAGCGCCCGGTTCCACACGCGCACCTCACACAGACGGCCATCAAAGAACTGGCTGCTACGGTAATTGCCCCACGACATGCCAAGCTCAAAGCGCTGGAACGGTGTCGCCTTGCCGCTACCGCTCGTCTGGGCATCCTCTACCCCATCGACATACATCTTGAAGGTCGAGCCGTCGTAGGTGCACGACACGAGATACCAGCGGTTGGTCTTGAAATGCGTCGAGGAGAAGCACCGGCCTCCCGGCAACACCCATTGCAGGATGTCACCACCTGCCGAGCCGTTCTCACCGAAGCGGAACATGTTGGCCTCCTCCTCGTTCTTGCCCTCGATGGACAGCACGCGCTTGATGTTGCCCACGTTACCGAACCGGTAGGAATAGACCTTGAACTCGATGGTGTAGTTGGTCAAATTCACCCTCTTGTCGTCAGGGAAGATGTAGTTGGACGAAGCCTGTTGGCTGTTTTCCAGCGAGTAGAACGAGATGATGCGCGATATCTGCAGGAAAATCGTACGCGAACTCTCTATCACTTCCCCGCCATCACCTTCCACCTGACTGATGGTCACCGGAATAACATAGGTGGCGCCCTCGATGAAATCATCGGTACTGAGGACCTTGACCTGGGCCGAAGAGGACAACGCCTCGCCCTCGGGGATGGTCACCTCGCTGTTTTCGAGTGTAACGGCCGATGCCGGAACGGGATAATAAGCCGTGCCATGCTTGGCGTTATAGGAACGCACCAGGGCCGTATCGATGGCCAAGCGAACGGTCACCGCTTTGGAGCAGCGGCGCGTAGCCTTGACAGTCACAGCACACGCGGCGGGCAGATCCTCGACGGTAAAGCGCTGCACCGGCACCTGCTCGGTGCCCGAGATGAGCAACCCCACCTTCTGGTAATCAAACTTGTCGCCCTCGCTGTCACAGGCCGCAAAAGCCAGTGCTATCAGCACAGCTGCAACAATATATCTTATCGTTTTCATTATCATAACTCCTAACTCCTAACTCGTAACTCCTAATTCCTAACTCCTGATGCCGGATTCATGATCTGTATAGCACGGCGGATGGCGCCATAGGGCACGCCGTCGCTCGTATTGTAGTAGTTGCGCTCCACATAGTAGGCGCCGCAGCCGCCCTTGTGCCCTGTGGCAGGTTCCCAAGCGGCATAGTTGAAGATTTCGCCGCCCGTGGGTTTCTGGCCGAAGGACTCGCAATAGACAGTCTTTTCATCGGGGTGTCCCATAGCCCCCACACCAGCGCCCTGTTGGCTATAGGCCTGCTTGACGTAATAATCCACCCAGGGGTCGCATGCCATCGGAGGCGATACCGAGAAATAGTCCACGATGATCAGTTTCTCAGGGTAAGAGCCACTGGGGCCGAAGATTTTGTCGCATTCCTCGATAGCCCAGGTCAGGTGCTGCCCGTTCCAGCCCTCGTAGTCGAAATCGACACCGTCAAGGCCCGTCTTGACCACGGTGTCACACACCCAGCGGGCATAGGCGCGAATGGCCGCCTCACTACGGTCGTTTGACAGGTCATACACGATGCCGTCTGTTGTGAACTTGTGGTTATAGTTCGACGCGTCGGCATGGAAGACAAAGCGGGTGCCTTTCTTGTCACGCGTCTCAATCATGTCCTGATAGGCAATGGGATGCGTCTCTGGAGTCGGGATCCCCATCCACAGGTTCACGATGTCGATGCTGTCGGGCAGGCCGATGATGCGCTCGCCCCACGAGGCCGGGTCCTTATAGCCGCTCGCACCCTCGATGGGCGCCCAGTCGGCATAATACACGTAGCAAATCTCGTGTTCGCTGGCCTTGTAGTCGCGCAGGGCCTGATAGTACTCCTCGCTATATTGCTTGAGCGGCTGCAGGTCCAATGCCTCAGGCTCGGTGTCACAAGCCGTGACAACGAACACAAGCAAAGCAGCCGATATATATCTTGTCAGTTTCATAATTCCAAACTCCTAACTTCTAACTCCTAACTTATAATTTCTAATTAGCTTTCCTGTCCCACCACAAGCGGGTGCCGCCATTGTCCTGACCGCCGCCCATAGCCTCGCTATCCAGCAGCTGGATGGCTGCCTGCACAGCTGCCTGGTTGGTGTTATACTCCTGTACCGGGAAGGGGCAACGACGCACCTGTATCTCGGTATCGATCAGCCCCTGGCTGTCGTTGTTCACGACGGGCAGCAGGTGGGGATAGCCCGTGCGGCGAAACTCCGCCCAGCCCTCACAGCCGTCAGGGTACATGGCAATCCACTTTTGCGTGATGATGCGCTCCAGTTGGGTCTCGAAGTCGGCCTCATCGTCCCAGGCGATAGTGATATTGCTGGGGACATTTGCCGCATTGCCGCCATTGGTGCGGTCCACATAGCGGGTGGGAATCAATGACGTGTTGGTGATGTAAGCGTCTTCACCGCTCACGCCGTTTTCGCTGAATGACGCGCGGATGCCGGCCTCATAGAATGCCCTTGCCGTTCCGCCCATGTTCCAGCCGCGCAGCGCCGCTTCGGCACGCAGGAAGAAGCCCTCGGCAGCCGTCATCCACACGATGGGCGTGGTGGCACGGTCGATGTTCAGATTGGAGGTATAGGCACCGGCATATCGCGTGGGATTGATATTGTGGACGCCCAGGCGAACGCCATGGTACTTGTTATCGCTGCTGGCAGGCACGAAATAGGCTGCCAGACGAGGGTCGCTGTAGCCGTTCATGTAGCAGTCCATCGTCGCGCCCATGCGCACCTCACCGGCATTGAAGTTATAGGCGATGTCATAATTCGGGTGGAAGTAAGTCAAGCGGCCATGCAGCAACTGGGCACGCTCGGAGGCCGTCTCGATGAAGCCCAACGGACAGGCAGCCGATTTCTCAGCCTCCTGCTGGGCCAAGGCTGCATCGGCATAGACCACCCTTAAGGCCAGACGCAGTCGCAAGGTGTTGGCAAACTTGACCCAACGGGCCACGTTGCCCTCATAGACGTTGTCGTAGTCAGGCAACAGCGTGCCGCCCGACTCGGCCAGCGGGGTGAGCACCTCGATGGCATCGTCAAGTTCAGCAAAGAATCGGTTATACACCTCTTGCTGGCGATTATAGGCCGTTCCCAATGTTCCGCTGCCGAAACTGATGTAGGGAATGGGTCCGTACATGTCGGTCACGCGGTGCAGGGCCTCGACTTTGACTATCGTGGCAAGGGCGGCCACAGCCGGCTGGCCCATCGCCTCGGCAGCTCGCGTGATGCGCTGCCAAGCCGGCATCACCTCGCTGAAGGCACGCGTGAACATCTGGTCATACCAGCCGCTCACAAAACTGTAGGAGCCGTTGTGCACACCGTTGCGCCACGTGCCCGTCAGGCCCACATAGCCCGAAAAGGCATCGGCACTCAAGCCCTGGGCCACCTGGTAGTCCGACGACAGGCAGTTGCCCGAACCGTCATCAAAGAGGACAACCCGGTTGACCATCTGCGAGAAGAAAGCGCCCACGTTTTGGTAATCACGTGCCAGTTCTTCCTCGGTGAGCTGATGCTGATTGGTATTGATTTCGTCAAACGACTTGGTGCATCCGGCAGCGATTACTGCTATCGCACACACATATAATAAGATTCTTGTCTTCATAGCCGCATCAGAATTTGAGTTTCACATTAAATCCCATCGACCGCAGGTTGGGCTGCATGAAGTAGTCGATGCCCTGGTAGTAAGTACCCGTGTTGGAGGTCATCTCGGGGTCGTAGGGGGCTTTATTATACAGCATGCACAGGTTGTGGGCGACAAATGATACATTCATGCCCTTGATCCACTTGACCCAGCGATAGACCGGCACATCGTAGCCGATGCTCAACTCAGCCAGCCTAAGGTTGGTCGCACTATAGACATAGCGGGAATCGACCGTGCCGTTGGGGTTGCCCACGGTCTGGTAATAACCTTGGGCATTGATTTTCTTGCCGTTGATGACCACGCCGCCGTCGTTGCGGGCATTCTGGGTGGCCTCACTGGCTCCGTAGTAGTCGAGGATAGCCTGTGTCTCGCTCACGACGATGCCGCCATAGCGGTAGGCGAACAGGGCAGACAGGGTCACACCCTTGAAACTGATCGAGTTGCCCCATGACAGGTTGTACTTGGGAGCGGCTTGACCAGCATAGATGTAATAAGCATTATTGTTGGGATTGGCCTCGACGCTCTGGCGCTCGGGATTGACGTAGATGGCTCCGTGCTCGTCGGTCTTGAGCGTCGAGACATACACGTCGCTCAACGTGCCTCCCTCGGTCAGACGTATCTGGTAGCCCGAGGTGCCGCCCATGTAGAGTTCGTCCAAGTTGTAAATCTCGCCGTCGATGGGGTTGCGCCATTCCTTGAGCAGTTCCTTGACCTTGTTTTGATTAAGTGTCCAGGTCAAATAAGTTTCCCAAGTCACTGGACCCAGGGGCTGGGTATAACGCGCCGTGAGTTCAACGCCCTCGTTATCTACTCGTCCACCATTGACCACAGCACTGGTGTAGCCCGACGAAGCAGGCAGCGTAGGATAGAAGAACTGGTTGCGCGTGATGGATTTATATAGAGTCATATTCACTTTCAGACGGCTGCGGAACATATACAAATCGATACCGGCCTCCTGCGAGCTGGTGCGCTCGGGCTTGAGGTCGGTAAGCATCCGTGTCGAGGTCTCGGCAAGACCGGTCGAGGGGTTGATGGCATAGGTCTCACGCGTCAGGAAAGGCTCGTTAGGCTCATTACCCACCTGGGAGTAGCCTATGCGGGTCTTGAAGAAATTGAGCCAATCAAGTTCTACACCAATCTGACGCAGCGCTTCGGTCCATATACAAGAAAGACCAGCCGACCAGTAGAAGTAACTCTTTTCGAGTTTGCTCGACCAGTCATTGCGGGCACTAAGATCTATATAGACCATATCAGCACCACCCAACTGGGCGGTGGCATACACGCTCTGCAGTTGGGTGCGGTAGCCGCTCTGGACGGGTTTGAAAGCCGAGTTGGTGGTCTCGACATTAGCCAGGGTGAACTTGTTGGCGGTGCCCTTCAAGTGTCCACTGAAACCCTCGATGCTGTTGTCGCGCTGGTCAAAACTCGTGCCCAGCACACCGCTCAGGCTCAAGTGGCCATCGGCAATGTAAAAGTATTTGTTGAACTTGGCAAAGGCCTCGGCATACAGCTGGCGGTTGCTCACGTTGCGCAAGCCGTAGTGGCCGTATTTGGAGGCATAGAGCGTGTTGGTCGAGGCAAAGAATTTTTCCTCATATTTGTCGCTGCTCTTGTCATATTTCACGCGGCCCGTAATATCCAGCCACGGGGTGATGCGCCAGTTGAGCGAGACGGTTGCTTGGTGACGCTCCTTGTGGTTGATGAAACGCTCACGCTCGGTCTCCCAGTAGGGGTTCTCCATCGAGATGTCGTAGTTGTATGGCCAGTATTGCACGGGGAAGTTTCGGCCCGTGTCGTAGCGTTCGAAATAGCCCAACTTGCTGAAGTCGTCACCAGCAGGGAACAGATAGACGGGCACCAGCGGATTGTGGTACTGGCCCTGGCTGATCATGTTCTGCTCTTTGACGGCGCTGAGCATATAGCCCAAGTCGAGGGTCATGCGGTCATCAAAGAAACTGGTGGTGTTGCGCACGCTTAGGTTATAACGGTCGTAGTTATTGCTGTGGATGATGCCCTGGGCATTGGTGGCACCTAGCGACAGGTAGGTCTGGTTTTTGTCGCTGCCGGCACTCAGGCTCACCGAGTTGGCGATGTTGGTGCCCGTCTGGAAGAAGTCAGCAGGACGGTAACTGCTGGGGGCAGCCAGTTTCTCGCCCCAACTGAAGTAACTGCCCGTCTCACTGGGTCCATACTGGTTCTGGAACCGCGGCAAGACAAAGGGGCGCGAGAACTGGAAACTGCCGTTGTAGGTCACATCTACCCTACCCGCACGGCCCCGCTTGGTCGTGATTAGGATGACACCGTTGGCCGCATTGGCACCATAAAGGGCCGCAGCAGAGGGACCCGTCAAGGCACTGATGCTCTCGATGTCATCGGGGTTGATGTTGCTGGTGGCATCACCCGTCTGGCCCGCGCCGGCAAAAATGCCCTCAGGCTGCTCGCTACTGAGGTTCTGCATGGGGATACCGTCCACGACATACAGCACGTTGTTGTTGCCGTTGATCGACTTGGCACCGCGCATCACAACGCGGCTGCTGCCGCCCGCACCCGTCGCGCTGGCATTGATGGTCACTCCGGCTACCTTGCCCGAGAGCGAGTTGACGAAGTTAGCGTCCTGCACCCTCATCAGCGCATCGCCTTCAACCTGCTGCACATTATATGACAACGATTTGGCCTCCTTCTTGATACCCAAGGCGGTTACCACCACCTCGTTAAGGACTTGGGAATCCTGCTTGAGGTCAATCGTCAGGGCAGTGCCGTCGACCAACACTTCCCGGGTTCCGTAGCCCACATAGCTCACAATCAGGCTAGCGCCCCGTGAAGCGTTAATGCTGAATCGCCCGTCAAAGTCGGTGACGGCATTCACATTCGTGCCCTTGACACTCACGGTCGCCCCGATGACCGGATCGCCGTTCTCGTCAAGCACCTGTCCCGTCACCGTCGAGGCTTGCACCGCGCCGCTCTGCCCCTGGGGTACAGGAGAGGCCAACGCAGCGCCGCCACCCAAAACAAGCCCCGCCACCGCTAGCGACCTGACCAAGTGATGAAACTTGAATCTTAACTTTTCTATCATAATTACTATAACATTTTTGTTAATGTTCATATCATTCGACGGTTCATCCATTGCAAGAAGACCGGATCTGTCAGATAAATCTCACCTCTACCGCGAACCTCAACCAAATCTTTTTTGACCAAGGTTTCCTTTAATCGAGTGATGTTCGATGGACTTCCCAGGTTATAATCTTCTCTAATGTCTTTGTCACCGAAGCCTTTGTGATGGCCAGCTGCCACAGCACGAAGGAAATTCATCTGATAGGACGACAGCGGCTCGATCTGCTGCATGAATAGGGCTTCATTAGCATCCAGCAAATCGTTCATCGCCATTGTGAGTTGTTCATCGGTAGCCGTATCTCCCTCATTGAGGCGGGAGAACAACAGCCATGCCAGTTGCTGTACATAGGATGAGTAGCCATCTACCAAGCAACACAATCGCTGGGCAATTTCGTCACTTATCGACTTGTTGCGGTCTTCAAAGTGTTTCTTGATATATTGAACCCAATCGTCGGTATCAATTTTACCTAAGAACATCATGTCTCCGAACTGATAAAAAGGCATGTTACGCCGCTGAAAAATCGTGCTCATCAAGTGCTGCTTGCTGCCAAACAAGCAATAACTGGTGCGCTGTTGATGTTGCCAGATGGTGCGAAGCCTCTTCTGTATAGTCAACGAATCAGGCAATTCCCCCATCTGTTGGAATTCGTCGATGCATACAACTATGTGCTTGTCGCGCTTGATGGCAATCTCTTCGGCCAAGCCCAGCACCTCTTCAGGCGTATGTGTTCTTGGAGTGATGCCGAGAGATAGAGAAAAGTCGGTATTAGCCTCGGGGGAGAAAGTAATCTTAGGTGTCAGCCGAACAAGGAAGTCCTTGGCATATTCCATCCACTTGTCAACATGAGAGGCGGTCTGTTTCAACACGGCAGCGGTAAGGGCATTATAAAATTCATACTCCGTTTTGCAGGCGAACATGTCAAGATAGACCACAATAACATCAGGATTGGGCTCCAGGCTCTTTGCCACATGCTTCACAAGCGATGTCTTGCCGATGCGACGAGGTGAAATAAGGATTGTATTGATACCTTCCAAGAAATTAGCCCTCAGCCGAGCGGTCTCTACCTCGCGACCAATGAAATTATAATCACTGACAGCTGTACCGAAAATAAAACTTTTGCGTTCCATATAGCTATAATGGTTAGATGCGCAAAGATAGCATTGTTTTTTAAATTACACAAGGTTGTGTTACACAAATTTGTGCAACACAACCTTGTGTAATCCACAACACGTTGTTTTATAAGTATTTATTTCAATTATTAAAGCAGCATACGCGACAAGAGTTTATGCGTTCTTGACCCGTGTGACAAACAGCTGTCCGATCAGGAATACCGGCATGGTACCCAAGATGACCCATAGCCATTCAATGACGGTGAGCGGGGCGCAATCAAACATCGGCGAGAAGCACTGCACCAGCACGATTTGCCCCACAAAGATGACCGTGGCCACCATCCAAAAGACCTTACTGTCCTCCAAGTTGTTAAACGCCCATTTGCCTGTAGCAAAGGATCTTGCATTCAACATGTTCCAGAACTGCAGGAAGACAAAAACGCTGAAGTACATGCCCATCTCGTGAGCATTGATGTTGGGATTGATGCCTCGTGCAAACACGGGACCGCCATTGGCCTCACGTACAAAATAGTAATACAGGCCTATCATCAGCACGGCGAAAATCGCACCGCTGGTGAGGATGAATTTCATCATCGTTGACGTGATGATGCTCGCGTTGGAGTTGCGCGGACGCTGTTTCATCAGGATGCTGTTCGGCGGCAGTGCAGCCAGCGCCAATGCGGCAAAGGTGTCCATGATGAGGTTGACCCACAACATCTGGGTAACAGTGAGTGCCGGCTGCTTGCTGAAGAACGAGCACACAGCGACCACCAGGCAGGCACACACGTTGACCGTCAGCTGGAACAGGATGAAACGTTGGATATTGCTATAGAGCGAGCGGCCCCACAGCACGGCCTTGTTGATGCTGGCAAATGAATTGTTCAGGATGGTGATGTCACTGGCCTCCTTGGCCACAGCGGTGCCGTCGCCCATCGACAGGCCCACTTGAGCAGCATTCAGGGCCGGAGCGTCGTTGGTGCCATCACCGGTGACGGCAACCACCTCGCCCTGCTGTTGCAGCAGTCTGACAAGGCGTGCCTTGTCGTCAGGACGCGCACGCGACATGATTTTTATCTTGGATGCGCACTGGGCGGCTTGAGCGTCGTCCATAGCCGCAAAATCGGGACCGCTGACTATCGCGTCATCACCGTCCTCGTCGGTCCACAAACCCACCTGACGGCCAATCTCACGTGCCGTGCCACCGGTATCGCCAGTGACGATTTTCACTTTCACGCCGGCATTGCGGCAATCCTGGATAGCGGCAGGCACATCGGGGCGCACAGGGTCGCTGATGGCCACGATGCCCATGAAGGTGAGCGGTCCTGCGCCACCGGCCTTGAGGCGTTGCAGCACCTTTTCAGGTTCATCACTTGCCGACAGCGGACAATAGGCAAACGCCAGGGTGCGCATCGCCTTGGACTGATAATTGGCAAGCTCGTCGGTGATTTGCTGGAACGTCACGTCGCCCATCACCGTGTCGCACAAGCGCATGATGATTTCGGGAGCACCCTTGACCAGCAGGCGGCGATTTCCCGTCGGGCTATCGACAACTGTGGCCATCATCTTGGTCATGGTTGAGAAAGGCATCTGGCCCAGCACGTCACAGCCATCGCGAGTCGCCATGTAGTCGATGCCGGAGTCACGCAGCCACAGCAGCAGCGCGCCCTCGGTCGGATTTCCCAGCGCCACGACGTTGGCGGGATCGCTGTCGTCGAGATATGCGGTGCTGTTGCAGGCGATGCTCTCGCTCACCAGTGCAGCGGCATCATCGGCCTCGTCAAGCCGTTCACCGTCTTTCAAGCCGTAGAAATGTGCCTGATAGACCTGCATCTTGTTCTGTGTGAGCGTGCCCGTTTTATCGGTACAGATCACCGTCGTGGCACCCATTGTCTCGCAGGCATGCATACGGCGCACAAGATTGTTGTGCTTCAGCATCTTGCGCATGCTCAACGCCAGCGACAGGGTGACGCTCATGGGCAAACCCTCGGGCACCGAAACGACGATGAGCGTGACTGCAAGCATCACCGTTTCGATAAGATATTGTGCATCGGCAACGACGCCCTCACTGCCGGCAACAAAGTACTCCACAAGACGGCCCAACACCAGCAAACCAGCCATCACATAGCTGCCACGGGCAATCGTTCGTCCCAGGCGGTCAAGCTGCTGTGTAAGAGGGGTCTTGATGTTGTTGTCGATTTGCGCATCGCGGTAAATCTTGCCATATTCGGTCATGTCGCCAACACGCTCGATGCGTATCGTGGCACTGCCCTCGATGACGGTGCTCGCGCGCAGCAGCAGATTGACAGGATAGGTCGCCTCGGCCGATCCGGCACTGGCATCATGGTTTTTCCATGCTGAAGGCTCGCCGGTAAAAGAGCTTTCATCCACCCTGAGGTTGAAGCTATCGATGACGATGCCGTCGGCAGGCACTTTCTCACCTGTCTCCAGCAGCACGATGTCGCCCACAACGATATCGCATCGCGGCACCTGGGTAACGTGGCCATCGCGCATCACCTTCACGTTGACATGGTCATCGGTCTGGTTGAGCAGGCGGAATTTCTTGTTGGCGCTGACTTCGACCAGGAAACCCACCAGTGTGGCCAACACAATGGCTACAAAAATGCCGATCGGCTCAAACAGGATGCTCACACCCATGCCCAAGCCGAAATACTCATAGGCCGACAGACCCAATGACAGCGCAAGCGCTACCAACAGGATCTTGATCAGCGGATCGTCAAATTTTGCCAGAAACTGTCGCCACAAGGGGTCACGACGTGGAGGGGTGAGTACATTGTCGCCATGCTCACGACGGCTGGCAGTCACTTGCTCGGGGGTCAACCCTCTATCGTGTATCTTCTTTACCATGATTAAAATGTGTCAATTTTCACAACTGATAACGACCTGTTTCACGCAAGAACCGTGCCAACCGTTTTCACGACGGACGACAGCGCGTCAAACCCAGTTGTGGAAAGTCAATTACGTCGAGGCTCCAGTTGACGGGCGAAACGCGACCTGTTGAAGATGGAGTCCCAACGCAACTTGATCACGCCCCACAGTGCCTCAAAGAAGATGCTGCTGTTCATCTTGCTGGTGCCCAGAACACGGTTCACGAACACGATAGGCACCTCCTTGATCTTGAAGCCCATGCGGTGAGCGGTGAACTTCATCTCGATCTGGAAGGCATAGCCCTTGAACTCGATGGCATCCAAGTTAATGGACAACAGTACCTCGCGGCGGTAGCACACATAGCCCGCCGTGGCGTCACGCACCTTCATGCCCGTAATCAGGCGGACATAGGCCGACGCATAATAACTCATCAGCATCCTGCCCATGGGCCAGTTCACCACATTCACCCCGGACACGTAGCGCGAGCCCACCGACACATCGGCACCGCCCGTGGCACAAGCTGCCTGCAGTTCGGGCAGTTTGTTGACGGGATGCGAGAAATCGGCGTCCATCTCGATGATGTAATCATAATCATGGCTCAGGGCCCACTTGAAGCCAGCGATATAGGCTGTTCCCAATCCCTGCTTGCCCGCGCGTTTCAGGATATTGACACGCTCGGGATGCAACGCGATCATTTCCTCGACCAGCGTTGCAGTGCCATCCGGGGAATTGTCGTCAACGATCAGCACATCAAACTGGTGCTCGGTGAGTTCCAGCACGGCTGTAATGATGGCCTTGATGTTCTCCTTCTCGTTGTAAGTCGGGATAATGACTAAACTGTCTGACTTCATTGGTGCTTTGAATATTATTGGTCGTCGTTTAAACTACAAAATTAGTACTTTTTTTTCACATAACGGCCACGACTCCCCATCTTATTGCCTTTTTTGTGTTTTTTATGATTTCATCTACCCTCTTTTTTGAGGTTTTTTTGGCATTCCGCTCGACTTACACTATCTTTGTGGGTTCAAACGACGATATAACATTGACAACAGGCTATGCACAACACTAGCAAACAATATGACGAGGCCATCGCCCAGTGCCGCGAACTGTTCATTAACAAGATGAAGGACTACGGTCCCTCGTGGCGTATCCTGCGGCCCCGCTCGGTGACCGACCAGATTTTCATCAAGGCCAAGCGCATCCGCACTCTCGAGCTCAACGGCGAGACCAAGGTGGGCGAAGGCATCTGGCCCGAGTTCATCGGCATCATCAACTACGGCATTATCGGCCTCATCCAGCTGCGACTGGGCTACAGCGACACAGTGGACATCACCGCCGAGCAGGCCCTGCAACTCTACGACGAACTCATCGGCGCCACCAAGGACCTGATGATTGCCAAGAACACCGACTATGGCGAGGCGTGGCGCGACATGCGTATCTCCAGCTACACCGACCTGATCCTGACCAAGATCCAGCGCACCAAGGAGATAGAGAACCACGGCGGCGCGACGCTGGTGAGCGAGGGCATCGACGCCAACTACCAGGACATGATCAACTACAGCGTGTTCGCCCTGATCAAGCACAACGAGGAGTTAGAAGCTGAAAATTAGTGGTTATCTGAAAACCAATAACAGAAATGACCCTCAAAACCATCATCAACGCCATCAAATACGAGAAATGGTGCCAGTTGCTCACGGTGCTCATGCGATTGACCGTGGGCGGCGTGTTCGTCTTCTCGGGATTTACCAAGGGCGTTGACCCGTGGGGCACTTGTTACAAGATCACCGACTACTTCTATGCATTGGGCCTGGGACAGTGGAGCGACACCGCATTGTTCCTCGCCGCCGCGATAGCTGCGATTGAATTTATGCTGGGTATCGCCATCGTCGTGGGAGCCTACCGCCGCAGCGCGCCATGGATTGCCTTGCTCATGTTGCTGGTGATGACACCGCTCACACTATGGCTCGCCATCACGGGCGCCGTACCCGACTGCGGCTGCTTTGGCGATGCGCTGCATCTCAGCAACTGGGCCACCTTCGGCAAAAACGTGCTGCTGTTGCTGGGAACGGTTTATCTGATCCTGCTCAACACCTCGGTGCGCGGCATTTTCGGCCCTGCCGTGCAGTGGATGGTCATGGCGGCATCGTTTGCCTTTGTCATGGCAGTGGCTTACTACGGCTACTTCACCCAGCCGCTCATCGACTACCGTCCCTACCCCGTCGGCACCCGTCTGGTATCACAGGACAGCACCGATGACAGCACTGAGGACGAGGACGACTTCATCTTCATCTACAGCAAGGACGGTGTGGAGCATGAGTTCACCATCGACAGCCTGCCCGACGAGGAAGACGGCTGGGAATATGTGACCCGCTATCACGCCAAGCGCCCTCGCGGCAAGGTCATCGTGCAGGACGGCAGCCACAACAGCATTGCCATCATGGATGAGGACGGCGACGATGTGACGCTCGACGTGCTGGGCGACAGCCGTCGCACATTGCTGCTGCTTTTCCCTGATCTGTCCGACGTGGGCGTGGCCAGCTCTTTTGCACTGAACGAACTGGCCGATGCGGCTCTTGTCTCCGATGTCCAAGTCATCGGGCTCACGCCTGCCAGCAACAACGAAATCGACCGTTGGAAGGACATCTCCATGGCCGATTATCCCATTTACAACATGGATGACAGCGAACTCAAGTCGCTGGCCCGCGGCAACCCCGCCGTGACCTATATCGAGGACGGTGTCATCAAGTGGAAGCGCACCCTCGCATCGCTCGACGATGTGGAGCAGCCTGTGGAACTGAGCGCCCTGGGTGACGACTACGACGAAGATGCCATCCTCACCCGCCTGATGCTCGCTTATCTGGCCGCGTTGGGTGTCATCCTCGTGTTGAACCGCAGCCACCTGGTCATCAAGCACTTCTTCTTCAAGAAGAAGCCCAAACAATAATACCCACCATACCGCGGCCCTCTAACAACTAAAAACTAAGGACTAAGGACTAGAAACTAAGGACTAAGGACTAGGGACTAGGAACTAAGGACTAGAAACTAAAAACTAAAATATGATTCTCAAACAAGGACAACCCATCGGCAAGTGGCACGTGGTTTACCTCATCAAGGAAAACCCCTATGCCGAGAGCTATCGCGTCGAGGACGAGAGCGGAAATCCCTATTTCCTGAAGATTTACCGCCTCAAGAACACCCCCGATAAGCTCATCCATGATGGCGAAATCGCCGAGATCGCCATCAGCAGGCACCTCAGCCACAAAAACATCGTCAGTTACATCGACGACGGCGTGTATAACGACGAGGCAGGCGAATGCCGCTACCTGGTAGCCACCTACTTCAGCGGCGAACTGCTCAGCGAGTTGCTGCAAAGCAGGAAGAGGAAAAAACTCGACAAAGCCAAAGCCGTGAAGATATTCATCGAGATGCTTCAAGGCCTGCAATACCTGCACGAGCAGCCCGGCGTGCTACTGCACAACGACATCAACCCCACCAACATCATGCTGAGCAAGAAAACCGGCGGCACAGCCGAACTCATCGACCTGGGCCACATCTCGCCTTGCTTCATGGGCAACGCCCCGTTTGACACGGCCGATTTGGACCCGCGCTATGCCAGCGGACAGTCGTTCTTGGGAAAATATGACGAGCGCAACGACATTTTCGCCGCCACCAGCGTGTTCTACACCATGCTCACCGGCAAGGCTCCCTGGGGAGTGGAATTTGCCCCCGGAATGTCGCGCAAAGAGAAAATACGCCTTGTGCAGAAGGCCCGCAGCGAGCAGGGCGAAATCGACATTGAGGAGATTGGCGACATCAAGCTGCAGGCAATCATCATGGGCGGTATGGCGCTCGGCTATAACGACCGTTACGAGAGCGTCGATGAAATACTTGCCGACATCATCGAGGGCGACGACAGCGAGATGGCCCAGGAGGTGCGCGACAGGCTCGCCGCACGTCACAAGGCTGCCGATGACGAAGAGTCAGGCGACATCGGGTCAGGCGGCAGCTCGGGCAGCAGCACAACCTCCCGTCAGGCTACCGAGACCAGTGCCGACGTCCAGATCAAGCGCGGCGGCGGCAACGGATTTGCCGACATCGCCGGCATGGATGACCTCAAGGAGATGCTGCGCAAACGCGTCATCCTCATCCTCAAGGACAAGGAATTAGCCGAGAAATACAAGCTCACGCCCCCCAACGGCATGCTCCTCTATGGTCCTCCGGGCTGCGGCAAGAGTTTCTTTGCCGAGAAGTTTGCCGAGGAGACAGGCTTCAACTTCATCCTGGTCAAGGCCAGTGACCTGGGCTCCATCTACATCCACGGTTCACAGGGCAAAATCGCTGACCTGTTCAGGAAGGCCGAGGAGAATGCCCCCACGGTGCTGTGCTTCGACGAGTTTGACGCCTTTGTGCCCAACCGCTCGGGCGACACCTCGGGCAACCAGGCGGGCGAGGTCAACGAGTTCCTCACCCAGCTCAACAACTGCTCCAAGCGCGGCATCTTCGTCATTGCCACGAGCAACCGCCCTGACAAGGTAGATCCCGCTGTGCTGCGCACGGGACGCATCGACAAGCAGGTCTATGTGCCCATGCCCGACCTGACGGCCCGACGCCTGATGTTCGAGCTCTATCTGAAAGACCGTCCCTGCAAGGACATCGACTGTGAGGCCCTTGCGCAGAAGGCCGACGGATATGTCGCCAGCGACATCGCCTACGTCGTCAACGAGGCAGCCACCATCGCGGCGTTCAACCGTGAGGACATCACCCAGGAACTCTTGAGCAAGACCATCGAGGGCATCAAACCCTCGGTCAACAAGGACCTGCTCAAGGAGTATGAGGAGATGCGCGACAAGATGGAAGGCATCACCCGCACCAATGCCCTGCCCCGCGTCGGATACCTTTAAAGGTTAAAGTTTAAAGACGGCATCCGCATTCAACTGTTGACTAAAAACTAAGGACTAAGGACTAACAACTAAAGACTAAAAATATGGACTTAAACAAAATGATGATGGAATTCCTTGCCGAGGAAGGATTCCGTCCACACGAGACGCCGTTTGGCATCGCCTTCAAGAGCGAAGGCTTGAATTTCCTCTACTTCAAGGACGAGGACGATGAACAGTACTTCAGGCTGATGATGCCTGCCATCTTTGTGGTGACCGAGGACAATGAGGACACCGTCTTGAGCGTGATGAACGACGTGAACGGCACCATCAAAGTCGTCAAACTCTACACCATGGACATTGAGGACGAGGACGGCAAGAGCGAGAAGAGCGTATGGGCTGCTTTCGAGATCCTGGCCGACACCACTCCCGAACTCAACGACATCGTGCCGCGCGCCATCGCCCTGCTGCGTGGAGCACGCATCGCCTTCCTCGCCAAGCTCGAGGAGGTCGCCGACCACTAATAAACTACAAATTACATTACACGAATCTTTAGCAGCGGCTTCTGCGACATTGGCCCCACGCCAAGGCGCTAAGCCGCTATTTTTTTCGGGCCGGCCAATTATTTGGAGTCTACGAACCTTTAGCTCGGCGTAGCCAATTTAACGAGTGAAACTAATTGCAACCGCGTCCCCCATTGCCCCACGCGAAGGCGCTAAGGCGCGAAGATTTTGGGTCGGCCAATAATTTTGGTCGGCGAATTAAACGAATGAAACGAAAGCATCCGCGCCCCATTCGCCCCACGCCAAGGCGCGAAGCCGCGAAGTTTTTTTTAAGTCTATAAATTGATCGAATTAATCTAATTGGCATCCGCGCTCTTTTTTACCCCACGCCAAGGCGCGACTTTCCACAACCATACGGCTGTTCACCCCCACGCCAAGGCGCTAAGTCGCTAAGCGTTGATGTTATTGCTCGCAAGTGCTCGCAAAAAGTTGAACAAAATAATTATCAGCATCCACCGCGAAGCAAATAATAATTTTCTAAGCCCTACACTAAATTATGAGCTGCATGGTGATATTGATATTTGTTCGATTTCTCGGCACAGCGTCCGAGAAATGCTCACCGCAGAATAAGGTCGATGACGGTGTTGACGTCGGCGATGTTGACCTCACCGTCGCCGTTAAGGTCGAGCAGGGTGTCTTGGTCTCCCTCGCCCAGGTTGATGCGGTTGATCACGACGTTGACGTCGGCAATGTTGACCTCGCCGTCACCGTTCACGTCGCCATAGGGCATGCCGATGTTGATGCCGATTATCGTCTTGAACCAGGGCCATATTCCCGTGCTCTTGTACAAGGGACGCGCACCGGCGGGAACGAACAAGCGGGCGGTGTTGTAGATGGGACGGTAAAAGACATCAGGATTATCGACCTCGGCGGGAATGTTGCCGCGGCAGGTCACCGTTGCGAGGCGACGGCTGTCGGCAAAGGCCTTTAAACGGATGGCATTTACCGAGCTGCCCAGCGTGAGCTCGACCAGATTGCCGCAACGGGCAAAGGTCTGCATCTTGATTTCCTGGACGCCGTCGGGTATGGTGACTGCCGTCAAGGCGCCACAGGACTCGAACGCGCTGGCACCCAGCTGGGTGAGCGAGGCTGGCATGGCGACAGCGCGCAGGCTGCTGCACCCCTTGAAGGCACTCTCACCGATGGAGGTCACACCGTCGGGGAGGATGATACCGGTCAAGGCCGTACAGGTGGCAAAGGCGCTCGACGCGATAGACGTCAATGTAGAGGGCAAGGCGACACCGGTGAGGGCCGTGCAGCCCGAGAAGAGGCTGCTGGAAAGCTCTCTGACGCCCTCAGGCACATCGATAGCGGTGAGGGTCGTGCAGTCCGCCAAGGCCCTGCTGCCGATTGAGGTCAACGTCGAGGGCAGCGTCACGCTGCCGAGGTTGAAGCAACCGGCAAAGGCCGACGCTCCAATGGTGCGCACCCCATCCTCGCAGGTCACCGAGCGCAACGTGGAGCAATCGGTAAAGGCATAGGGGCTCACAGCGACGATATTGCCGGGAATCACCACATTTTTCACATCGTGGCCATCGGCCATCAGGCGGTGGGCCATGGCCAAGGGGTTAGCATACTGGTCGGCAAAGGTGATGCCCAGCCAGGCAGTGATGTCGGGCGTCTGGACATAAAGCATCGACTGGCACTCGGCAAAGGCGCGTGATGCCACCTGCCGAACCGACGCGGGAAGCATAATGGACTGCAACGCCAAGCACGAGGCAAACGCCTGCTGGCCGATGGTTGTCACACCGGAGGGAATGTCCACACTCGAGAGTCCAACGCAGTTGAGGAAAGCCATATCGTCGATGCGCGTCACCGACTGCGGCAGGGTCACTCCCGTCAAGTCCACACAGTTCCTGAAAGCGCTTTTACCGACAGCCGTCACGGCATACTCGCGCCCATCGACAGTCACCGTCGCGGGAACGGTGACCTGTCCGCTGTAGCTGGCATACTCGGTGTCGCGGCATGACACGGCCACCTCACCGTCCACCTCACCGTAACGGTACCAGATGCCATCCACTTCAAAATCATACAAATCATCGACACTTGTCTCATGATTGTGAGGATAGATACCGGTAAGCATCACCTGCGAGTTCTGGAAGCTGTAACCCCTCACGTTGAAGGCGCCAAGGGCAAAATAGCCGTTGCCCGTTCCGTTCCAACCCCAGTTGATGTGATACTTGCCGTCGAAATAGCCGTCAAGGACAAAGGCGTGACCGCCTGCCGCGGGGTCATTGCCCGAGTACAGGACGGGGCGTCCCGCCAGCAATTCCGTCTGCAGTAACTCGTCCCACTCTTCGTAGGAGTAATACCCCTTTGCCTCTTCCTGGGCACTGGGATTATAGCCAAAGGCCTTCATGCCCGACAACTGCTGATAGACGTAGGCACCGCTGCCATTAGGACTGTAGTCCATGTGCACCGACTGCCCACAATAGCGCATCAGCGCCGCTACGGCATCAGCCTGGGCATTGGTATAGGGCGTTGCAACATATTCGTTGAGCATTTTGTCCCACTCCATCTTCCGGCTAGGCAGCGAGGGCACAAAGAAATGGTGAGTGCGCGTACTGTATCCCGATAGCGAGGGCGCACGATCGGGAAAGCGCCAATAGTACATCACCTGAGCCATCGCCGTTGCCACACAACCAGTCACACAGTACTCGCCCTGATAGATGGGGCACTGGTTATAGTAGGGCTTGCTCTGTCCCCAGGTGCAGGTGAGCAGCGGGACTATCGTCACGTCGTTATAAGGCACTCGACAACGCTCCACGGCAGCATCGGGGTTGGCGTGCAGCCACTCGAGCTGTTCCTTGTAGCTGCCCAGCATCCACCGCAGGTTACAGGGCAAATCGCCCATGTCCAGCGACCCCTCGCCGCAGGCCAGCACGCCCTCGGCACGGTCATCGCCCGAGATGATGAAAAACGCGCTGCCATCGGCCGTATTGAACACATAGTAGTCGGTCATCCGCGCATCGACGGTCCACGGCTCGGCATGGGCCAATTTCATCGACGCAGAAGACGATTTCAGCATCTTGCCCGCAACCGCTTGTGCCATATATTGCGATGCCACATTACGGGCTGCAACGACATCGACTGGAGCCGCCAGCATGCTTAACGAAGCCCATGTCAGCAACATCAACACACTCATTCTCAGATTCTTCTTCATATCTTTCTTTGGTTATATTTCTTACTGTCAGCTGTCAGATAAAATAATATCGATAATCGCGTTCACGTCAGCGATGTTCACCTCGCCGTCACCGTTCACGTCAAAAATGATGTCATGCACGCCCCCAAGGATGGCGTCGATAACGGCATTGACGTCTGCAATATTCACTTCACCGTCACGATTCACGTCCCCACGCACTGGGGCAGGAGCAGAGCGCATGTACCAGAAGCTGGCCGTGCCCGTCTCTGCGTCAACACGCATGGCGGTTATGGGCTTGTTCATGTATCCGCCCGTAAAGACGGTAGCAGCAGGCGTGGAATAGTTGGTCAACGAGTCACAATCGCCCTGAGGCCACGGATCGGTCCTGTTGGTTCCGCTCGAGAGCTTGCCGTCGCACGGGATAATCGTCATGCGCTGGTGGCTACCGATATTATTGGGGGTATTGGCGTCCCACACCGCCTTGTCATAGTCCACATGCAGCACCAGGATGCCCTCGCTGGGCAGATAGGTGTCCCAACCGGTCTTGGTGCGGTACTCCAGCAGGTAGTATTCGTTGGTGTTGGCGTCGTTGGTGACCTTGACAGCGGTTCCCGTTTCGCTGTTGAGGGACGAAAGCGTGTATTGGGTATTCTCAACGGGGTCGATGAGGTCCATCCATCCCATGAAATGCCGTTCATAGGAAGAGTAACCCGCCGGAGTGTGGCCGTTATTCAGGTAACAGCCGTTATCCATGATATCCCAGTTGCTCATGCCATAGTTGTAGCTGTTGTTGGTGGGATAGAAATCAGGCAGGCCCAAGCAGTGCCCGAACTCGTGACAGAAGGTGCCGATGCCGTCGATTGCTGTGCTGAAATTGCTGCTTCCCTCCAACTCGTTAAAAACGGCATACCGGTCAATAATCACACCGTTGAGCTGGAACGGGCCCGTGGTACTGCAGCCCCAATCATAGGATTCCTGCATGTCCCACTGGCAGGGCCACACGCTCTCGGGGACCGTGCGATAGGCCTGTGCCTCGCCCACACCGGCATAGAGCACGACAACGACATCGACATAGCCGTCACCATCGTTGTCATAGTGTGAGAAATCCACACCTTGCAGGCCCGTGCAGGCATCATAGATCATCGTGCCCAGCTGTGTATCCACCTCTGTGCCGTAGATACTCTTGTTAGTGCCGTAAAAAGCGCGGCCATGGGGCAGATTGACTGGACCCAGGATATCGAACTGAGGCGAGAACTGTCCTCGTGACTGCGACTGGAAGTAGTGCAGACAGCTGTATTCTTTTTCGTTGAACTGGTTCTCGAATGTAGCCACAGGGTTCTCGTCAACAAAGGTGACATCGGTGTAGTTGACCAGGATGATGGGAATGCGCGGCGAACCCAATGTGGGCACCTGGGGGTCATCGTTCTCGCCGTCACGGCGCGGCATGCGGCGGCCATGTGTGTCAAGGGCCATCTGGTCACGATAGGCAATGACAAAAGCCTGCTCCTCGATGCTGCGGTTGTCCTGATCGTGTGCCACCACATCACTCAGATTGCCGCCAGCCTTGTAACAAAAGTCACCGTTCGGGCCCTGTGCAACCGTCAATCCGTCGGTCGTCATCAATGAGTGGTTGAACTCGCCACCCCGCATGACCAGCGTCACGGTCGTGCCGTCGCTTTGCACATGAGTAAAAGGTACGGGCTTGGCAGGTACAGCCATCGCCATCAGGCAGGCAGCGGCGGCTATGATTGTTGCAAGTAGTGTTCTTTTCATTTTTTCTTGGCTTCGGCGGTCTCGTTGGCGATGTACTTCTTCATATCCTCTTTGAGGCCGGCGCCGGTCTCAAGGTCCACAAAATCGTCGATACGCCATGTGCCGTCTTCCAGCTTCATCAACAGGCACAGCGGGGTGACCTTGTCAAAATTGTGCAGCTTCAAATCGACTTCCACCCAGGGGCCGATCTTCTCGACAAACTTCACGTCGCTGATCGACAAGTTATGCCAGTCCTGGCCCATAATCCAATAGTCGAAATCCCAAAAGCCCATTTCATTTTGATGATAGAGGCTGTCAATCTCGTTAACCTTTTTCAACAGTGTGTTCCACTCGCCACTGCAAAAGTTGGCCTCAAAATCGGCACGCCGCTCGTACACGCCATTTTCCATGTGGATATCCAGATTGCGAAGTGAGTCTTCCTCGTTGTAAACATTGAATACAGTCGTGTATA
Organism: uncultured Prevotellaceae bacterium; assembly: GCA_900318535.1. Classification (GTDB taxonomy): domain Bacteria; phylum Bacteroidota; class Bacteroidia; order Bacteroidales; family Muribaculaceae; genus Sodaliphilus. The sequence goes on along the minus strand of ONKU01000003.1, from coordinate 26,082 downwards.
TTTCCTCTACACGCTCAACCACAGCACCAGTATCAAGGCTGTCCTTTTTGCTGTTATCCACATTGGGATGCGTTGTGCAAGCCCCTAACAGCGCAACAGCAGCGGCCATCAAAATGAAATTCCTCATTGTTCTCATCATATTTTCTTAGTTTATGAATAATTCGCGCAAAGTTACAACTAAAAGCCAAAAGCCAAAAACAATAAACCAAAAACTAACCACATACGGCTAAATATGTTATCTTTGCACTTCATTATGCTCAAGATTGTTGCCATCATGCTCAGTGGAATGGCTGTCGGTTTCCTGATGAGGAAACGGCGGCTGTGCGTTGTGCCGCACCTGGTGACGGTACTCATCTGGCTGTTGCTGTTCCTGCTGGGTGTGGAGGTGGGCAGCAATCCCCAGGTCATCAACGGAATCACTTCGTTAGGCCTTGAAGCGCTGTGGCTCTCAGTTGCCGGACTGGCCGGAACGATAGCCTTCTCATGGGCGTTATGGCGCTGGGTATCACACAGGAAAGGAGGTGACACCCAATGAAAGGCAGCCTGATTATCGTGGGATTTTTCGTGCTGGGCATCGTCTGTGGACTGATGCACTGGCTGCCCGACCTGAATGCCTATGGCAACATGAGTTTCCTGACACTGTGCGGCCTGCTGTTCTGCGTCGGCATCACCGTGGGCAACAACACCGAACTGCTGAAAAGCTTTAAACAACTGGACCCCCGCCTGATGCTGTTACCGTTGATGACCATCGTCGGCACTCTTGTCGCCACGGCGATCGCGACGTTAGGGATGCCCGGACGCAGTCTGACCGATTGCCTGGCCGTGGGCTCCGGTTTTGGCTACTATTCGCTGTCCAGCATTCTCATCACGCAGTACCGCGGCCCGGAATTGGGCACTATCGCTCTGCTGGCCAACATCATCCGCGAGGTCTTCACCCTGCTGGGAGCGCCGCTGCTGGTACGCTACTTCGGCCCCCTCTCCCCCATTTCCTGCGGCGGTGCGACGACCATGGACACTACCCTGCCCATCATCACACGATGCAGCGGAGAGAATTTTGTCATCCTCTCGCTATTTCACGGATTTCTAGTGGATTTCTCGGTGCCTTTCCTGGTCTCCTTCTTCTGTACCCTGTAAAAAGCTTATTCTGCACACGCGTCTTTGGGGAACGTGTCGATCTGCTTCATGCGCTTCAGGATGGTTTTGTGCATCCTGCGCATTTTGGCTGTTGGGTGCGCGCTGTCACGCTCCAGCGGATTAGGTAGTGACACGGCAATGTAGGCACACTGATCGCGGGTCAAACGGTCGGGCGTGGTATTGAAATTGATGCGTGCAACGGCATCGGCGCCATAGATGCCCCTCCCCATTTCGATGGAGTTGAGATAGACCTCCATGATGCGCTCCTTGCCCCAGATTTTCTCAATCAGGAAGGTAAAATAAGCCTCCAGGCCCTTGCGCAGCCATGAACGCTGTTGCCACAGGAACACGTTACGGGCCGTCTGCTGGCTGATGGTGCTGGCACCACGCTGACGCTTGCCCTCCTGGGCCTCGAGCTGTGCCTTCTGGATCTGTTCCAGGTCAAATCCGCTGTGCTTCAGGAACAGGTTGTCCTCGCTGGCCATCACCGCTTGGGGCAGGTTATGGCTGATGCGGTCCAGCGGTATCCAGCGGTGGCTGATTCTCGGTGTATCGCCTTTAATGACGTTTTCGACACAACGAATCAGCATCAGCGGAGTGACATAAACGGGGATATACTTGAGTATCACCACGGCCAGGATGGTCGAGGTGAAGAAGAAAATCAATATGTTGCGCAACCAGCGGCTAACAGTCTTCATTCAAGCCTTCAATTATTTCACTAAACTTTAAACTTTAAACTGCAATGCTCAAGACGCGTCTTGAGCATTGCACTCAGGACACAGTCCTTTCAGCACATAATTGATACTGTGAACATGGAAATTGCCAGGCAGGGTAACCAGCGGCACCTGGGTCGTCTGCAGGCAGAAGGTGCGCCCGCAGCGCTCACAGTTGAAATGGGCGTGCATGTGGTCAATCGACCCGTCATCCTCACCGCAATGGCAGTCGGGACTGCACACGGCATACTTGAACATGCCCGTGCCGTCGTCGATGGCATGGATCAGGTGATGGGTCAGGAACAAGGTGATCGTGCGGTAGATGGTCGATTTGTCCACCGTGTCCAACTCGTCCTCAAGGCTCTGGAGCGAGAACGCATCGTCATGGGCCATCATCGTGCGCAACAGCAGGATGCGCATCGCGGTGGGCTTCACGTCGTGGGCTTCGAGCCGCTCTATGTATTTCGTCTCGTCTTTCATTTAATATCCGGGATTTTGGGTACTGCCGCTAGCAGTCAAGGTCTCGCCTGGAATGGGGAACACAAGGGTATAACCATTCACATCGGCACTCAATTGCGGGCGATCGGTATAGCTGCGTGTAAACTGTCCAAAACGTATCAAGTCATTGCGGCGCCAACCCTCCCATGCAAGTTCAAGCATCCTTTCTTCCAACACATTATCAAGCGACGCCGTGCGGTCATCCATTCCCACACGGGAACGCACCGCATTGAGCAGGCCGTCGGCCTCGGCCCCTGCCCTGCCATCTCGCAAGAGCGCCTCACACTGCATCAACAGAACGTCAGCATAACGGAACAGCACGATGTCGTTACGGCGCAACTGGCCGTCGCTCATGGCCGCTAAATCGATCTCATACTTGCGCATTCGAGCGCCCGCTGTCTTTTCATAAGCGGTGTTAGACACGTCAAGCCTTACCGCCATCGGGTAATAGACCAGCGGTGTTCCATTGTCAAGCGTGACCGCTACGTCGGTTTTGTCATGCAGAACCTCATCATAGTAGTATGTCCATGGCAAGCGACTGTCAGGATTGTCGGTGCCATATCCAAACGCATTCATCGCCTCGACCGTCGCACACGGTCCATTCTCACCGTTCAAGCCCAATGCCGAAGCATGATTGTAATGCAGGGAACGGAATTGTTGGGTAAATCGGTTAGAATAGTTGAAGATATCCATGGGAATCGTGAAAATCAGTTCGGGCGATTCCTCGTTGTTGATGGTGAAGTTGTCGATAAAATTCGGCGCTAAAGTAAACCCGAAACTGGTAATTTTCTCACAATAGGCAATGACGGCCTGCCACGTGTTCATCATGTAGCCGTCAACTGTCCAGGTGATAGTCGAGCCAACAGGGTGCGTATTGTCGGTCCAATCGTCATCGGCATACACCTCGGCATTCAGCAGAAGCTTCGCAAGCAGGAACCACGCCACAGGGCGCGTCATGCGTCCATAGTATTCGCCTGGTCGTGGACTGCGGGCAATGGGCAAGCTCGACTCAGCAGCCTGCAACTCGTCCACAATGTGGCGGAATGCCGTTGAGCGTTCCTGGAGCTTCAGTTCCTGGGCCGTAGGATTGGTGTTCTTGAATAATGGAACACGTCCATACAAGTCCATGGCATAGAAAAGGAACATCGCCCTCAGTGTCCGTGTCTCGGCAGCTATGGCAGCAACATCCACATCGGGATTCTTCACCGCGAATGCGTCGATGCGTTCCAGCGCCCTATTGCACGCTAGCACCTGCCTGAACAGATAATTCCACGTGTCGCCCGTGAAATCGACGTTGCCAAACCGATGCAGGAACAGGTTCTGCCAGATACCACCGTCATACCAGTCGGCACCTCGTGTGGGGATGATGGCCTCATCGGTCGAGAAGGTATTCAAGTCCCACACTCCGCGAGCTGTGCCCTGCAAGCCTTGAGAGGCAGTACTGCCTCCGATGTTGTTATAGATGCTTCCCACCGCATTGAGCCACAGGTCATTGACTGTTTTGTAGGCTTCATCGTCAGGAATACGGTCAGTGGGATCGTCCTCAAGAAACTTGTTGCACGAGCCAAGGACCCCTATCGTGGTTATCAGCAGGATATATATGATAATTCGCTTCATAGATGTTTCTTTTTAGAACGTGACAGTAATTCCAAGAAAATAGGAACGGGTGACAGGATAGACGTTCTTGTCATCGACACCCAGCGTGCTGCCAGCCGATGAACTATTGATCATTGGTGTCGACCCTGAATAACCTGTTATTGTACCCAAATCGTTAATGGTAAGCGCCAAACGCAGGCTAGTGATAACGCGTTGCGCCTTTTGGCTCAGCGGTACATTCCAGCCTAGCGTCAAATAGTCGAAGTGCACGTAATCACCACGTTCAAGCCAATAGTCGGTGGCTGTCTGGTCCTTGATATTACGCTCGGGCGCATCGGCCAGGACATTGTAGCCTGGCAAACTGTTCAGGTTCATATAAGTGAGTGCGGTACCGTTGTAGATCTTATGGCCAAAGGCACCATTGACCTGCAGCGCCACATCCCATTGCCTATAGCGAAAGTTGATGTTACTGCCCAGCAGCACCTTGGGCATCGCTTGTCCGCAGATGCGACGGTCTTTGCCATTGGCGATATCGATGTCGCCCGACCCATCCAGGTCGGCGATTTCATACACCTGTGCTCCCGATCCGTCGCTCTTGAGGCCCGTGCAATGCGGCAAATAGAAAACACCTAACGGCTGCCCCACGATTTGATAGACGATGTGGTTATTACCTCCGTGAAATCCCGCGCCGTTGAGGTTGACCATGTCCACCTCACCCGGAGCCTCCAACCAGTAGTCGTTATAGTAACCGCTCAGCGACAGCAACTTGTTGTACTGGTAGGAAATATTGGCATTGATGTTCAGTTCCATGTCACGCGTGTTCAACGGTGTCACACCCAAGGCCAACTCAACACCACTGTTGCGCATCGAGCCCAAGTTGTCGAGCAGCTTGTTGTAAACAAATGGCGGCACGCCCACGTTGTACAAATAGAGCATGTCGGTCGTCTTAGAAGTGTAGAAGTCGAGTGAAGTGATGATGTGGTTGCCCAGAAAAGCGGCACTCACGCCCGTATTGAAGCTGTGTTTCACTTCCCATTTGAGATCGGGATTGGCGTTGCGCAACTCGTCAAAAGTGACGATAAGGCGTTCTCCCACTGGCGCGATGCCTGCAGGAGACAGCAGAGTTTGCGTCATATAACTGTCCACACCGCCCAGGTTACCGGCCAAACCGTAGCCAATGTTCCACTTCAGGTCATCCAGCCATTGGCAACCTTTCAGGAAGGCCTCATTGCCCAGGTTCCATGAAGCTGAAACCGAGGGGAAAAATCCCCACTTGTTATTGCTGCTGAATTTGCTCGTGCCGTCGGCTCGAGCCGTCAACGTTAACGAGTAACGGCTATCATAGTCATAAGAAATCCTTGCCATGAACGAGGCCAGTGACGGAGCGTTGCGATAACTGCCCGTGCCATCCCACAGGGTTACCGATCCCGACTGGATGGCATCGATACCGATAGCATTGGTCGAAAAACCAGTTGTGGTGGTATAAAAACCGGTATGGGTGTCTCGCTCAACCTCGGCCAGTCCCATCACGTTGAGATGGTGTTTGTCCAGGGTTTTATCCCATGTGGCCGTTGCCATTCCCAGCCACGATTCGGTCTTGGCGCTACTGCGATAGCCCCTACCTCCGCTCCAAATACTGGTAGGCAGGAATTGGGCGGATTCGACCTCGTTGTGGCTATAAGCGCCGAACAAGGCCAACGTCCATTCATTGGAAAGGCGGAACGTCAACTTGGCATGAGTGCTCAGGTGAGTCGTCTTGTCGTGTGTACGGCTATCCATAAGGGCAAGCGGATGATTGATCTGGTTGGCGTCAGTAAATCCATCCCAACCACCGCTGGCATTGCGCGATGTACCAAAGGTGGGATTGAACGCTTGGGCCGAATAGAAGGTCTTCTGCACGTCATACACGGCGGTTTGGCTTTTCTGCACGTTTCCAAACATTCCCACCTCTATGGTCAGCAGGTCGCCGAACATCCGTTGGTGCATGTTCATGTTGCTGGTCAGGTTGTTCAACTTGTCGTGCAGGATAACGCCCATGTGATTCATGTAACCCAGCGAGACGCGGTAACCTGAACGGTCGCCGCCACCCATGAAGGCAATGTGATGATCCTGCAGGAATGCGGTCTGCTCGATAGCCTCCTGCCAGTTGGTGCTGTAGCCTTTGTTGATAGGCACAACCCCCAAGGCTCGCACTGCGCCATCGTAGCCATTGGCATCTAACATCTTCAGGTTTTTGGTCACATGTGATAATCCGATGCTGCCGTTATAAGTGACCGTAGTGCGGTGGGCCGACCCTTTCTTGGTGGTTACCTCGATGACACCCGATGCACCACGGGAGCCATATTGGGCCGTCTCACTGGCATCTTTCAGCACTGTGAAGCTCTCAATGTCCGACGGATATATCGACGACAGGGTGCTCAGGTCACCAAACACGCCATCGATGATGATCAACGGGTCGTTGCCGCCAGTGACCGAAGTCGTGCCGCGCACACGCACCGCATTCATCGCTGCAGCGCCGTTGTTGCTTTTCTGGATAGTCACACCGGCAACACGGCCATTAATGGCTTCCAGCGGATTTGTCACTTGACGCTGGCTCACCTGGTCGGCAGTGACGACATCTTGCGAAGCAAGGCGAGATGTCGTATCGGCCGGAATTGTTAACTGGGCCGACACGGACTGCGCCATAACAGCCAACGCCACAACGATGGCCATGCGCAAGGGTTGCAATCTATTCATTATTGTCATGGGTATTGTTGATTTCAAACAAAGTAAAGTTGACCTTGCCATAGACGCGCTGCTGCGAGAAGTGCGGCAGGGCGCTGAAATCATGCTCACGGGGGTGCTCCATGATAAACAATGTGCCGTCGTGCACCAGCGGCGAGTCGAGCACCAGTTTGGGAATGTCGCCAAAACGCGGCAGGTCGTAAGGAGGATCGGCAAAGATCACGTCAAACGACTGGCGACAGGTGGCCACAAACTTGAACACGTCGCCGCGCACGAGCGTCAGGTTGGGGTCGCCCAACTGCTGCTGAACGCGCTTGATGAAATCGGCCTGGACACGCGCCTTCTCTACAGCGGTGACATGGGCACAGCCGCGGGACAGGAACTCAAAACTCATCGCGCCGGTGCCGGCAAACAGGTCGAGCACCGTCTTGTCCTCCAAGTCAATGATGTTGCCCAGCACATTGAACAGGTTTTCGCGAGCCATGTCGGTTGTGGGGCGCGCGGTGATGTTGGTGGGCACGTCAAAGCGACGTCGGCCGTATTTTCCGCTAATTATTCGCATAGGGCCTGCAATATCAATTCCAGTGGTGCCTGCATCGCATTGCGTCCCAACTGCATCGCGGCAGCGGGATAGACGGCAGGCATCACAAATTTAACAAATTCACGCAACATGGGCGTCATCGCTGCACGCATCGTGTTGTCGCCCATGAGATGCAGCTCGTCGGTCAGCTGGTCCAGTCCATGCGTGCGCCAGGCATTCAGGGCGAAATAGGCGGCATCGTGGGCATTGGTAAACTGGTAGCTGTTGGCACACAGGAAGGTACCTTTGCGATAGATGGCCACATCCATGCTCTCGGCATTCAAGTTCAGGAACATGCGTGACAGATCATCGCTGCGGTTCAGGCTCTTGAAGTACTCACACAACGGGAACAGGTGATGATACACATCAGGCAAGCTGAACGTGCGACCCAGGAAGGCCTGCATACCGCGCGGCATCAGATAGGCAATTTTCACACCGTTTTGGGGCAGCGCACTCACGGCGGCTTCACCGTCATCGGCAGGAAAGGCGGTACGCACCAGTTCGGCACAATCCTCATCGCTGGTCTCCATCGGCAGCAGCACAAAGTGCTGTGAATGAACCACTACCCTCACCCGCTTGTAGTCGTTGAGCAGATCAGGCGTGTCGTAGGTGGCATCTTCCAGCGCTTGCAGCGAGTCGTCGGTGCGCGACGCATGACCCATCTGCAGCGAACCTGCCACAGCAGGCGCGTACAGAATATAGTCCAACTGCTGGTCGCCAATGGCCACAAGCAGTTCCCATGCCTCGGGATGTTGTATGTTGGTTTTGTCGTTTTTCCCCATATACACCGCAAAATTACAAAAAACTGCCCAATCGCCCCAAAATACCCACTTTTTTTCATCTCCATCAGGATTATTATCATTACATTTGCGCCATTAAAAAACAATCTCTATGAAGACCTTCCATCTCTTGATGTTGCTGTTCCTGTCATTCTCGCTGGCCACCTGTTCAAGCGGCAGCAAGGTACAGAACCCGCAATTTGCCTTTCTCGACAGTCTCGGTATTGCCATCAACGACGACATGCTGCTGGGCGACACGCTCGCCCTGCCCGACGTCTATTGCGGCGACCCGCGGCAACAGGACGGCGACTTCACGGGCCAGCGCATTGACCATGACCAGTACTTGGCGCTAGTGGTCCCCGCCGGCGAGGATTTTGTGGACGAGATGGGACAGTGGCTGCTACTGGGAGTGCGCGACATGGGCAACGGTATCACGCTGGCGGCTTACTTCACCGGCAGCGGTGTGGGCTACTGTGTGGACCTCATCACCTATGACCGGCAGGGTCGTGTGCTCGACGCCATCAATGCCCGCGAGCTGCATCTGCTGTGGCGTTGCGACCTCTCCAATCCCGACGACGACAATTCTTTCACACTCGACGGCTATTTCACCTTTGACGGCAATGACCGGCTGACCTTGCACCGCACTATGGGCAAGTGCCTCATGGACTTCAAGGGCGACCTCAAGGGGGAGCCGCAGTGGTGGCAACAATGGGACCAGTCCTATGTCATCAACGCCAAGGGGCATTTCGTGCTCCTGGGGCAGCAAGTGGTGGCAGAAAAAGGCAAAGTCGACCAATATGCTGTCATGGACTTCAAGACATGGGACATGCTCGTGTGCTCACGACATGACATGGACATCATGGACACCTGGAACGAATACAGCCTGCTGGTCAATTCCACCTACGACCCCGATTACCAATACAACCCCTTCCCCTGGGATGTGCTGCAGCTCTACCACATGAATCCGCAGCGGTTCCTGGCCTGGATGGCCGCCCACCGCGACCAGGGCAACCGACTGCTCCCGTTGTTCAAGCAACCCCCTCGCGACCGCCCCACCCTACTGAAGGAGATAGGCCGTCTCGACGACCCAGCCGCCCGCCAATGGCTCACCACCCTGGTCAACAACTGGGACGACAAGCCCCTCACCAAACACCTATAATTACGAGCCACAGGCTCGCAACACCTTAACCCCCAATGCACAGGCGGTCGAAGTGTTGCAAGGCTCCGCCTTGTAAAAAAACCTCGCCCTTAATTGAAAGAAACCAGTAAAGCTGCTACCTTTGTACTATGAAAAATAATCGTGAAGAAAAGCGCTGGCAGTGGTGGCAAAGTCACCATGCAGGAGAAGAACCCAAGCGTTCGATGAAACGTCGTAACGCTCACCATGACTACCACAGCCGTCGCATCTATATGATCACGTTGGCCGTTGAGGGCCGCAAGCCTGTGTTGGGCAGCTTATGTGACCCTGACGAGGACCACAGTGAGCCATGGATACGTCCCAGCACGCTTGGAGAACGCATTCTTGAGAACTGGACCTCAATTCCATCCCATTATCCCGATGTCCGCAACCTCGCCATCCAATTGATGCCAGACCACCTGCACTTCATCCTGTTTGTTACTAAACAAGTGCCCTACCATTTAGGGAAAGTGGTAAACGGTTTCAAGACCGGATGCAACCAGATTTCCAAAGAATTGCTTGGCACCACCCTTTGGGAAAGCGGCTATCATGACCGAATCTTGCAAAAAGATGGCCAACTAGAATCCATGATGCGTTACCTACGCGATAATCCGAGACGCCTGTGGATCAAACGCCAAAAACCTGATTATTTCACCGTGCAACATGAGATAACAGTGAATAATTCCACTGTTGCCATGGCCGGAAACCGTTTCCTGCTCAATTACCCCCTAAAGGTGGTAGTTCAGTGTTCTCGCAGCATAAACAGCGAGGAGGCAATTGCTCGTGAAGTGAGACGCTATCTGTCAATGGCACGAGACGGAGCAGTGCTGGTATCGCCCAGCATCAGTCCTTGCGAAAAAGCGGTGATGCGTGCAGGGTTTGAGGCAGGAGCCAAAGAAATTGTCCTGCTCGAGAACGGATTCTCTCCGATGTGGAAACCCGGTGGACCACAATTCGATGCCTGTGCCAACGGACAGTTGCTGTTTGTTTCTCCTTGGCCTTATCACAGTGACCGAAAGACCATTACGCGCGAACAGTGCATGCAACTCAATGGGCTAGCGAGAGAAATCGCAGAATTTGAGCCACCAAAACCGTGACTTGTCGTCCATAACAAAAAACGGAGAGTTGATTTGTTTTTGTGCAAGGGTTTGACTACCTTTGCGGAAAAATATAAACTTGACTATTATGGCAACAGTTGACGACAAGAAAATCATCTTCTCGATGGTGGGCGTGAGCAAAACCATCCAGCAGAACCAAAAACAGATCCTCAAGAACATTTACCTCTCGTTCTACTATGGCGCCAAAATCGGCATCATCGGCTTGAACGGTGCGGGTAAATCGACGCTGATGAAAATCATCGCCGGCCTGGAGACACAGTACCAGGGACAAGTGGTATTCGCTCCGGGTTATACCGTGGGCTACCTGCCCCAGGACCCGCAGCTCGACCCGACCAAGACGGTCAAGGAGGTGGTGCAGGAAGGCGTTCAACACGTGGTGGACACCTTGAAGGAATTTGAGGAAATCAACCTCAAGTTCGGCATGCCCGAGTACTACGAGGATCCTGAGAAGATGGACAAATTGTTTGCCCGTCAAGCCGAGTTGCAGGACATCATCGACGCCACCGACGCCTGGAACCTGGACAATCGTCTGGAGCGCGCCATGGATGCCCTGCGCTGCCCCGAGGGAGACCAGTTGACCGAGCACCTGAGCGGTGGTGAACGCCGCCGCGTGGCCCTGTGTCGCCTGTTGTTGCAGAAACCCGACGTCCTGCTGCTCGATGAGCCCACCAACCACCTCGATGCCGAGTCCATCGACTGGCTGGAGCAGCACCTGCAACAATACGAGGGCACAGTCATCGCCGTGACCCACGACCGCTACTTCCTCGACAACGTGGCCGGCTGGATCCTGGAACTCGACCGCGGCGAGGGCATCCCCTGGAAAGGCAACTACAGCAGCTGGCTGGAACAGAAGACCCAGCGCCTGGCCCAGGAAGAGAAGACCGAGAGCAAGCGCCAAAAGACCCTGCAGCGCGAGCTGGAATGGGTACGCATGGCGCCCAAGGCCCGACAGGCCAAGGGAAAGGCGCGCTTGAACAGCTACGACAAACTGTTGAATGAAACGGTCAAGGAGAAAGAGGAAAAGCTCGAAATCTTCATCCCCAACGGCCCTCGATTGGGCAACAAGGTCATCGAGGCCCAGCATGTGGCCAAGGCCTTCGGCGACAAACTGTTGTTTGACGACTTGAACTTCATGCTGCCGCCCAACGGCATCGTGGGCGTCATCGGCCCCAACGGCGCCGGCAAGACGACTCTTTTCCGCCTGATCATGGGTCTGGAGAAGCTCGACAGTGGCGTTTTTGAGGTCGGCGAGACGGTCAAGGCGGTCTATGTCGACCAGCAGCACACGAGCATCGACCCTGATAAGTCAGTTTATGAGGTCATCTCCGGCGGCATGGAACTGTTGCGCATGGGTGGCCGTGACGTCAATTCCCGCGCCTACCTGTCGCGCTTCAACTTCAGCGGCGTGGACCAGCAGAAGAAGTGCGGCGTGCTCTCGGGTGGTGAGCGCAACCGCCTGCAACTGGCGTTGGCGCTCAAGGAGGAGGGCAATGTGCTCTTGCTCGATGAGCCCACCAACGACATCGACGTGAACACCCTGCGAGCCCTCGAGGAAGGTCTTGAGGACTTTGCCGGCTGTGCCGTGGTCATCAGCCACGACCGCTGGTTCCTGGACCGCATCTGCACCCACATTCTGGCCTTCGAGGGCAACAGTAACGTGTTCTTCTTCGAGGGCAGCTACAGCGAATATGAAGAAAACAAACTCAAGCGCCTGGGCAAGGAAGAGCCCACCCGCGTGCGCTACCGCAAGTTAGGCGATTAACAAGGTTCAACTGTGCCGTTGCTATGCAGCGGCCAATAAAAAGAAAGAATAGAAATGATGAGAACAATTGCAATGTTGATGGTGGCACTGGCCATTGTGTCGTGCACCGGCAAGTGGCAGCACGGCGACGAGATCAACAACGGTCACGACTTCTTGTGCAATGCAGGCATCTGCGACGACTCGCTGACCCTTAACGGCAACGACTTCCGCTACGACAACGATGGCGAGAAACTGCCTCACTGCATCCTTGACTTGGCCACATGCGAGGCCATCGGACTGGACAAGGTAATGCAAGTGGACACCAACTCCTCCGTTGTGCGCGTGTGGGGCATCCAGGACAACCCCGACAAGGGCATTACCCTGCTGCTGGGACAGACCAGCTACAGCGACACCCGCACCTGCTGGCTGGCCACCTTTGATAAGAACGGCATGATCGACTTCATGCGGTTGGGAGAGTGTGGCGGCATGAACCTGTCTTACTGGGATGACATTGATGAGCACACCCGCAACGTGGGCATCGACTCGATGCGCATGGTCATGCCCGACAAGTGGGGCAAACCCATCCACGTGAGCCGCTGGATTTCCTATAACGTGCAGCGCGACGGCGTGGACACCGACTCCACGTTGTGGTTTATCGACAACGAACTGCCCGTGACCATCGGTGATGACGGCCGTTTCACCATCGGCAAGATCGGCACTGTCTATAGCTCCGACACCACCCTGCTCACCAACTACTGGCGCAGCAAGCGACAACTGGAAGTGTTCTCATGGACTCCTTTGAGCGACACGACCGTGTATGACCGCTTGAACACTTTCCTTGAAGGGGCTAAAGGCACCATCACCGAGCCCAAGCAACTGCTTGGTGATTTCGGCATGCTGGTGGGTGGATTCTTCTACCGTGACACCGACAGATTCATGCAGTGGTGCTGTGAACATCCTGAAAGCCAGTTGACAAAAGGCATGGTGATTAATTACAAGGAGGTAAGTCCCGAATGGCTATTAGACCAACTCAAGAAAATCAAGGACCCACAGGTCCTCGACCGCAGCAAGAAACTCCTGGGATTGTAGTTCCCGACGGATATAACTGAAAAAACGGAGATGACGGACTCAAATCAACCCGTCATCTCTGTTTTTTCAGTATTCTCCGTTTCCAGGCTACACGTCGGCGGCGTGGAGCAGCGAGGTAACGGTCTGCCACAGGACGGTGAGTGTCACGACTCCCATCATCACGTTATAGAGGATGTCGCGCACGGTAATGGCTCCCCAGTCCTGGCCGCGCCACATCACCAGCCAGCTGATAACGCAGGCTACCAGGGCGATGGCATAGACCACTGTCGTGGCCCATGAGCCGTGCGGCTGTTTCTCTGGCAGCTTGTTGAGGACGCGACGGGTGAACCAGGGATTCTCCCCGGGGTCATGTGCGCCCTGCTTGAGCATCTGCGCCAGTTTCTTGTCTTCTTCGTTGGTATTCATATTTATTATAACGATTTAGTTGTCTATAAATTGTTTCATCTTGTCCTTGCCACGATAGATGAGCGACTTGACCGAGCCTTCAGGCATCTGCATGATCTTGGCCACCTGCTTGATAGGCTGGTCCTCAATGTAATAGAGGGTGACGGCCACGCGCTCATTCTCGTTCAATGCTTCCAGAGCACGTTTCACCGTCATCGACGCGTCGATGGCATCACTGCTGGCGGTGCTCACCTCGGCCAGGCGCGTGATGTCCTCGACATGTTCTTCCTGGTGGCGGCGCATGTGGTTATAGAACTCGTTGTAGGCGATGCGGTACAGCCAAGTGCCAAAAGACGAAAGACCCTTGAAACCGCGAATGCCCACATAGGCCTTGATGAACGTCTCCTGCGCCAGGTCGTCGGTCAGCATCTCGTCACCCGTGGTCAGGTTCAGCAAGAACCGACGCACGCGCGGCTGATAGGCCTCGACGAGCCTGCCGAATGCGTCCCGGTTATCGGCCAGGGCGCATTGCGACAGCAGTCTTATTTCATCAAGCTTGGACAGCATCTTGAGTTACTATTTCTTCTACAAACCTCACGCTAAGCCGCTAAGGCGCGAAGACATTATTGATGTTAGTAGGGCTGATAAGGAGTGTTGTCGTCCTCTTTATAGTCTTGATCGAAGCTGGGCGGCACGGGGATGCCCTCACGCATGGGCTCACGGGGCGACATCTGCTGGCCGCGATTCCAGGCCTCTTGCAACGCCTTCTGCTCCTTGTAGAGGATGAAGCCCTTGCACAGTCCCACAACCATCAGGGCCAAACCGATGGGCCAGAAGGGATTCTCAGCATCGCCTATCGCTACGCTGAAGAGTATCAACACGGTTCCCCAGCCAATCCACTTCACAGCAGGCATCAAGGCGCGCCAGTTGACCATGTCGGTCATCACGATGGGGTTGTCGGCAGTCTGCCCGCTGATAGGGGTTCCCACGGGCACCTGACCAGGCTGTTGGGGGGCAGGAGCAGCATTCATCACGGGAGGTGCGGTCACCACAGGCTGTTGCACATAGATGGCGCTGCGCTTCGCATCGGTCAACGAGAGTTCATTGAGCGGATAGTTGTTCTCGATGGCCTTCTCGATGACGAGGTACTTGTTGCGGCGGTTCAGGAAGCGGAAAAACATCACCAGGGCCACCAGTCCCAGCAGACAGAAAGAACCGCTGATGGCCCATTGTTTGGCCACACTGGCCCACTGGTTGCTGATCTCCTTGATGTCCTCGGGGGCAAGTTCGCCCTTGTGGTCACCGATTTCCACAGTTGTACCACTTCCGGCTGTCAAGGTATCGTCCAGTGCACGGTTGATTTTGTCGCGCACCTTTTGTAACTCGGGCAATCCGGCTAGGGTTACAGACTCCTCGCCGTCGGTAACGACAATCGAGTCACCCTTGAATTCGATGTTGGCCTTGCTGGATGGTTTTGCCTTGATGGCAGGACCAGCTGTGATAGTGAGTGCCATTGTCAGCACCATCACCAGTGTTAAAATCGTCTTTTTCATTGTTTTATCGTTTTTTGTTGTTCTTTAATGCTTACGGCTCATTACTTCAGTAAAAAAGCGGTTTCATGCATTAGATGCAACAACACCTCAAAAAAGTTTCACAAAGTTGATTTTTTTTTTGAAAATTCGCCCGAAAGGCAAGATTTCCGCCATTAGAACTTCTCGAAGAGATAGGCGGGTCGGAGACCCGGCTTTGTTGAGAAACACCATGCAAGTGGGTCGAAGACCCACGCAGCTTGGTGCGATGCAAACCGCACTGCAAGTGCCTCGAAGAGGAACTTCAAGTCAACCGATATTCATTCCACTCAATTCCCGACAGCTCAAGCATTCCTTTATACTCATCCTCAAACGACCTCACCTTGTGGTGCTCACGTTGATTGATGATGTAATTGGTGATGGCTTCTCTATCCCGGGAACTGCAGGAGAAAGCTCCATATTCTTTTCCCCATCCACTGAACTGCGGAAAATAGACCTGCTGCTTAGCCCACTTGCTGCTGCCCTGTTTGATATCACGAACGAGGTCGCTCAAAGCCACTGTCGGGGCCAACTCGATGAGCATGTGAACGTGGTTGCCAATGCCATTGATGCGATAAAGATAGCAACCACGGCTCTTGACTATGGACCAGATATAGCGGTAAAGGTGCTCACTCGTCTCGTCAGGGATTGTCATCTGACGACGATATGTATTGATCACAACATGAAACATTGAACTGACTGCGCTCATAACAAATCTGAATCTTTGGATTGAAATGCAAAGTTAACGCAAATTAATCGTTGCCGCAAATGCCGCATGGGATGAAGTTCGTCTTCGACGCACTTCTCTGATGGCGTCCCGACACCAAGCGGCGCGCATCATCGATGCGCTTGCATGGTGTTTCCCATTGAATTCGGGTCTGCGACCCGATAGCCTCTTCGAGGCTTTAGTGGCAAATCAATTCAAAAAAAGTGCTTACAAAAAACATTTTTTTGGAAATAATCGCTAATTTTGTGGCTAATAACCAAATAAATGTTTTCCAACCTCAAAAAAGTATCGAAAGTATGATGAAACGGATATTTTTGCTGCTTATTACCTTGGCCATTGCGACCGGCACCTATGCCGACGAGGCACTGAAGCGCGAGATGCGCGCCGCATGGGTCGCTACGGTCTATCGTATCGACTGGCCTACCAGTGTCAACAATCCTACGGCCCAGAAAGCCGAGCTCAATGCCTATCTGGACAACTTGCAGGCCCAGCATTTCAATGCCATCTTCCTGCAGGTGCGCACGATGTGCGACGCCTTCTACCAGTCCAGCTATGAGCCATGGTCCAGCTACCTGACCGGCACCCGCGGCCGAGATCCCGGCTACGACCCGCTGCAATACGCCGTCGAGCAGTGCCATGCCCGCGGCATCCAGTGCCACGCCTGGGTGAATCCCTATCGCTGGAGCACCGGCACCGACTGGAATACCGAGCAAGACAAGGAACTGAAGAATTCGGGCATGCTGCTGTCCTACACCAGTGGCAGCACCACGACCACCATCCTCAATCCCGGCTTGCCCGAAACCCGCCAGCGCATCGTCAACGTCATCAAGGAAATCATCACCAAATATGACGTGGACGGCATCATCTTTGACGACTACTTCTACCCCAACGGCATCCCCACCAACAGCAGTGCCGAGGACTACAACCTGTGGAACGACTCTAACGTGGACATGACCTTTGCCGACTGGCGCCGCAACAATGTCAACATGATGGTCAGGGATGTCTATAACATGATTCAGGAAACCAAGCCCGAGGTGCGTTTCGGCATCGGCCCCGCCGGTGTGGCAGGCACGCGCAGCACGTCGGCATCGCAGCATGGCGTCACTCCCTGCCCCACGGGCAGCGACTGGCAGTATAACGGCATCTTCAGCGACCCGCTGGCCTGGCTCGAGCAGGGCACCATCGACTATATCTCGCCCCAGATCTACTGGAAGACCAACCACTCGACCAATCCTTTCGGTCCGTTGACCAAGTGGTGGAGCTACGTTGCCAACCACTTCGGGCGCCATCACTACGCCAGCCACAGCATCTCGTTCCTCGCCTCGCAGAGCAACACGACCAGCGACTGGGCCGAGATCACCCAACAGATTGACTATTCCCGCCAATATACCGAGAACAGCGCTCCCGGCGCCGTGCTCTACAGTGCCAAGAACATCAACGGCAACAACGGCGGTGTCAGCGGCCTGGGCAACTACCTGCTGACCAATGCCTTCCAGCATCCCGCCATGATACCCGCCGTGACCTGGAAGACAGCACCTGGCTACGGTGCCCCCGCCAATCTCTTGCAAGAGGGCAACACGCTGACTTGGACACCCCAAGAGGGCACACTGGTGAAATACTCGGTCTACGCTGTTCCCAGCGACGTCTATGTCGAGGAGGCTGCCAGCACGGCATTTGACGGCATCAAGAGCGACTATCTGCTGGGCATCACCTACAAGCCTGAATATTCGCTCCCCAGCGCCTATCAGAGCGGATACTGGTATGCCGTGTGCGTTATCGACGGTTACGGCAACGAGAGCGAGCCGGCCTATCTTGGGGCCAGCCCGGGAGGTGACCACCCCACCCCTGTCACCTACAGCATCGAGAAGGTATGGGAAATCAACGACCTGAGTTTCCTCACCACTGCCGACACGCGGCAGGGATTCGGCATGAACGGCAAGTTCTACATCAACGACAAGGCTTCTAGCACCATCCTTGTGGTGGACCAGAACGGACTGACAGGCGAGACGTTTGAGGGCGGCGCCAATGTGGGCTTCACCCGTGACCAGGCGGGCAACCTGGTAGTGAGCAGCGCAGCCTTCCCCAACCCATGGCCCGGCAATCCCGAAATCAAAGTTATCGATCCCGCTACGGGCGACGTGGTCACCTATACCCTGCCCACCGACGTTATCGATTTTGGCCGCAGCGACAACATGGGCTTTGCCCGCGGCAACCTGCTCGAGGACGGTGAACTCTATCTCGTGGGCGCCAACAGCGGCACCAGCATCAGCCGCATAGCCATCAGCGGCGGAGAAGTGGACACCGACAACTGCTACCTGGCCAACTGCGACGGCGTGTCGCCCAATAGCGGCACGGTGCTCAACTATTATACCGACCTTGACGGCAACGATGCCATCCTCTACGTCAACCGCTCCAATGCGCTCAAGAAACTGGCATTTGATGGGGATAATTTCACGGCAATCACCATCAACCTGCCCGACAAGGGCAACTGCAATGGCACCTTCCCATTCGTTTGGGACGGCAAAGAGCTGATGGTCTATCCCACCATCGCCAACTACCGTGACGGTTTTGCCGTGGCACAGGTCAACGCGGCCGAGCCACTCGTCAGTGTCCCGCAGACCGCCAATGCCGATGCCAACGGCTATCAGGCCAACTGGCTCAATGCCGAAGTCGTCGACAGCCGCAACGTGTTCATCTACCAGTACTATCCTGGTGGCCACCTCACCATGTGGCGCCTGACAAAACACGGCGGCCTCCTGCGCGGCGACGTGAATGAAGACCGTGCAGTGAACATCTCTGACGTCACTGCTCTCATCGACTACCTGCTCAGCGGCGACACCGATGGCGTCAACCTCGACAATGCCGACTGCAACCAGGACAGCGGCATCAACATCAGCGATGTCACTGCCCTGATCGACAGGCTCCTGAGCGGCTCCTGGCCCGAATAACCGCCTCGAACAAAGCATTTTCCAAGCCCTGTGTTTGACGTCAAGGTCAAATACAGGGCTTGTCTTGTAAAGCAGTCATAAAAGTGCTACGATAGAAAAAGTTGGCACGTTTTTTGCCTATGTGGCATTTGCGTAGTAATTTTGCAGTTTGAATTCACATCTTATAATTAAAGAAGAATGAAGATTATCAGCAAGGTCAATGAGTTGCAAGAGGCCGTTAAGGCCTTTCGCGAGGCAGGTAAGTCAGTAGGTCTGGTGCCCACGATGGGCGCTTTGCACGAGGGTCACAAGTCGCTCGTTGAGCGCGCCCGCCGTGAAAACGACGCCGTTGTCGTGAGTTGTTTCCTGAACCCCACACAGTTCAACAACAAGGAGGACTTGCGCACCTATCCCCGCACCGCCGAGCGCGATGCTGCCATGCTCGAGGCCTGTGGTGTGGACGTGGCTTTCATGCCCACCGTCGAGGAAATCTATCCCGAGCCCGACACCCGCGTGTTTGACCTCGGCCCCGTCCAGCAGGTGATGGAGGGAGCCATGCGTCCCGGCCACTTCAACGGAGTGTGCCAGATCGTGAGCAAGCTCTTCTCGTGGGTGATGCCCGACCGTGCCTACTTTGGCGAAAAGGACTTCCAGCAGATTGCCGTCATCCGCGCGATGATCAAGCAGCTGGGCTTTGATATCAATATCGTGCAGTGTCCCTGCGTGCGTGAGGACGACGGCCTGGCCAAGAGCAGCCGCAACGTGCGCCTCACCCCCGAGGTACGCAAGGTCGCCCCGCAAATCTATGCCACCCTGCAACGCAGCCTGGAATTTGCCAAGGACCACACCGTGGAACAAACCCACGACTGGGTAGTTGCCACCATCAACGCATGGCCCGAAATGGACACCGAATATTTCTCGATTTGTGACGGCATCACGCTGCAGCCCATCACCGACTGGGACGAGAGCGACTATATCGTGGGCTGCATCACCGTCTATTGCGGCGACGTGCGTGAAATCGACAACATCACCTACAAGAAACTTTAGCCCTCAGGCGTTGAGTATGAGTTTTTCACTTTAAACTATAAACAAACTCTAAACTAAAAGAAGATGTACATCCAGGTCATGAAATCCAAGATTCACCGTGTCACGGTGACCGATGCCAACCTCAACTACATTGGCAGCATTACCATTGATCAGGACCTCATGGATGCCGCCGGCATCATCGAGGGCGAACGCGTGTATATCGTTGACGTGAACAACGGCGAGCGACTGGACACCTACACCATCGCCGGCGAGCGCGGCAGTGGCACCATCTGCCTGAACGGCGCCGCAGCCCGCAAGGTCGAGGTGGGTGACATCGTCATCATCATGGCCTATGCCATCGTCACCCCCGAGGAGGGCCGTGAGTTCAAGCCCCAGATCGTCTTCCCCGACACGGCAACCAACAAATTGATTAAAAAGAAATAAAATAATGATGAACTGCGATTCTCACGGATGGATTTATCCGTAATTTCCGTCTCATCCGTTAATCCGTAGTTCTAACAACCAGAAATCCAAAACCACCAAGAATAATGTTTGAAAATTTATCTGATAAACTCGAACGGTCATTCAAGGTCCTGAAAGGACAAGGCCGCATCACCGAAATCAATGTTGCATCAACCCTGAAAGAAGTGCGCCGCGCGCTGGTTGACGCCGATGTCAGCTACCCCGTCGCCAAGAAATTCGTCGATGACGTCAAGGCCAAGGCTCTGGGCCAGAACGTGATCAACGCCGTCAACCCCAGCCAGCTGATGGTCAAGATCGTCCACGACGAGCTGGCCGAGCTCATGGGCGGCGAGGAAGCCACCTTCAGCATCGAGGGCAATCCTGCCATCATCCTGATGTCGGGTCTGCAGGGTTCCGGTAAAACCACTTTCACCGGCAAACTCGCCAACCGCCTCAAGAACGGCAAGGAAAAACGCAAACCGCTGCTGGTTGCCTGCGACGTCTATCGTCCCGCCGCCATCGAGCAGTTGAAAACCATCGCCGAGCAGATCGAGGTGCCCGTCTATAGCGAGCCCGACAGCAAGGATCCCGTGGCCATCGCCCTCCACGCCATCGACCATGCCAAGCAGAACGGCTACGACCTGGTGATTGTCGATACCGCCGGCCGCCTGGCAGTTGACGAGGCCATGATGGTCGAGATCAAGGCCATCAAGGATGCTATCCACCCCAACGAGACCCTGTTCGTCGTCGACTCGATGACCGGTCAGGATGCGGTGAACACGGCCAAGGCCTTCAACGAGCGCCTGGACTTTGACGGCGTCGTGCTCACCAAGCTCGACGGTGACACCCGTGGTGGTGCCGCCCTGTCGATCCGCGCCGTCGTCGACAAGCCCATCAAGTTTGTGGGTATCGGCGAGAAGATGACCGACCTGGACCCCTTCCGTCCCAAGGGTATGGCCGACCGCATCCTGGGCATGGGCGACATCGTGTCGTTTGTGGACCGTATGCAGCAGCAGTATGACGAGGAAGAGGCCGAGAAGCTCGAGAAGAAGATCAAGCAGAACAAATTCGACTTCGACGACTTCGTCAAGCAGATCAAGCAAATCAAGAAGATGGGTAACCTCAAGAGCCTGGCATCGATGATTCCCGGCGTGGGCAAGGCCATCAAGGATATCGACATTCCTGACGACGCATTCAAGGGCGTCGAGGCCATCATCGGCTCGATGACCCCGAAGGAGCGTTCCAACCCCGACATCATCGACGCCAGCCGCCGCAAACGCATTGCTGCCGGCAGCGGAACCAGTGTCGAGGAGGTGAACCGCCTGCTCAAGCAGTTCCTGTCGATGCGCAAAGTCATGCACCAGGTTTCGACCAATCCCATGCAGATGATGCGCAACGCCAAGGCTCAAGCCAAGGCCGCCAAACGAGGACGTTAATCATTCAAGAGAGCAAGCTGGCTTGCTCTCTTGAAGTTTAGAGTTTAAGGTTTAGAGTTTAAAGGAGGCATCCGCATTCAACTGGGAACCAAAAACTAAGGACTAAGGACTAGGGACTAAAAACTAAATGAAACTGCTCTCCATATTGATGTTGTCACTCGTGTCGCTGCTCCAGAGCAACCACACGGTGGAGCTGGCGTTTGTGGGCGACGCGATGCAGCACGCCCCGCAAATCACTGCCGCCCAACAGGCCGACGGCACCTACGATTACAGCCCCTGTTTCCAGTATCTGACCGAAGACATCAGCGGCGCCGACCTGGCCGTCGTCAATCTGGAGTGCCCCTTGGGTGGCAAACCCTACACGGGTTATCCCTGCTTCAGTGCCCCCGACAGCTATGCCCAGCAACTGCGGCAAGTGGGTTTCGACCTCTTTCTCACCGCCAACAACCACTGCCTGGACCGTCGTGACAAGGGCCTGGTGCGCACGTGCCACATTCTTGACTCGTTGGGCATCCCCCATATCGGTACCTACCCCAACCAGCAGGACCGAGAAAAGCGCATCCCTTATATCGTCAACGTCAAGGGCATGAAGATCGCTTTCTTGGACTACACCTACGGTACCAACGGCATCCCCATCCAGGGTAATGTCATCGTCGATTTCATTGACCAGCAGCTCATTGCCGACGACATCGCACTGGCCCGCCAACGCGGAGCGCATGCCATCTGCGTGAACCTGCACTGGGGCATAGAGTACCAGCTCAAGCCCGTCTCCTCGCAGCGAACTCTCGCCGACTGGCTCGTCAGCCAGGGCGTGGACCTCATCATCGGCGGACATCCCCACGTGGTCGAGCCCATGGAGATGCGCTATAGCAAGGAATTTGACAAAAACGTGCTCCTCGTTTACAGCATGGGCAACTTCATCAGCAACCAGAGCGACATCGACACCCGCGGCGGTGCCATGGTCAAAGTCTCGCTCAGGATGGAAAACGGCCGTGCCGTCGTCACCGCCCCCCGATACAAACTCTTCTTTGTCCAGAAACCCCGCTCAAGCGGCGAGAACTACGTCCTCATCCCTGAGGCCCGTCCTGACCTGCTCCGCCCCGACAGCAAGGGCGAATTCACCCGCTTCATGCAACGCACCCACGACCTGGTCATGTCCCACAACATCGACGTTCCCAACGAACAGTAAAGAATCCAGAGTATATATAAAAAACGATAGAAGCTATAAGTGCTATAGCTTCTATCGTTTTTATAGTCTCGTCCCCGATATCAGGACAGGTACTGCTTGACGTCGATGGCTGCGCGGCAACCGCCTGCGGCAGCGACGATGGCCTGGCGGTAATGGGGGTCGGCGACGTCACCGGCGGCAAACACGCCCTCGACGTTGGTGGCGGTGTTGTGGCCCGTCAGACGGATGTAGCCTTGCTCGTCGAGGTCGACTTGACCTCCCAGAAACTCGGTGTTAGGACGGTGGCCGATGGCGAGGAAGAAGCCGTCGATGGCGATGTCAAAGAGCTCTTCCTTATCGGTGCCCTTGAAACGCACCAGGTGGGCGCCTTCCACGCCGTTGTCGCCAAAGAGGCCCACAGTGTTGGTGTTGAACAGGATTTCGATTTTCTCGTTCTCCTTGACGCGCTGCTGCATGGCCTCGCTGGCACGCAGATAGTCCTTGCGCACAATCAAATAGACCTTGTTGGCGAGGTGGCTCAGGTAGTCGGCTTCCTCACAGGCGGTGTCACCGCCGCCAACAACGGCCACGACCTTCTTGCGGTAGAAGAAGCCGTCGCACGTGGCGCATGCCGAAACGCCCTGGCCGGCATACTTCGTCTCGTCGGGCAAGCCCAAGTACTTGGCCGTGGCGCCGGTGGCCACGATGATGGTATCAGCAGTCATTTGCTCGCCGCCGTCGAGGGTGACGAGGAACGGACGCTGGCTCATGTCGATGCCTGCCACGAGGCCCGATTTCATCGTTGCGCCCAGGTTCACGGCCTGCTGGCGCATGTTGTCCATCAGCTGGAAGCCGTCAACGCCCTCGGGGAAGCCCGGGAAATTCTCTATGGTAGTCGTCTGGGTCAGTTGTCCGCCCACCTGCAGGCCCTCGATGAGCAAGCAGTCAATGGCGGAGCGCACCAGATAAATTGCGGCTGTGTAACCCGCAGGCCCAGAGCCAATTATCAAACATTGAGTATGGTTCATTTTATTATAATTAATGTCATGTGGACCGTGGATCCGCCACGGTTTTAGAATCAGTATTATCTATTATTTCAGCACCTCGTCCAGGTAGTCGTAGAAGCCGGGAGCCTCGCCCACGATGATCTTGGCCACCTTGCCCTCGGGGTCAATCACAACTTTGGTGGGGAAACCTTGCACGCCGTACAGTTCCACGGGATTGTCACCCTTTTCCTTGTCCCAGTACACGTGCAACCAAGGTATCTCGTGCTTAGCAACAGCGCCTTTCCACTTCTCGATGGTGTCGTTGCAGTCCACACCGAGGATCTCCAGTTTGTCCTGATATTTGGCGTAGTATTCCTTCATCATGGGCATACCCTTGATGCACCAGCCGCACCATGAGCCCCAGAAGTCAAGGATCACCCACTTGCCACGCAGTGAACTCAGTGCCAGCGGCTTGCCGTTGATGTCATTGAGCGTGAAGTCGGGGGCCAAATTACCCTCTAGTCCCTCTTGGAGTGACTGACTGGCCTCTTCCTTCTCGGCAGCGGCAAGCATTGCCTTATAAAGATTGGCGGCAACACTGCCACGGGCACGCTCGGTCAGCAAAGCCGCACCCTCTTTCATGTGCTCGGCATCACTGCCCAAATCGGAGAGCAGCAGAGCCGACGCATCCTGATCAGGATGAGCCTTGACATAGCCCAGCGCCACATCGGCCAAAGCCTGTTCCAGGGCAGGATATTTCTCATCCATCTCCTTTTGGATCTCTTCCTCGGACACACCCGAAGCAAACTTGTTGCGGCACTCATTTACGAAGTCCCTGAGAGCCTTTTGAGGAGCCTTGATCAATTCAGATGCCTCGTAATAATCGATATAGACCTGTGAGCCGCCCATGGTGTAATCGTCGCCTTCGCCTTCAATGACTGCATGCTCGCCAGGCAAAGCAGGAATGGCAAACCCATTTTTAGTACTCAATTGGCCATCTTTCAGGCCGAACAAATAGAGAAACGCCGCATCATCCAGGTCAAATGACATGTCGAACTTGTCACCATCGATAGCACGACTCTCCTGAACCAGCATATCACCGTTTGCGTTCATGACAAAGACCTTCACCGAGTCACCCAGCCCCTTATAGGAGCCAGTGACCGTTAATTTTCCACCCTGGGCCATCACACCCAGTGCCATCATGCCCACGAGCATGGATAAAATAATCCTCTTCATAATTCTGTTTTCTTAATACTATTGTGGTTTTATAGCGGCAAAGATAATAAAAAGACAATGAAAAATCCATTTCTGAAGACAAAATACACACACAAAAGGTGTCAGAATAATAATTTTTCTTAATTTTGCAGGTTAAACACTAACTATAACCAAAATAGAATATGAAGAAAATTGCAACATTGCTGACGATGGCTACTGTGGCGTTGCTTGCCGCCGCACAGATGGCCAATCCTGTTACGTTTACATCACAACTAAAGACCACCAACGGCTCCAGCGAGGGCGAAATCGTCTTCACGGGCAAGATCGACAAGGGCTGGCATGTGTATTCCACCAACCTGGGCGATGCGGGTCCCACCGAGGCCGCCATCGTCTTCCACAAGAAGGACGGCGTGGAGCCTGTTGGAAAGCTTAAAGCCGTGGGCAAGGAAATCTCGCAGTTTGACGAGATGTTCGGCGCCAAACTACGTTTCTTTGAAAACAATGTGCAGTTTGTGCAGAAGGTGAAGTTCACCAAGCCCAACTACGATATCGATGCCGACCTGGAATATGGCGCCTGCAACGACCAGTCGTGCCTGCCTCCCAGCGCAGCAAGTTTCAAGAAAGCCGGCAAATCGCCCGCCGTTGACGGCGATGCTGACAAGGCCAAGGAGGAACAGGAAAAGGCTGACGCTGAGGCTAAAGCAAAGGCCAAAGCCGACTCACTGGCAGCCCTTGCTGCCGCTGCTGCCGACAGCGCCGCGATGGGCGCTCCCGTTGACAGCGCAGCCCTCGCCGCCCTGGACCACGATGCCCTATGGAAGCCCGTTGTGGGCGACATCCAGCGCATCGACGGCACCGACGGCGGCAGCAGCAGTCGCTCGCTGTGGTACATCTTCCTGCTGGGTCTGCTGGGCGGTCTGGTAGCACTCTTCACGCCGTGCGTGTGGCCCATCATCCCCATGACGGTGAGCTTCTTCCTCAAGCGGGCCAAAAATGACAAGAAAAAAGGCATCAAGGACGCCATCACCTATGGC
>ONKU01000019.1 GCA_900318535.1 uncultured Prevotellaceae bacterium | reverse complement strand
ATAATGCTATCTGGGCCTCGGGAGAACCAGTGTCAGTATTGCTTTTGCCGTAAGTGCCAAAGATCTCTTTCTTTTTCTCTGAATCTAAGTACATTACAAAAAATATTTATAAAAAATGTTTCGAAAAGCGGTGCAAAGATACAACCATTTTCTGAAATGGCATCACAAAAACTGACTTTTTTTGAAAATGATTCTGGATTCTTACCACTGGATGGGCGTGAGACCATGCTGGATGAGGTAGTCGTTGGCGCGCGAGAAGTGGTGCGTGCCAAAGAAACCGCCCCTGTTGGCTGACAACGGCGACGGATGGGCCGCTGTGAGCACCAGGTGGCGCGTACGGTCAATAAAGGCCCCCTTGCGCTTGGCATAAGAGCCCCATAGCATGAACACCAGGTGCTCGCGTTCCTGTGCCAGTCGGGCAATCACGTGGTCGGTAAATGTTTCCCACCCCTTGCCTTGGTGGGACAGCGGCTGGTGAGCCTGCACCGTGAGGGTCGCGTTGAGCAGCAGCACGCCCTGGCGCGCCCAACGCGTGAGGTCGCCATTTGCAGGCATCGGGGCACCCACGTCGTCGTGAACCTCCTTGAAGATGTTGATCAGCGACGGAGGCATCGGGACACCCTCGTTCACACTGAAGCACATCCCATTGGCCTGCCCGATGCCATGATACGGATCCTGCCCGAGGATGACCACCTTCACCTGGTCGAACGGAGCCGCGTCAAAGGCCGCAAATATCTGACGGCCAGGAGGAAAAACCTGCCGAGTGCGGTACTCCTGGCGCACAAATTCGGTCAACAGCTTGAAATAAGGTGCGTCCCACTCAGCGGCAAGCGCACGGTTCCACGATGGTTCGATGCGTACTGTCATATCCTTAGATGTCTTAATTGTCAAGGGCAGTTGTGCCGGCGCAAAAATGAGCCCAAAAAGCCCTGTGATGTTGCAAAGTTACGAAAAATGCCGTAATTTTGCACCCGCATTTTCCCAGAAAAGCACCACCAGGACCCGTAGTTCAATGGATAGAATAAAGGATTCCGGTTCCTTCGATTGGGGTTCGACTCCCCACGGGTTCACGATATTAAAAAGCCAATCAACTGATTGTCAGTTGATTGGCTTTTTGGTTTTATGGGGTGTTGCAATGCGATTTTGCAACTGCCTCTTGTTTGTCGGCTTTTTGGGGTGATTCGTTGGTTTTTTGTGCCTTTGTGTCGCGACGGGAAATCCGTTGTTATACTCTGGTGTTATACTTGGGTGTTGATTCCATTCTGGAGCGATCTAAATGTGGCGGTGAGGCCGTTTTAGAAGTCGCTGAAGAAATTGGGACGGATCAACAGGCCGATGCGCAGGCGGCAGTGGTACTTGTTGTAGTCGAGCAGGTTCTCGCCGTAGCCGTCATAGAAGTGCAGCATCAGGTACTGGTTGTCCCTCTTGCTGAAGCGGAATCCCACATTCAGGATTGTGTTGAAATTGAGGTTCCATCCCTGGCGTTTCACAAAGGTGACATCGGCCACCCAACGCCTGTCGGCCGAGATAAACTGTGAACCGGCCTGGAAGATACCGCAGTACTTGAGGATATCTTTGTTCTGCTGACCGTCGATGATGGGAATCCATGTCTTGAAATACACTTCCAGTCGAGGGTCAATCACTGCCGCATATGCGACTGAAACCTTGTTCCAACTGCGCGATGCCTCGCCGTCACGCCCGTTGGACTCATGTTCGAGCATGATCGTGCCATTACCCACAAGTTTACCATTATACACAACCAGATTCTGAATACCGATGCCGGGATTGAAGTTCAGGTCGTGGAAAGGTAACGACTCCTCAAACACGTTCCAAATTGCCTTCTGTGAGTATTGCAAGAACAGGTGGCTGTGCAAGGGCAGGATGGACTTAGTGAGCCTGTGGCGGAAGCTGATTTGGAACTTCACGTCGCTGTTGAACTCGGTGGGCTTGGTGTTCAATGCCGTACCACCCACGAAGTAGGTGTCCTTGTAGATGCCAAAAGCGGGTCGGCTGTCAAAGTCGTTAATAACGCTGTCCACATCGATTTTGTGCTCCACGCCTTTTTTTGACGTAACAATTTGGCCCATTAACGGCAAGCCGACCATTAACAACACCGCAAGGAATATAGTTCTCCTGAATTTCATAGTCAATATGATTAAGATGTTATTATTACAATACTGTAAATCCTGATACCTCGATATTAGTATAAGACCTGATGATGTGGCCGTTGAGCCATAGATAAGTCATGAGGTCCCCGCTTTCAGTGCTATACTCTTGGGTGAGCAGATACACGTCATCGCCATAGCTGTAGATTTCAATGGCTTGTGAGGTGCTCTCATCACTCTCTTGTGCCTGATAATGGGAAGGAATTCCGTCGATCCATACGGTAGCGATGAGATCTAGCTTCTCGTTGTATTCAAAGCCGGCGGCATAGATGTGGCCGTTACACATCGTGATGGTTTCGATGCGTCCAACCGGGTAAGTGCCTTCTTCCAACAGTTCAGGACAGCTGACCTCATAAATTCTGTACTGCTTATCGACCCATACTGCAGGCTTGCGGTCGATGATGCCGCCAATAATGGTGTGGTCGCGGTCATAGGCATAGATGGCTTTGCACTCGCCCGTCATGGCCCCTGCAGGCATGGGCAGATATTCCTTCTTGTAAGTATCCTTGCTGCGATTGCTGTACAGCACAGGAGCATAATGTGCCTCTTTGTCAGTCTCTTGATAACCGATGACATAACACGTGCCTTCGGTCACACGAAGTGCATGATCGGCAGGAATGAAGTGCTGGTTGTCCTCAAGGGGGAAGATGCCGCTGTTCTTCAACACATTGGGGATGTCCAGCAGGTAGATGTAATAGTCCCACTTGCCGATGCCGTAGGTCCAATGGTCCACGTCATCGATAAAATCGACGTGAAGGGTGTTCCACTTGCCGTTTTTCCAGTAACCCACGCGCCCCTTGGACTGCACGCCGGCAACAAAGTAATCATCACCGTCGGAAATGATTTCTGAGGCAAAGGTACAATTCGGCAATTGCGTGACCAACTTGCCGGTCTGGTCGTAAATCTCGCCGCTGGAGGTCACCAACAGCACTGTGCGTTCCTCTAGGGGCTTGATGGGGTTGACAGGCTCATCGTGCTCACATGATGAGAGCGACGCTACGGCACAAGCCGCCAGTAAGGCATATACAAAGTATCTCATTTTATCGTCTTTTTTGTCTTTTGTTCCTAATCCTCAGAAGCCACTTCTAACTCATAACTTCTAACTCCTAACTTTTAACTCCTAACTCCTAACTCCTAACTATCGTGTGGCGCCGCCAAGAGCGATATAGAGTGCGATGATGCCCATGGCGCCATTGTACATGTTAGTGGCCTCGTTGAGCTGGGCATTCAGCAGGGTCTCTTGAGCCGTAAGCACCTCCAGATAGCTGGCCTTGCCGTTGTCCATGAGTTCATGGGTTCCCTTATAGGCTTCCTTCAAGACAGCCACCTGGCGATGGTAGTAACCATGTTTCTCCACTGCCGCCTGGCAATCGGCCAATGCATCATTCACCTCGCTGCCGGCATCGATAACCGTCTGCACATAGCGGTTCATCAGGTCCTCCTGTGCCAGCTGGTTGATTTTCAGATTAGCCTTCAATTTGCCTTGGGCATAGATGGGCTGTGCCAGTGATGCAACGGCATTGAGCAAGATTTTGCCGGGGTTAACGACACCAGCGCCGGCACTATTGGTCCAACCGGCTACTCCCTGCAGGCTGATGGAGGGATAGAAAGCCGCTTGGGCCGCCTGGGTATTGTAGAAGGCCTCGGCCATGGCCAGGTCGGCCAATTTGATGTCGGGACGATTTTTCAGCAACAAGGCCGGCACACCGGTTTCAAAACGCCTGGGCAAGGTGTAGTTGCCCAAATGGCTGCGCTCGATGTGTTGAGGAGGTATAGCCAGCAGGCGGCAAATGTCAGTCTCCATCTGGCGGATGTTGTTGCGTACATCGACAATCGACGTTTTCACACCCAGGTAGGACGACTCCATCTGGTTGACAGCCGTGGAATAGGACTTGCCGTTCTCCCACAGGATCTTCTGGGTCTCCAGCGAGATATTCCACAGGCTATCGGTGGACAAGAGAATTTCCAACTGCTGGTCAAGCAGGAGCAAGGTGCTGTACTGCTGTGCCACCGCCGAGATGATGTTGGCCTTGACGGCTTGTTCACGGGCCTTGGCCTGCATGACTACGACCTCGGATTTGCGTTTTTGGCCTTTGATGGTGCCGAATGCGTCAATATCCCAGTTGACCTGCAACGGCACGTTGTAGGTCTTGGCGGGCGAACTGCCGCCAAACGAGGAGATCGAAGCCGAGGGCGATAAATACACTGACGGGAAAAAGGCCTGCTTGGCGGCCGCCAGCGACGCCTCGGACTGCTGGATGGCGATACGGGCCGAGTTGAGGTCGGTGTTGCGCTCGAGGGCCGTTTCGATGAGTTTTTGCAGCAACGGGTCGGTGAAAAACTCACGCCACGACAATTGGGCAATCGAGGTGCTGTCGCCAGTAACGCCGACATTTTCGCCAAACACGTCGGCGGGAATCGTCGCTTGGGACTGATACTCATTGTGTAAACTCTTGATGGTATTGCAGCCTGCCAGAGACAAAGCCGCTACACAAAATATGATGGTTTTGATGGATTTCTTCATACGCTTTTTCACTTTTCAGTCATCACATCGTTATTTACTGTTTCAATCGGTTGGTTGGCAACACTGCCCTGGAATTTCTCATGCAACCGCTGGAAGAACATGAAAAATACTGGCACCACATAGAGCAGCGCAATGGTTCCGACCGCCATACCGGCAGTAACGCCGAGGGCCAGCACACGGTTACCGTTGGCTCCGGCACCACCGGCAATGATGAGCGGTATCATACCCGCAATCATTGTCACAACGGTCATCAGGATGGGGCGCAGACGCTCCTCACAGGCGGCAAAGGCCGCATCGCGGATGCTCATGCCCTGGGCTCGGCGCTCCGAGGCAAACTCGGTGATGAGGATGGCCGTCTTGGCCAGCAGACCAATGAGCATGATCACACCCGTCTGCAGGTAGATGTTGTTCTCCATGCCCGGCAGGTGCAGCAACGAAATCAGCCAGACGGAGCCAAACGAGCCCATCAGACCGAACGGCACGCTGAGCAGCACGGCCAGCGGTGTGAACCACGAATTATACAGCGAAGCCAGGATCAGGTAGATGAGGATGACGCAGATGACATAAATCAGGGCCGTTGCATTGGAGCCTGATGCCTCTTCTACCTCACGCGACATACCGCCGTACTCGTAGCTGTATCCGTTAGGCATCTCCTGCTTGAAGACCTCGGCAATGGCCTTGTGGGCATCGCCCTCCGAGAACCCGCTGGCCGACATCACAGCGCAAGTGATGCTCTGGAACAGGTTGAAGTGATCGACCGAAGCCGAGCCGATGATTTCTTTCAAAGTGACAAACTCCGATATCGGGGCCATCTTGCCGCCTTGCACGCGGACGAAGATATTGTTGAGCGACGAGGGGTCAAGGCGATACTCGGGTGCGGCGTTGGCCATGATGCGATACACCTTGCCGTACTGGTTGAAGTTGCCCACATAGGAGCCGCCACAATAAGCGCCCAACGTGCGGAGCACTGCAGCAGGCGTCACACCGGCACGGTCACACTGTGCCGCATCGATATTGACCTGATACTTCGGGAAACGTTCCGAGTAGGTGGACATCGCCATCATGATTTCAGGCCGTTCGTTGAGTTTCGCCAGGAACTTGTTCGCATCGGCATTGAAGTCCGACATGGAGCGGTCCTGCATGTCCTGCAGTACCAGGTTCACGCTGTTGTTTGAACCGTAGCCCGGTACCTGAGGCATCTGGAAGGGGATGACTAAGGCGTTCTTGATTTCCTTGCAATCCATGGCGAATCGTCCATACACCAACATGATATTGTGATTCATGCCGGGGCGGTCGTCCCAATTCTTCAGGCGGATGATGAGCGTGGCGTAGCAACTGCTCGAGCGTCCAGACATAATACCGTAGCCACTGATCACAGCATAGCTCTCCAGTTCGGGAATCTTCTTCACCTTCTCCTCCACTTTCTTGACAATCTCCTGTGTCTCATGCAGGGTACTGCCTTCAGGGGCACGCACCTCGGCAAAGAACACGCCCTGGTCCTCCTGCGGCACCAGGCCTGACGGCAGGCCGCGCATGAAGAAGACGAGCAATACGGCAGTGACGGCAAGCAGCAGCCAAGCCAACTTCGGGCGCTTGATGAAGCCGCCCACGCTCTTCTTGTACTTCTTGAGGATGGCGTTGTAGCTGGCGGTATAGGCCTTGGTAATGTAGTAGTCCAGGTTCTTCTTCTCCTTGTTACCCTTGGAGTAACGCAACATGATAGCACACAGGGCGGGACACAGCGTCAGGGCCGACACACACGACAGACCCACCGCCGACGCCAGCGTGACACCAAACTGCGTGAAGAACGAGCCCGATGTGCCAGGCATGAAGGCCACGGGAATGAACACGGCCATGAATACCAGTGTACAGGAGATGACCGCTACCGACACGTCGCTCATGGCCTCACGGGTGGCGCGGCGGGCATCGGTGATGCCTCCCTCCATTTTGGCCATCACCGCCTCGACGACGACAATGGCGTCATCAACCACCGTACCGATGGCCAGCACCAGTGCGAATAGCGTCAAGATATTCAACGAGAAACCTGCCAGTTTCACAACGGCAAACGTTCCCAGCAGCGACACGATGATCGACAGCGAGGGGATAACCGTTGCCTTGAAATTCTGCAGGAAGAAATAGACCACAAGAATCACCAGGATGATAGCGATGACCAGGGTTTCCACCACGTTGTGGATGGCGGCAAAGAGGAAGTCATCGCTGGTCTCCAAAATCTCAAACTCCAGACCGGCGGGCATCGTCGGCTTCAGTTCCTCGTAGAGTTTGTTGATGCGGGCGTTCACCTCGGTAGCGTTGGCTCCAGGGGCCTGGAACACCATGTAGATGGTACCCGGCTGGCCGTCGATGTTGGACGTGAAGTTATAGCTCACGGCCCCAATCTCGACCTCGGCCACGTCGCTCAGGTGCAACAGGTGACCGCCGTCGGTGGTGCGCAACACAATCTCGTTGAACTCCTCGACGGTCTTGAGTGTACCCTTGTACTCCATCGAGTACTGGTAGGCATTCTCGGACTGCTCGCCCAGCGAACCTGTGGCAGCGACGAAGCTCTGGCCGCCGATGGCGGCGAACACGTCGTTAGGTTCCAGCCCGTATTGTGCCATGACATCGGGCTTGAGCCAGATGCGCAGGGCATAGGTATTGCCCAGCGCTATCACGTCACCCACGCCGGTGATGCGCATCAGTCGGGGCTTGATGTTGATATCGATATAGTTGGCGATGAAGTCGGTATCGTACTTGCCGTCCACACTTTTCAGGGCGCCGATGTGCAGGATGTTACTCTGCTGTTTCATCACCTGCACGCCCACCTTCGTCACCTCGGACGGCAGCAGGGCAGTAGCGCGGCTGACGCGGTTCTGCACGTTCACAGCAGCCAGGTCAGGGTCGGTACCCTGCTCAAAAAAGACCTGGATCGAGACATCGCCCGATGCCGATGCCGAGCTGGTGATATAGGTCATGCCCGGCACTCCGTTGATGTTCTCTTCGAGCGGCTGCACCACCGCCTTCATGATGGTGTTGGCGTCGGCACCTGTATAAGAGGTCGAGACGCGCACCGTGGGCGGGGCAATGTTGGGATACTGTTCGATGGGCAATGTGCTCATGCATATCACGCCCACCAGCGTGATGACAATCGCTATCGCGCACGCCATCACGTATCGGTTGATGAAGATGTTGTTCTTCATGATTTATTTTTCTTTTTGGGGTTCAGCTGGGAACAGGACACGCTGTCCTTCCTGTACGTTGTTGGCGCCGACGGTCACGATACGGTCGCCGACATTCAGGCCCTCGGTCACGATGACATCCTTACCGTTGCCGGCATCGGTCGTCATCACGGTGACGGCAGTGGCCGTGCTGTCGGACTTCACCTTGTAGACCAAGGATTTGTCCTGCAGACGCACGACAGCAGTCTGGGGAATGACCATCACATCATGGCGAACCGGTTGTGGCGTTCACCACGCCCGTCAAGGTCGAGATGCGTCCCTTGATGGGATACTCGGTACCGTTCTTCATGACGAACGTCACGTCGGGCAGGTTGGCAATGTTTCTGGCCTTGTCAGTCTGGGTGTAGCCCGACGACACTCCCGCCTCGAGGACAGACTCGGGAAGCGAGAATTCGGCCTCCATCTTCTGGTTGCCGCTGACAATGGTCAATTGCGTCATCGGAGTCACCTGGTCGCCGGCATAAACCGGAATCTCACCTATAACGCCTGATACGGGAGATTTAATTGTGCAGAAGCCGAGGTTCACTTTGGCGCGATTCACAGCGGCTTGTGCCTGGCTGACCGATGCTTTTGCCTGGCTGACGGTAGCCTGCGCCTGCTTGTAGGTGTTCAAGGAACTCTCCAGCATGTAATTGCTGACAATCTTTTTCTCATACAGGTTTTTATTACTCTCATACTCCAGCTTGGCGCTGTTTGCCTGAGAGATTGCCGCCTGGAGGTTGGCTTGGGCAGCCTGAAGGTTGGCTCGGGCCGACTCCAGTTCATGCTGAGCATTGCGAGAATCGATGGCAAAGAGGGACTGCCCCTTGCTCACCTGTTGACCCTCGGTCACATAAATCTTCATCAACTGACCGCTCACCTGGGGCATGATGGTCACATCGGCCTGGCCTTTCATTTTGGCGCTATACTTCACAGGTACCTCTATATCAGATTTTTTCACGGTCATCGTCTCAAAGGACGACTGCTTTTCTTTTGGGATGTCTACACCGCATGCTGTCATGCACAGGACAACAAGCACCATAAGGCTCAACTTTGCGATACGGTTCTCACAAGTTGAGGACATGTGGAATAATGATAACAGTTTCATTTTTCTTATGATATAATTTAATATTGCCGCACGATAATAGACACTTGGGTTGAGGCATGCCCGGTTGTTATTGCCAGACAACATGCAGTAACGTCAGCATGATTGTCTTTTATTTCATTCTGAACGACAATTGCTATAAGGGACATTATGCCTCGTTTAATATGTTGAATTACAATATATTGGCAAGTGGCCTTGTGGCTTTGGCCAGTATGTTGTAATTGGTTTCGTCAATTCAGTTATTTATTAAAAGCAACAAAATTAAAGCAAATCTTTCAATAAATAATAATTTTTATAAAAATAATTTGATGGACGTTTTTTATTTATGTAAATTTTTTGAAATCTCATGAGAAACTGGGTTGCTCATACCATATAGATAAAAAATGTGTGGCGAGGTGCAAAATAGTCTCATATACATTAGGCTGTCGCAATCTGTTTTCATGTCGGTTTTTTTGGCCGCGTTTGCGGTTGTTGTCGTTTTGCTTGATGTCTGATGGCATCATGCATTGGGCTTCTTCCTTGTCTATTTGTCCCTAATCCCTGCCGTTCGTCACAATAGGGTGCAGAATATCCCAGAAATTTGCTGGAATGGGCTGATGGTAGCAATTTTGCATCATCAATTGGCGCGGCCAGTGTGGGCTGCACTAACCAGTAAGGATTATGAACAGAAGAACAATCATCGGAATCATTTTTATCGTGGCTGCCCTGTTAAGGCTGGCAGACATGTGGGGTATCGTACAGCTGAACTGGGATCATTCCTGGACAGAATATTTCGGGCCGGTGCTGCTGCTGTATGTGGGCATCGAAATGCTGATCTACAGCTTGAGCCATAACCCGTCGCAGTGGCTACAGCGTCCCTTGCCGAAGGGCGAGGATGGAAAGCGCATGTGTTGCTCGGTGCGCTTTGGCGCTGACGAGTACGTCTATCATGGTGAGCCTTTCCGTGGGGCGCGGCTTGATGCGTTGTGCGGCGGTTTGCGGCTGGACATGCGCCAGGCCCTCATCAGCGAGGACGAGGAGATAGACATCCACACGTTCCTGGGCGGCGTGGAAATTCTAGTCCCGGCCAACGTGAACGTGATCGTGAACAGCCACGATTTTCTGGGTGGTGTCAGTGACGAAACTGTGAAGTCCCCCGACTCGGCATCCCGCACCATTCACATCACTGCCAGCAACTTTTTGGGCGGTGTGAACATCAAACATCAGTAAAACAACTAAAAAAAATAATGGTTATGGTAACCGTATTGATAACAACAATGGTATTAGTGGCATTATTGGTGACTAAAATCTTGAGCCTCAGAGGGACTGCCGTGATGGGCGCCTTGATGTTGGCTGCAGTCACATTCGCTAATACTCCGGATTTGAACGGTGTGGTTCTTGACGAGAAGAACGAGCCGATGCCCTTTGTGAACGTGGTGTTGATTTCACTGCCCGACTCGGCCTATGTGCAAGGCGGAATGACCGATGAAATGGGCCGTTTTCAGATTTCTACGCCCAAAAATGATGGCCTGTTGAAGGTGTCGTGTATCGGCTATCAGACGCAATACCTGAATCCCGCCCCGGGGTTGACTATCCAGATGAAGGAAGATGCCCTGTTGCTCAGCGAGGTGGTCGTCAGGAGCCAGCTGCCCAAGACGCGAGTCAAGGGCGAGGCCATGCGCACGACTGTCGAGGGCACCATCCTGGAGAAAGCTGGTACCGTGGCCGACGCGCTGGCGCGTGTGCCGTCGCTGGAGGCTAAGCGCGATGGCGCAGTGACGGTGCTGGGACGCGGTGATGCCGAGGTATATATCAACGGCCGCAAAGTGCAGGACGTTAGCGAACTGTCCCGCCTGCGCAGCGACCAGATCCAGCACGTTGACGTCATCCAGAACCCGGGCGCTCGCTATGCCGCCTCGACCAAGGCCGTGGTGCGCATCACGCTGAAGAAGGCGCAGGGCGACGGCTTCAGTTTCCAAGACAACCTGACGGGTATGTACCAGTATGGCCACACCATCACTAATAACCTGGATGTGAACTACCGCACGGGTGGATTAGACATCACCGCCTCGTTCTGGGCCGGCCGCTATGGCCACGCCAAGATGCTGCAGGAAAACCAGTTGTCTTATTTTGTGGGCCCTGACTGGGTTGAGGGCCTTGTCACGCAGGAGGGCAAGAACATCTGGAAAGGCTTGTCACCCCAACTGCAGATCAACTATATGTTCAATGACAACCACAGCATGGGTGCTTTTTACAAGTATGACCGCCACCCCGGCGCTGACTTTCGTGACCAGTTCACCACCGATAGCTATGTGAATGGCGTCTTTACCGAGCGCTCGGTGAGCGACGTCGAGCAGCACGACCGTTTCAGGAAGCACATTTTCAATGCCTATTACAACGGCAAGGTGGGCTCATTGGGCATCGACCTGAACGTGGACGGTCTCTTTGACCGCACCGAGACGCCGGGCAGCACCAGCGAGGCTACCGCCCTGGACGGCGTCACCGTGACGCGCAGCATCGAGAGCAACACCAGCAGCCGCAACAACTTCTGGGCCTCGAAGCTCATCCTGAGTTATCCCGTTTGGCAGGGCAACCTGTCGGCGGGCGGTGAATACTCCTACAACCACCGCACCGATGCCTACTCGTTCTCTGCAACGGCAAGTGTTCCCGTCAAGACCACCGACACCGAGATCAACGAGTCGTCAACGGCAGCCTTTGTGGAGTTTGGACGTCGCTTCGGCCTGGTATTCGCCCAGGTGGGTCTGCGCTACGAGCACCTGAAGAACGACTACTACAACTTCAATGAGCGTGAAGATGAGGTGTGCCGTGACTATGGCGACTGGTTTCCCACGTTTGTGGTGTCGGCTCCCGTGGGCAAAGTGCAGCTGTCGCTGTCCTACCGCCGCGACATCCAGCGCCCCGCCTACAGCAGCCTCACCAGCTCGACCGTCTATATCAACCGTTACAGCTATCAGAGCGGCAATCCCTACCTGAAGCCCACCTACACCCACAGCCTGGTCTTCAATGCCGCCTACCAGTGGATGAACCTGACGCTGAACTACGCACGCATCAAGGACTCCGAGACGATGTCCACCGAGCCTTATCCCGGTTCCGAGGATCCGCTCGTCAGCCTCGTGCATCCCATCAACAGCAAGGAGAGCTATAACCGACTGACCGTCATGCCGTCGCTGAGGCCTGTGTTTGGTTGCTGGCATCCCACATGGACGGCGATCGCCATCTTCCAGAACTACAAGACACCGACCGCCGACGGTTCCATCCTCACGCTGAACCACCCGTATTTGGGCTTGACGTGGAACAACGACATCGAACTGCCGCACGCCTGGCGCCTGAATGCCATGGTGCAAGTGACATCGCGTGGTGACTACGACAACTTCCGCATCACCAAGAGCAGGTTCTACAGCGGCATCGGAGTGCAGAAGGATATCAGTCTGCAGCACCTTGGCTCACTGACTGTTGACGCGCGTTGCATGGACATCTTCAACACGAGCAAGGCTGGGGCGACCATCTATGGCCCGCGCGAGTTGACCACCAGCAATCCTGCCCGCCGCACCTTCTCCCTTGACCTCACTTGGAAGTTCAACGCCGCCAGCAGCAAGTACCGTGGCACCGGCGCCGGCGAGAAGCAGAAAGCGAGAATGTAACACCGATTTTTTGGCCGTATCAATTATTTTGGCGACATTTGCTGATATCAAAAACCATTTGTCAGATGAATATCAGATCAGAACAACCCGGTGATTACCGTGAGGTGGAGAACCTCACCCGTGAGGCTTTCTGGAACGTCTATCGTCCCGGTTGCACCGAGCACTATGTGCTCAACCAGTACCGCAGCAATCCCGATTTCGTCCCTGAACTCGACTTGGTGATGGAAGAAGACGGACGCATCATGGGCCATATCATGTTTTCCAAGGCCGAACTTGTCCTCGACGACGGCACACGCCGTTCGTCGTGGACCTTCGGGCCCATCAGCATCCATCCCGACTACAAGCGCAAGGGCTATGGCCTCAAGTTGCTGAATTATGCGCTGGAAAAGGCCCGTGAACTGGGCATCGGCTTCCTGTGCATGGAGGGCAACATCGACTTCTACCGCCATGCGGGCTTCGACCTGGCCAGCAAGCTGGGTATCCATTACCATGCCGAGCCGCGTGATGCCGAGGTGCCTTACTTCCTCGCCCAGGAACTCATCCCCGGCTGGCTGAAAAGCAACGGCATCATCGAGGCCACTTATTGCCCGCCCAAGGGCTACTTTGTGGCCGACGAGAACCCCGAGGCCTTCGAGGCCTATGAAGCGACATTCCCCGAGAAGGTGAAGCTCCGACTGCCGGGTCAGTTGGTGTGAAACAGAAAAAACGATAACAAGAACAACTACTCATGGAACAGAGATTTTGTCAAAGCTGCGGCATGCCGCTTACCGAGGAACTGCTCGGCACCAATGCCGACGGCACCAGGAATGAGGATTACTGCATCTATTGCTACAAGGACGGCAAGTTCTTGCAGGACTGCACAATGGACGAGATGATCGAGCACTGCGCCCAGTTTGTCGGCGAGGTCAACAAGGGCTTGCCGCAGCCCATCACCAGGGAGGAATACATCGGCCAGATGAAGATGTATTTCCCTCACCTGAAGCGCTGGCGCAAGGAGATCACCATCAATGAGGCTATCCCTGAGAATCCGGCTTTGGCGGGTGTTAAAGACCTGATTGCCAAGATGGCCGACACGTTGCCCATCACCTTTATCTCCTCGGTGGATGAGGAGGGCTTCCCTTGCACCAAGGCCATGTTGTCGCCTCGTGTGCGTGAGGGTATCAAGACGTTCTACTTCACGACCAACACGTTCTCCCTGCGTGTGGCCCATTACAAGGCCAATCCCAAGGCATCCATCTACTTCTGCGATGCCGAAGGCTTTAAGGGTATGATGCTGCGTGGTACCATGGAGGTGTTGACCGATGCTGCCAGCAAGCAGATGATTTGGCGGGATGGCGACACCGAATACTATCCAGGCGGCGTGACTGATCCCAACTATTGCGTGCTGAAATTCACGGCAACCGATGGCCGTTTCTACAGCGACTACTATCCCCGCAGCTTTGTGATTGAATGAAACAGGTCGTCAACCCCAAGGACACCAGCCGGGCCAAGGCGTTTGAACTGTGGATGTCATCACCCATGCCGATGGTGACGCTCACCAAGACCTTTGACGTCACACGTCTCTACAGGATCGCCAAGCGAAAAGGGCTGAGTTTCAACATGCTCCTTTGCTGGTGCATCGGCAATGCTGCATCACGGATTGAGGAGTTTTACATGTTGCCCCAGCACGGGAAACTGTACAACTATGACCGTCTCGCCATCAATGTGATAGTGAACAATATTGATGACGGTATCAGCTCATGCGACATTCCATTTACCGATGATTTGGATGAGTTCGGCACCGATTACATCAACTTGACCCAGTCAGCTAAAAAGGACTGTGCAAGCAGTTTTCAGGAAGACATGATGGTAATAGGGACATCGGCGATGACGGCAACCGAACTGGACAGCATCGTCAACCAGTACACCGACCAGTTCAGCAATCCGATGGTGATGTGGGGCCGTTATCGCAAGAAGTGGCTGAAAGTCAGCCTTCCCATCTCGTTCCAGTTCCATCATGTACAGATGGACGGTGGCCACGCCGCCCGGTTCCTGGAAGAATTGCAAAAGACAATAAATGGATTAAAATTATATATATAACAATGGAACAGAAATTTTGTCAGAGTTGCGGAATGCCGCTTACCGAGGAACTGCTCGGAACCAATGCCGACGGCAGTAAAAATGAGGAGTATTGCATCTATTGCTACAAGGACGGCGCTTTTACGGGCGACTTCACTATGGAGGAAATGGTGGAGTTTTGCTCCCAGTTTGTTGACGAGTATAATAAGAATACCGGCCAGCATCTCAACCAAGAGGAGTATAAGGCATTGCTGCGCCAGTATTATCCCAACCTGAAGCGCTGGCAACTGCCTGCTGATGAATTGCCACATGCCACATCACCCATCAAGCAACAGCTCATTGATGAGGTCAACGCCCTCGGCATCAGTGACATGCCAAAGATTGACAATCTGTTTGTGCTGCAGGGCTCATTTGTCAACATGGAGTACTCCATCAATGGAAACAGCGTCAAACTGCTTGATGACAATGCCAGTTATTGGGGTAATCAGGTGGAAAAGCAGGGGAGCGAAGGCCGCCGTTGTTTTGGCATCGCATGCGATGAAAACCATATCCTCGTGAGCGAATATGGCAAGGATGGTGCCGATGCCCAGCTGGTTGTCTTTAAAAGACGATAGTTACTCCCTGTTTTCCCCATTGGGACACACCGCAATGCCATCTAGTGCGAAATGCGTCCAAGCAGGTCGAAGACCTTGACAAGGCCGCTGGCCTTGCCAAGGTCTTCGACTTTTTGTGTCTGCGCGAATTTATTTCTTCTGGACGAAAGGCTTGAGGCCCTTGGCGGCCTCGGCGGCGGTAATGCGCTTGCCGCCGTTGTCCAGGTCGATGAGGATGTAGCGGTCATGGCCCATGCCCAACTCTTTCATGTAGGACAGCTGGCGCAGGCCGTGGCGGCTCTCGATGCGCTCGAGCATGTCGTGGTGCTCCTCGGCCGTCATGGCGTAGATGATGTCCACGCAGGCCTGGTCGATGGCGAGCAGGTCGGTCGAGGAGAGGATGCCCACGTTGGGGGTTACCACGGGCTCAGCCTCAAGTCCCTCGCAGTCACAGGATACCGACATGTTGCGCATCACGTTGACGTAGGTCACGTGCTGGCCGAAGTAGTCAATCGATGCCTTGGTCGATTCGGTCATGCGCTCCATGAATTCTTCTTCCTTGATGTCCCATTGGTCGTCCTGGCCGGGGGTGGTGTGGATCCATGCTTTGCCGATGCGGCCGTCGGCACAACCGATGCCGATGTTCTTGTTCGAGCCTCCGAATCCGCCTTGGGTGTGGCCCTTGAAGTGAGTGAGTGCCACCATCGAGTCATAATTCTTGATGTGGCTGCCCATCGACATCTTGTCGAACCACTTGCCGCCAACGACGGGCAGCGTCACGGTGTCTTCCTCGTCAAGGATGTCAACGGGGCAGAAGGTCCAGCCGTTGACCTGCAAGGTCTTGCGGTGCAGGTCGGTGGTGTAGCGGTCGCCCTCGTAGTAGGTGTTCGTCTCGATGATGTGGGCATCCTTCAGGTCCTTCTCAATGAGGGCCTTGACCCATTCGCGCGGGATGATGTTGGGACCGTTTTGTTCGCCCGTGTGCAGTTTCACGCCCACGCGGCCCTCAATCATCTTGTTCACTTGCTCGTAGGCCATGATCAGGCCCTCGGCACTCAGGTTGCGGGTGAAATAGACCACTGCCTCCTCGCCTGTGCGCTGGTCATAGGGGACATACTTGTTGCCGTCGGTGCCGGCTACCGGTTTCTGTTCCATGTTATCCTTGTTTTCTTGTGATTGTGTTGAGCAACTGGCCATCAGCGTGCCGATGAGCAGTGCCGTGAATAAAAGTCTGATGTTCATAATAAGAGTAGTTTGTGGATGAATTGTGCTGCAAATATACAAAATAAACTGAATATCAGCAAACCATGGTCATAAAAAGAAAAGCGCCTCGTCTCACGACGAAACTGCCTTGCTAGGAAAAAAGTATCATATTGCTGCAAAGGTATTGAATCGGATTGACGTGTGCAAATTATTTAGACAGATTTTCTATAAATACCCAGAAACCGATAGTAAAATCACCGTTTTTGGATAACTTTTTGATGGGTGCGCACTCAATAGTTGTCCATGTCGGATGGAATTGTGATGCTTTTTACGGGTTTTTGGCGGCATTTGGCAAAGAAAGTGGACTTTTTGCGTTTGGCTTACTCAAATTTTTATACCTTTGCCGCAACAAACAATAATGATTGAAACGACAATGAAGAAATTCTTAATGACACTCATGGCGCTCATTGCGCTGACGGTTGCAGCCCCCGCGGCTCATGCGACCGACTGGTTTAACGTGTTGTCTGATGGCGGTGAGACCATCGCGGTCAACCCTGAAATTTCGACAAGTGATAATGGCAAGAGCTTTCTGGTGTGGGTGCGCAACTCGTTTGACATCCCCGAGGCTCGTGATTTCTATACCCGTGACCGTGGCTATGACAAGACAGTGGCCTACAAACTGACTCTGTACAAATTTACCGACGACTGGAACAACTTCAACATCGTTCAGGTGTCGGTCTATGACGAGCAGGGCAATCTTATCGACCAGTATGCCAACCCCGACATGGCTTCTACCGAGACCATGATACCGGCAGGGTCGCCCATCGAGACGGTAGCCGAGGCTGCCAAGGTCATCTATGAGATCAGGACCAATCCCGAGTAAGTAAAGCCAAGTAAAAGAAACAGCAAGCCGCAGACGCCTTTCGGTGCCTGCGGCTTGTGTTGTATATATCTGGTTGCGGGACTTAATCGCCGCAATAGGTGCCGATAAAGAAAATCGAGCGGGTGCTCTCTTCCAGGATGAGGTACAGGAAGGGACGGGTGGCATGGAAGTCGAACTTATTGTAGGGCTCATAACTTGTATAGGTAAAACCCGCCATAGTGACAGCAGCCGCCTTGGCTCCGTCTTCGTTGACCTCAATCTTGGCTTTTTGCAGCATCATGGATACGCACAGCGGGGCATTCGTCATGTTTGAGAAATTGGCACTGAAGGGGTCAAATGCCGATTTGATGCCCATGTCACTGAGTGGTTCGATCAGTTGAACTTTGCTTGATGTCTCAAATTTGGGCAACAGGATGTCGATGTCACCCAAATAGGTGTTGTTGTAAATGTTCGCATTCAGGTCCTGGTAGTTCATGCCCTGGATGAGTTCCTCAAGACTCACTCCCTTGGTGGGGAGCAGGATATACATGCCATAGGCGCCGCTGCCAAAGGGGAGGCGCACAACCGAGCAGCTATCGTTCTGGCCGTAGAACGTGCGGACCTTGATATGCATGAGGTCGCGCTTGGCGGTTGTGCCATTGGGGAGGGTGAAGTCCAACTTGCGGGTGTACTTCTTGTTGAACTTGACGTTCCAGTCGGCCTTAAAGTAGATGGCGTTGAGCATAATCATCGCCTGGTCGGGATTGAGCTGGTCAAGAATCGAGGGAATCATGCCGTCGGTATGGTCCTTGCACCAGCTGTTGATCTTGTCGAGGGCGCTGCCCTGGGTGAAATCCAGCGCTTCGATTTGAGCATAATAGTAATGCTTCATGTT
The DNA here is from genome assembly GCA_900318535.1 of uncultured Prevotellaceae bacterium. Classification (GTDB taxonomy): domain Bacteria; phylum Bacteroidota; class Bacteroidia; order Bacteroidales; family Muribaculaceae; genus Sodaliphilus. Next base: position 60,592 of record ONKU01000019.1, on the reverse strand, counting down.
CTCGATAAATTGCGGGAGCAGACCGATGCCCTGGGCCGAATTCACCTCGATGCAGTTGGCGGTTTTTACCGTGGCGGCAGGATCGGCAACGGCACTGCCGTCAATCATTGTCTTGCAGTACTCGTTGACGGCTGCCACATCGTTACCGAATCCTAGCACATCGGTGATTTCGTCGCGTGTGCTGCCTGCAGCGCCTGCATCCATCATCCCGAGCAAGTAGGTCACGCTCAGGGGCGACAGGATGGTGCTGCCCTGACGGTCATCGGTTTGCTGCGTGGTGCGGAACAGGCGCCATGCAAACTCATTGTTGTTGTTGCGCATCATCTTTTGCTCTTCGGTGAGCTGGATGAGGGTTGGCCTGTCGCTCAGTTGAATAAGCTCGTCTTCGCCCATGGTCACATCCTCGTCGCTGCTGCTGCACGATGCCATCGCTACCAGCATCAGTGATGCGATAGCCAGTAATATCCAGATTCTTCTCATAGTTGTCATATTGATGTTTGAACTGTTGCTATCACTTAAACAACGTAATTTCAAAATCTTGCATCGTCAGGCCATCAGTTTCCACAGGCCCAGCGTTTTTCCGCGGAAGATGCGGTACTCGACATCCGTCAATTCCATCGTGAACGTGGGCAGATCCACCTGGCTGATGATGTCCTGGAGTTTGCGCACATTCATCCTTGCATCCTGCACACGGCCCAGGGTGACGTGCAGCTTGAAATCGGACTGTATTTCACAGCCTTTGGTCTTGAAATATCGCCTGACGTCCTCAACCAATGCCAGGAAGTCGGCGGGAGCATCGGTGGTCGTGAGATGGATGACCTGCCGATGATAGCCCGAGGCAAACGCGTCAAGCTTGTCAAACGTGAGGGTAGGGGCCACGGCATCATCGAGGATGTTGTTCAGCCCGGGTACCAGATTGACATTATCGGGCGCAAAATCCAGGAAGGCCATTGTGATATGGTAATATCCCCGCTGCCAGCGGATATCGACGCCATCGAGCAGGTCACGCAACTCCCTGAACCAGTAATCGTCAAAGGAGATAGGCACTTTGATTTCCAGATAACTCTTCATTGCAATAATTGTGTTTGGATGATGAAGGCAAAGTTACACAATTCCTGTGAAACAGGGAACTGTTATTGCAGGGAAAGTCGCAGACCTGCATTCACGTTGATGTTCCAAGGCTTGTCCTTGAAATAATTGTCAACGGTGCTACCGTTATTGAAGTAATAACGTGCCGTCGGCTCAACGTAGATTCCGAGGCCTTGCAACAGGTCGAACTGCAAACCTGGGCCTGCCGAGGCCGAGAACTGCACTCGGTCTTTACCGATGTTGGTCACATCGGCCTGGGTGCTGTTTTTGAGCGTCGCTTTGACATTGAAATCGGCCTGTATGCCCCCAATGGCATAGATGTTGAAGCGCTTATACTCCCAAATAGTATAAATCGCTCCCAATGGAACCCCGATGTAGTGCAATACCTGTTCCTTGTGTGTGTTCTGAATCGTTGTTTTGGACTTGAGGCGTGAGTAAGTCAACCCACTGGTTATAGACCATCGCCCGCCGATGGGCACACGTACGCTTGCACCAAGAGTGACAGGCTTGTAATGCTTGGTATAGGCATAGATCGATATTGGATTATCAGACACATCATTCATCAAATGAACCGTATAAAGACCTATGCTTTCCAGTTTTGGAGTGATAACGGGGTTTGAAGCGAACAATCCGATGGTAATCGGTTCCTTTTTGCGAGAAAGGCATCGAATGTCGCTATTAGCCGACGACGGTTGGATGGGTTTGTCGTCAATGAGAGCAAGTGCCGGTTGATCGCTCTTTGGAGCCTCTTCAGGCTGGGTCGATTGATTGGCCTTTTCAACTTTTTCTGGTTCTTTGTCATTAGTCGTTTGTGGCACAGCCTCGTAGGTGTCGCTGATGGGACCCGTGGCTGGTGAGTGGTTGACGGGAGCCGCTTGAGTAACGTGGTGAGAGACAACGGCCTTATCAACAGCAGGGCTAGTAACGTCATTTTCTGCGAGGACTTCGGGTTTTGGGGTATGATGATCCTCGTCTTGGGTCAGGGTGATGGCGGGAGTTTCGACAGAAGAATCTCCTCCTCTATTCCACAACAAACTGCCAGTACCGATGACGGCCAGCGCAATGGCTGCCGCTGCGGCATAACGGCGCCAGACGGGCATCGATTTGCGCCGCTGGGGCAGATGAGCCTCGATGTCGTGCCACAGGTCATCGGGGACGGGCTCCTTGTAGCCGTCCATCTTGGCTTGCAGTTGTTTTATCCAGTCGTTGTCAGTCATCGTGCTCTCGTTTGTATTGGTGAATCATTTTGGCCAGCAGTCGCTTGGCTCGCAGTAGTTGGGAAGCCGAAGAGTTTTCCCTGATGCCCAGCATGTGGGCGATTTCCTTGTGGCTCTTGTGCTCAAACACGAATTGATTGAACACCACGCGGTAGCCCGTGGGCAGTGCCGCAATCATCCTGTTGATTTCCTCGAGCGGCACAACGTTGATGTCGGGTGGCTCTTCTTCGGGCGCCTCTACATTCTCCTCGTCAAGGAACGTTAGCCGGTCATGCCGCTTGAGCCGGTTGATGGACTCGTTGGCGACAATTCGGGTCATCCAGGCTCGCAGTGAGCCTTGTCCACGATAAGAAAACTCATCGATGCGTGTGAATGCCCTGAGAAAACAGTCCTGCAGCACATCGCGGCACTCATCACTGTCACCCAGGTAGCGGACAGCAGTGGCCATAGCCGAGCCCGCCAGCAGGTCATACATTGTGCGCATGGCCTCCCGGTCTCCGTTCTTGACTCCTTTGACAATCTGCAGTTCGGTCACTGAATCATCTTCTTACAAAACCTAAACACAAAGGTAGGCCGAATCTTGCATCCTCACACTAAAAAAACCGTATGTATCTATTGGTTGATGCATACGGTTTTTTGTGTTGACGTTTAATGGTTAGCGACGTTTCTTGCTCTTGCTACCCTTCTTGGCGGCCTTTTTGGAAGTAGCCTTCTTAGAAGATGTGGATTTTGCCTTGTCGAGGCCCATCTGGATGTTCTGGATGAGGGCCTTGCTGGTATAGGTGGCACCAGTGGCGATGTCGGCATTGAGTTTCTTGGCCTCGGCAACGGTCTTGCCGATGTACTGCGGCAGCACTTTGTCCTTAGCGCGCTTGAGGTAGCTGGGAGACTCCTGGTTGGGCAGCACCTCGATATTCTCGATCACGCCGTTCTTGACGGTGATGTTGAGCGGGGTGGTGCCGTTGTAGCCGATCACCTTGTTGGCAATGTCACCGGTGTAGATGACCTGTGTGCTGCTGGCCTTAGCCTTCTTGGTACTTTTCTTGGTGCGGGCATCGAGCGATACGGTGCCAGCCACGAGCAGCATGATGGCTGCGATAATGATGCTTTTTTTCATATATTCAGTTCTTGGTTTCTAGTTCTTAGTTTTGATTGGCAAATGGTCCAAAAGTTTAAAAATCAACTTGGCGCCTTAGCGTGAGTCCGTTGTGAGTAACTCCTGGGCTTGGGTGAGCGTCTCGGGCTTGCCGATGTCGAGCCACTGGTAGTCGTTGTCAGGGTGGTAGCCGTGGATGAGGTGGTGCTTGCACTCGTTGATGTAAAACGGCGTGATGGAGAATTTTTCCCCTTCGTTGCGGCGATAGCGCTCGAGGTGCGGGAAAATGCTCGGCGAAATCACATGCAGGCCGCCAAAGGCCATTTCCCGCAACTGACGGCCCTGAAGTTTTTCGGGGTCAGGCTTGAACTCGCCGGTCGCCTTGTTGGTCCAGCCGCACAGGCGGTCGTTCTCGTCAAACAGGAAGTAGCGTTGCGTCTTGCGCTCCTTGACCAGGATGGTGGCCAGCGCGTCATGCTCCACATGGTAGTCGTAGAAGGCCTTCAGGTCCAGTGTGCTGATGATGTCGGTGTTGTGCACCAGGAACGGCTCGTTGCCGTCCAGCCACTGGCGTGCCTTGAGGATGCCGCCGCCCGTGTCGAGCAGCAGGCCGCGCTCGTCGCTGATGTGGATGTTCAGCCCGAAGTTGTCGTTCTTCTCCAGGAAATCGATGATCAGCTGCCCGAAGTGGTGGATGTTGATGGTGATGTCGTCAAATCCGGCTGCCGCCACGCGTTCGATGACGTGTTGCAGCATGGGTTTGCCGGCGATTTCGACCATCGCCTTGGGGCGGTCGTCGGTTAGGGGGCGCAGACGGGTTCCCAGCCCTGCGGCAAAAATCAGCGCTTTCATTGCACGGTGGGATTGAGGGTGCGCTCGTGGTCGGGCTGCTCGCGGTGCGAGAGCTCAACGCGCACATTGAACTTCTGGTGGATGTGCTCGGCAAGGTGCTCGGCAGCGTAGACCGAACGGTGCTGTCCGCCCGTACAGCCGAAGCAGATCATCAGGTCGGTGAAGCTGCGTTTCACATAGCGCTCAACCGACTCGTCGACCAGGGCATAGACGTGCTCCAGCCACTTGTCAATGGTACTCTCCTTTTTCAGGAAGTCGATAACGTTCTGGTCCAGGCCCGTGAAGGCTTTGTACTTGTCGTACTTGCCCGGGTTGTTCAGCGCACGGCAGTCGAACACGAAACCGCCGCCATTACCTGACGGATCGTGAGGAATACCCTTCTTGTAAGCGAAGCTCATTACCCTGACGGTGAGGCCTTTATCCTCGCTGACGAAGTCCTTGAGGTTGACCAGCTCGTCGATGACGAGGCTCAAGTAGGGATATTGGGTGAACGGCTTGTCGATGACCAGTTTGCGCAGGTTGGCAACGGCGGGCACGATGCTGTTCTTCATGAAGTCGGGCTTCTTCTCGAAGTAGCCGCGGAAACCGTAGGCGCCCAGCACCTGCAGCGTGCGGAAGAGCACAAACAGCCGCAGGTTGTCATAGAATTCCTTCTCGTCAAGGTCGGGAAGGTATTCCTTGAGCTTATGCAGATAGGCCTCGACGAGGTCCTTTTTCAATTCATCGGGATACTTGGCACGCGACTGCCATACAAACGAGGCCACATCGTAGTAGTACGGGCCCTTGCGGCCGCCCTGGAAGTCGATGAATGCCAGTTTGCAGTCGGCAGGGTGGTCGGCATCGCCCACGAGCATCACGTTGCGGGATTGGAAATCGCGGTACATGAACGTGTCGCTGGGCACGGCCAGCAGGTCCTGGGTCAGCTTCTCGAAATCGTTCTCCAGTTTGTCCTCGTTGAAGACCACGCCAGTAGCCTTGAGGAAGCAGTACTTGAAGTAGTTCAAGTCCCACTTGATGGAGCGCTCGTCAAAGCACTTGGCGGGGTAGCAGTGGCTGTAGTCAAAGTCTTGGCCTCCGCGGAACTGGATGTCCACCAGGTCGCGCATGGCGCGGCGCAGCAGCTCTTTTTCTCCGCTGGTGAAGGCATGGGTGATGGAACTGCGGCGAATCTTGTTCCACAGGATGTTCTCGGGCTTCTTGCCCAAGTCCTCCTGGATGTAGGCCATGTGGTCATCGCTCACGCCATAGACCTCGGGCACCGACAGACCCTGCTTGCGGAAGTGGTGCGCCATGTAGATGAATGCGTCATTCTCCTCGCGTGACTCGCCAATGACGCCCACGATGGAGCGTTCGCCGGACAGGCGATAATACTGGCGGTTAGAACCGGCCTTGTCCATGAGCACGATGTCGGTGGGCTCGCTGCCCACGTACTGCAAGTATAATCTTTTCAGTCTTTCCATTGCTGTCTGTAAGTTAGGTGTTTATGTGGTTATATGATATTAGAATTCGCTTGTGAAGTGGAAGGTGATTTTCGGGAAGTCCTGTTGAGCCATCTGCAAAACATAGTTGGAGTCGGCCAGGAAGACGTCGCGGCCCTCGATGTCGAGTGCCATGAATTGGTGTTTGCGCTTCTTGAAGGCATCCAGCGCGTCTTCGTCATCGCTCTCGATCCAGCAGGCCTTGTACAGGTGGATAGGCTCCCAACGGCACTGGGCGCCATACTCGTGCAGCAGGCGGTACTGGATGACCTCGAACTGCAGCTGTCCCACGGTGCCGATGATTTTGCGGTTGTTGAACTGGTTGATGAACATCTGGGCCACGCCCTCGTCCATCAACTGCTCCAGGCCCTTGTTGAGCTGCTTGGTCTTCATCGGGTCGCTGTTCTCGATGTACTTGAACATCTCGGGCGAGAAGCTGGGCAAGCCGCGGAAGTGGAGGTCTTCGCCCTCGGTCAGCGTGTCGCCGATCTTGAAAATGCCGTTGTCGGGCAGACCCACGATGTCGCCGGGATAAACCTCGTCGATGATTTCCTTCTTTTGTGCCATGAATGCCGTTGGGGCGCTGAAGCGGTAGCTCTTACCGCTGCGCACGTGCTTGTAGTTGCCGTTGCGCTGGAACACGCCCGAGCACACCTTGACAAAGGCGATGCAGCTGCGGTGGTTGGGGTCCATGTTGGCATGGATCTTGAACACAAAGCCCGTGAACTTGTCCTCGCCAGGCTCCACCGTGCGCTCGATGGCGTTCACGGGGCGGGGCGACGGGGCGATGCGCACAAAGCAGTCCAGCAACTCCTTCACGCCGAAGGTGTTCAGGGCCGATCCGAAGAATACGGGAGCCACCTTGGCATCCAGGTAATCCAAGGTGTTGAAGTCGGGATAGACGCCGTCGATGAGTTCGATGTCGGCACGCAGCTTCTCGGCATCGGCCTTGCCCACGGCAGCGTCGATGGCGGGATCGTTGATGTCGTTGATGTCGACACGGTCGGTCACATGCTGCTTGTCGGGCTTGAACAGGCTGATGTTGTGCTCGTAGATGTTGTACACGCCCTTGAAGTGGGCACCGATGTTGATGGGCCAGCTCAAGGGGCGCACGTCGATCTTCAGTTCCTGCTCCAGCTCGTCGAGGATGTCAAACGGGTCACGACCCTCGCGGTCCAGTTTGTTGACGAAGATGATGACGGGGGTGTTGCGCATGCGGCACACCTCCATCAGCTTGCGGGTCTGGGTCTCCACGCCCTTGGCGACGTCGACGACGATGATGACGCTGTCAACGGCCGTCAGGGTGCGGTAGGTGTCCTCGGCAAAGTCCTGGTGGCCAGGGGTGTCGAGGATGTTGATCTTGTAGTCACCGTAGTTGAATCCCATGACCGAGGTGGCGACCGAGATACCACGTTGTTTCTCGATTTCCATCCAGTCGCTGGTGGCGGTCTTTTTGATCTTATTGGATTTCACGGCGCCTGCCACATGGATAGCGCCACCAAAGAGCAGGAGCTTCTCGGTGAGCGTCGTCTTGCCGGCATCGGGGTGAGAGATGATGGCAAAGGTGCGGCGGCGGGTGATTTCGGTTGTCAGGGACATTATGAGTTGTTAGCTTTTAGTTATTAGTCTTTAGTTGTTAGTTGATGCAGGGTGTCCTCGAGGCTGTCGAGCCAGTAGGGGACGGTCACGCCGAATGTGGCTTTGAATTTCGTCTTGTCCAGCACGCTGTAGGCGGGACGGTGGGCCTTGGCAGGGAATTCGTCGCTGTGGCATGGCTGCACATCACAGGTGGTGATGCCAGCCAGGCGGTGAATGGCCTTGGTGAAGTCAAACCATGAGATGACGCCCTCGTTGCTGTAGTGGTAGATGCCGGGGTGCCACTGCTGGGCGCTCATCACGGTGACGATGGCACGTGCCAGGTCACGGGCGCAGGTGGGTGAGCCCACCTGGTCGAACACGACCTTCAAGGCGGGCTTGTCCTTGCCCAGTGTGAGCATGGTCTTGACGAAGTTCTTTCCGTAGGGCGAGTAGAGCCAAGCCGTGCGCAGGATGACGGCATCGTCTCCAAGCACGTCGAGCAACTGCCGCTCTCCGTCCAGCTTGGTGCGACCGTAAGCCGACTGGGGACAGGTGGGCATTTCCTCGGTGTAGGGGATGCAGCCTTGCCCGTCAAACACGTAGTCGGTCGAGACGTGCACCATGCGGGCACCGTGGCGCTTGGCAACTCGGGCCAGAATGCCCACGGCTTCAGCGTTGAGCCGTGCTGCCAGCGGTTCGTTGTCCTCGGCGGCGTCAACGGCGGTATAGGCCGCACAGTTGACGATGTAGCCGATGGCGTTGTCTGCCACCACTTGCTCAACGGCCGTTTCATCGGTGATGTCCAGGGTGACGATGTCATCGCCTGCCACATCGGTGAAGATGGCGTTAAAGTGCGGGTCATTGGCCAGCACATTGCGCATCTCGTGTCCCAGTTGGCCGTTAGCGCCGGTGATGAGTATATTGGTTGTTGCCATGGGTCAATTGTCGTTTAAGTCGTCGCCAAAGAGCGGTTTCTCCTCATCGCGCTTGTAGTAGGCGGCAAGCATGCCGATGAAGTGGGAAATCTGGCTGATGGCAGCTGCAGTGTCTTGTGAAATCTCTTTGCCCTGCAGGTGCAGCATCATCACGCCATACAACGCGTTGAAGCAGGTTTCCAGTTCGCTGGGACGTTCCTGCTCGGGCAGGGTGGCGCGCAGCTGCACGATAAAGGGCAGCGTGCGGTAGTAGTCGGCATGGTAGTCGGGAAAGCGGTCCTGGTTGGCCAGCAGTTGCATGTGCAGGTCGTTGAGGCGGATGAGCACGTTGTGGCACACGCGGATGTGGCCGCGCTCACGCACGTTCTCCAACTCCATCATCTTGATTAACGACTCGTACCAGTCCTTGATTTCGTTGCGGGTCTTATCGTCAACGTCATAACGGCCGATGACGGCTTTCTCGACCTTGTCGATATCCAGGTTGCAGGCACGCAACAAGTCCTCGACCTGCCACAGGTAGAGGAGATATTCAGCAATGTTTTCTTGGCGTTTTTGTTTTGCGATAATCATAGTCGTTATCCAAATCGGCTGATGTTGCGCAAGGTGGACTCGTCAACGATGCGGATGCGGCGACCGTCAACAGTGATGATACGTTCCTGGGCGAAGGTCGATAGGGTGCGGATGGCATTGGCAGTGGTCATGTTTGACAGGTTAGCCAGGTCCTCACGCGCCATGTAGATTTTGAGTGTCTTGCCATCGTCCTCGTAGCCGTAGTTGTCCACCAGCATGCACAGGGCCTCGGCCAGTCGGCCGCGGATGTGTTTTTGGGTAAGGGTGACCACCTTGGAGTCGCTACCGCCCAAATGCTTGGATAACTCGTGAATAAAGAACCATGCCAATTTCATGTTGCCGTCGATGAGCTGTTTCACTACCGACATGGGAATCGTTCCCACTTGGGACGGCTCGATGGCCATGGTGCTGGCCACATAGGGCTCGTTGGCAAACCATGCCCGATAGCCGAAGTACTGGATGGGGCGGTAAAGGCGCAGAATCTGCTGCTTGCCGCCAATGCCGTTCTTGAACCGTTTCACCTTGCCCTTGATGAGCACCCACAGGAACTGTGGCTCATCCTTTTCGGCATAGATGATCTGGCCCTTGCGGTAGGTGTGGACAACGAAGTTCTCAGCGATGAGATGCTTCTCGTCGCTGTTCAGGATAGACCAAATCTCGGCAAGATCTTCCCTGATGATGTCCTCTATGGTGCCCTTGATATCCATTCAATAGTGGTTTAACGTGCAAAATTACAATATCTTTTGCACCTGCCCAAATCCATGGCTCTAAAAAACCATAAAACAATCAATGGCGGAAGGCGTCGGGGATGGGAACGGGACTATTGGGGTTGAAGCCGGGCTGGCTGGTGACGGCACCGGGAGCAGATACTGGACGGTAACGCGGGTCGCCCCAGTCACGGTCTTTCTTGCCGCTGCCTATTAAATTGTCAAGCAACTGATAAATAAAGGGGCCTGCATCAAACGAGATAGGTGCCCCAAAGAGGGAGAAGGTGGGCTGCACGACTGGCAGGGTGCGCCATCGGCCCGTGTAAGGGTCGTAAATGCGGCGGGCGCCCACGTCGAGCGAGAATTTGTCGCTGGCACGCCATCCCAAGGTGCCACCGTAGGACGAGCTGCCCAAGAACGGCATCGTGGCCACCGAGTGAAACTGCTGGTTGACGTAGTATTGACCGAATGCGTTGAGGGACAGGCGGTCGTTGAGGCGGAACGAGGCATTGCCAAACACGCCATAGTCGTTCCAGGCGCTTCGGTCAAAATGGTACTTGCTGCCGGTCACGCCGGCCGTGACTTGAAAGCGGTCACCCATGGGCATCGTGAAGGCGACGCTGGCGCTCGCCATATTGCCCATGCCGAGATAGGTCGTGTGAGAGCCTGCACCTGTAAGATATCCATTGCCCACACGGGTAATGACACCGCCTACAGCATAGTCATGGCCATAGGGGCTGGTGTCGTAACGGAACTGCGGCATGGCGCTCATGCGATTGTTGCGCATGTCTTGCTGGTAGATGGCCAACGAGTAGGCATGGCGATTCATGCGGTAGTCTAGCTTGAGGTCGGCGGCCGTGGGCAGATTGGCGTTGAAGGTGGGGGAGATGGCGGTGGCAGGAGTGATAGGCGCGGGCAACTCGGGCATGGTGAACTGCGGACTGATTTTGGATTGGTCAAACTGCAGCCTGATGGGCTGATTCTCTTGTGCCGCCCCGAGAAGAGCGACCATCGCCATGAATATGAATAAAACCCGCTTCATGCCCGCAAAAATAGGCGATTGGGATGAAACAGGCAAGTGATAATGGTTAAATTGTCTTATTGTCCGCCAGGCATGTTTTTCCACGCGGCGCGCAGGGCGGTGACGATGTCTTCATAGTCCTGCTGGGTGAATGGCTCGTCGCTGTTGGTCAGGATGGTGAAGGTGAGACCGTCCCAAGTGCGGCTCGTGCCTGTGTCCTTCATGCCGTTGCGCAGGTAGAATGCGTGGCGACGGCGGCGTTGCTCAGGATTAGGCGCATCAGCCTGCAGGGGAGATTCGATATCCATGATGAAGGGGCGCCCCTCGCGGTACTTGTCAAGTATGCAGCCCAGGATTTTCTGCCCGATACCTTTGCCACGCAGTTCCTCTTTCACCGCAAAGTACCACCACCAGTTGTATTTGGGCAGGCGCAGCACCATAGTCAGGCCAACGAACGCCTCATCGTCATAGTAGGCGGTATAGTCGATGTCCATGACATCCAACAGATGGATGAGGTCATCGTAAGGAATCTGCTCCTGCACAGGAAACGCCGTCTCATAGAGCCTCCTCAACTCCACGTCATCAGCATTCCCGCTATTGATTTGGACTAATCTCATCTTAATTCTTTCACTTTTTCGAGTTCGGCGCTGGCTTGCTCCCATTGGGCCATGATGTCGTCGAGTTCGCGGCTGATTTGGGAGTGCTTGTAGTAGATGTCGACATTCTCGCTGGTGGCGGTGGACAGTTTGTCCTCGATGTCAGCGAGTTGCTGCTCCAATTCGGCGATTTTCGCTTCACAGGTTTTTACCTTTTTCTCGGCTTGACGGATGCGTCGCTCGTGTTCCTTTTGCCGCTGGTAGTCCATTTTGCCCTGGCTGGCAGTAGGCTCGGGTGAATCCTCGTTAATCGTAGCTGCGGGTGCTTGCTTGGCCTCTAGCTGTTGCAGCGAGTCAAGCTGTTTTTTCTGCAGGAAGTCATAGATGCCGCCCAGGTGCTCGCGCACGCGATGCTCACCGAACTCATACACCTTGCTGACGATGCCATTCAGGAAGTCGCGGTCATGCGATACGACAATGACTGTGCCCTCAAAGGCTTGGATGGCCTCTTTCAACACATCCTTGCTGGGCATGTCCAGGTGGTTGGTGGGCTCATCGAGGATGAGCAGGTTGACGGGTTGAAGCAGCAGACGAATCATGGCCAGACGGCTCTTTTCGCCGCCGCTGAGTACTTTAACCTTCTTGTCGGCATTCTTGCCACCGAACATGAAGGCGCCCAGTATGTCGTTGATGCGTGTGCGTATGTCGCCCACTGCAACATAATCGATAGTGTCGTGCACTGTCAGCGTCTCATCGAGCAACTGCGCCTGGTTTTGAGCGAAATAGCCGATTTTTACGTTGTGCCCGATTTGCAGTTTGCCGTCGAAGGGGATTTCGCCCATGATACACTTGACGAGGGTCGATTTGCCCGCACCGTTCTTGCCCACGAAGGCGACCTTCTCGCCGCGCTTAATGGTGAATGTCACATCATGGAAGACGTTAAGGTTGCCGTAGTCCTTGCGCAGGTCCTCGGCAATGACAGGATAGTCGCCGCTGCGGGGAGCGGGCGGGAATTTCAGCCTCATGCGGCTGCGGTCCACCTCATCGACCTCGATGCGCTCTAGCTTGTCAAGCATCTTGATGCGGCTTTGCACTTGCACGGCCTTGGTGGCCTTGTAGCGGAACCGTTCAATAAAGTCCTCGGTATCGTGGATGAGCTTCTGCTGGTTCTCGTAAGCTCGCATCTGCTGCTCGACGCGTTCCTTGCGCAGCTCCACAAACTGGCTGTAGCTCACATTGTAGTCATAGATTTTGCCTAACGAAATCTCGATAGTGCGGTTGGTCACATTATCAATGAAGGCGCGGTCGTGCGAGACAAGCAGCAAGGCGCCGTTGCGGTTTTTCAAGAAGGTTTCCAGCCACTGGATAGACTCGATGTCCAGATGGTTGGTCGGCTCATCGAGCAACAACACGTCAGGGCGTCGCAGCAACAGTTTGGCCAACTCGATACGCATGCGCCAGCCGCCGCTGAACTCTTTAGTGGGTCGGTTAAAGTCGCTACGTTCAAATCCCAGGCCCATCAGGGTCTTCTCAATCTCGGCCTCGATGTTTTCGCTCTGCATCAGGGCCCGCAGTTCGGTCTTTTGGGCCACTCGCTCGATCAATTCCTGGTACTCTTCACTGTCATAGTCAGTGCGCTCGGCCAGTTCCTGGTTCATTCGGTCGATGGTGGCATCCATCTGCTGCAAGTGCTCAAAAGCTCGCCCCGCTTCCTCTTTGACGGTAAACTCATCCTTGAGCTGCATCTGCTGAGGCAGATAGCCGATGGTGATGTCGGCTTGGCGTGATACCGTGCCGCTGGTGGGCATTTGCTCGCCAGTAATGATTCTCAACATGGTGGTTTTGCCAGCGCCGTTCTTGCCAACCAGCGCAATCTTGTCGCGCTTGTTGATGACGTAGCTGATATTCTCGAACAGCACTTGGCTGCCGAATTCCACTTTGAGTCCTTGTATCGATATCATGCCTGAATTGTAATTTTGGCTGCAAAATTACAAAAAATCCAGATACCCGTGGCGTCTTGAATGCTCTAGATTGATCAGAAGAGGCTTAAAGGCTTGGCTTCGGTGGTGGCGCGGGCTTGCCTGATGTATTCTGCGTTGATGTCAATGCCGATGCTGCGCAGGTTCATTTCGTAGGCGATTTTGCAAGCCGTGCCGGTTCCGCAGTAGGGGTCAAGGACGATGCCGTCGCGCGGGCAGGTGGCCACCAGAGGCAAGCGGTAAAGCGTGTCGGGGGCAACACAGTAGTGGGCAATACCCGAGCGCTGCACACCTATTGTCCATACATCGCTGGGCACGAGTCCTTGGTGCTGTTTCCCTTTGGCGGGTTTGCCGCGGTCTTTCCCCTCGTGCCGCATGATTAAGGCGAAGGTGCGCCGCAACGCTTCGTCATTGTAGTAGAAGTCATCGCTCTTGACCAGATGGAACATGAACTCGTGCACCTTGCGCAGGTGGTCCTGACTGCCTTGGGGGGAGGTTGTGGTCTTATTCCATACCACTTCGTTGACCAGCTGCCATCCTTGATTGTCAATCATCTGGAGTACCACGCGCCATGGGATACCCTGTACGAAGCCGTCGGTCGTGTCGTCACCCATGTTGAGCCACAACGAACCTTGAGGCTTGAGCACACGCCATGCTTGGGCCATGGTTTGCAACAACTCGTTGACGAAATCTTCCTTGCTGGTGGCGGTGATGCTCTCGGTGCCCTGGGTGCGGCGGCGCCAGTAGGGCGGGGTGGTGACGATGCAGTCGATACTCTCGTCCTCGATGCGCTGCATCACGGTCGCGGCATCGCCCTGCTCATAGTGTGGCATCAACGAGCGGCCTAACCGCTTGATGAGGTTGCGTGTTGCCATGGGCACTGGAGTTGCGGCTGGTTGTGCGGGCTCCGTTGCGGGTGCTTGCTGGTTGCCGGTCGAGTGCCCGCCAAGCATCTCGTGGAGCATAGCGGCAGCTTGTGTGGCCATCTTGTCTTGGGCAATGTGGGAGTATGCCTCATCTGCAAGCCATGCTGCAACCAGCTCATCGGGGTCGGTCTTGAAGATGCGGGCCAGACGCAGCACCTGGTCGCGTTTGGGCCTACGCTCACCGTGCTCAAATCGGCTGTAGGCAGGCACATCAACGCCAATGGCTTTGGCGAGGTCTTTTTGCAGCTTGCCGCTCTCTAGGCGCAGTTGTTTGATCTTGTCGGAAAACAGCATATTCAGTTCTTGGTTTTAAGATTCTGGTCCCTAGTCCTGAGTTGTTGGTTTTAGATGACAAATTTAGGCAATATCTTTGAAAAAAAAAGATATTGCCTAAAAAATGTTTCTTTTCAGTTTTTTTTCTCTTACAGCGGTAGCGCTTTATTTCTTTTTCTTGCGGCGATGCTGATAGCGCCAGTGGTGCTGTATGGAGTGATACAGGTAGTGGCGGAACGGGTGCAGCAACCAGAAGTGGTAGAACAAAAATGCTAGCGCAGCGCCCAGTGTGGCTACATAGATGTTGCTGACGTCGTAGTTGTAACCGTTGGTTTTCCACATTAAGCCAATCTCTAACAGCAATGCCATCACGGCACTGACGGCAGCCAGGGCCATCTCCTGGTTGATCTTGCTGTGATGGGGCAACTTGGATTTAGCATAATCAAGAATGAAAACCAGAGCAACCAGGAAATAGAGAATGAAATGCCCTACTTGTTCGGCATAGGGGAATACTTTCAATCCATTGATGCCCAAAGGATTATCGGCGAACGTGAAGTATAGCGCCGCCAGTATCATGATTAACGAGGGCACAAATTTAGGAATTGACAGAATAAAACTCTTCATCTGTAGATTTTGTCTCTTAATTGATTATTTAAAGTGCAAAAGTAATCATTTTTCTAATACCAAACTTTTTTTGCCGTGAAAAATGAATTGAAAATCGCTGCAGAATAAAAAAAGAGACATAATCCAGCTTGACTGCAGGATGATTTTGGCTACTTTTGTGCAGGCATTCACAACCTGAGCAGTAATACACGATGAAAAAAGGGTTTTTCGACATGACGAGGCGAGAGCGGCGTGGGACTATAGTCCTGTTGGCGCTGATAGTCGTGTTGTTGCTTGTCACTGCCGTTGTCAAGCTGAAAAAAACGACTCCGCCTCCTCCAGTGGCCCAGGCTGCAGTGGAAGCCTTCGAGGCTGAGACCGATTCGGTTGTGGTCGTGGCCGACAAGCCTACCCGCCACAAGCAGGCAAAGAAAAAGCGCCAATCCAAACATTCTTCGCCCAAGAAACCTAAGGCTCCTGTCAAACCGCGCCGCCTGGATCCCGTACCGCAGTTCTGAACGGCTTTATTCTGGATAAAAATGTTGCATTAGGTTTGATGATGTCGGCAGATTGTGCTACTTTTGCCACCATTAAATCTAAGTAGTATATTATGGCAAAACGAGGAGGATTTGCAACACGTATGGGTGCCATCGCCGCGGCTGTAGGCTCGGCAGTGGGTTTGGGAAACATCTGGCGCTTCCCCTACGAGGCAGGTGTGAACGGAGGCGGTGCCTTTATTCTTGTGTACATCTGCTGCATCTTGGTGATGGGTATTCCCGTGATATTGAGTGAGTTCATTATCGGGCGTTCGACGCATAGCAACATGAAGGCCGCGTTAAAGCGTCTCTCTCCGGGCAAGAAGTATTATCTGTTCACCTACTTGTGCATCCTGGGCAGTTTTATCGTCATCGGTTTCTACAGTGTAGTGTGCGGCTGGATCATTGAGTACCTTTATCAGGCTGCAGTAGGCCACTTGATTGGCCACACACCTGATGAGTACAACAGCATGTTCACGTCATTGGTTACCAGTCCTGAGCGTTGCGTGGGCTGGACAGTGCTCTTCCTCATTCTCAACTTCTTGGTGATGAGCCGTGGCATCGAGAAAGGCATCGAGCGCGTGGCTAGGATCATGATGCCGCTACTGTTCGTCATCCTCATCGTTTTCTGTATCAATTCGTTGCTCCTGCCAGGTGCAGGCAAGGGCCTCAAGTTCCTGTTCTATCCCGATTTTTCGGCACTGACCATGCGTGGCGTGCTGGACGCTTTTGGCCAGGCATTTCTGTCACTTTCCATCGGCATCTCGTGCCTGGTGACCTACAGTTCCTATTTCAAGGATGACACCTCGCTGTCCAAGGATGCCACGACCGTTGCCGTGCTCGACACCATGGTGGCCATCCTGTCGGGTGTGATGATATTCCCTGCGGTTTTCTCTTTTGGCGTGGAGCCCACTGCTGGTCCTCGTCTGATTTTTGAGGTGTTGCCGAGTATTTTCCAGCAGATGTCAGGGGGCTATTTCTGGGCCCTGCTGTTCTTCCTGCTGGTGTTCTTTGCCTCCTTGACCTCGACGATTTCCTTGAGCGAGATTCCCATCACGTTCCTCATCGAGGAGCACAAGATGTCACGACCTCGTGCCATCGCCTGGACTGCGATGTTCACTTTTGTGTTGGCTACTGTGGCCGCCTTGTCGTTCAATGTGCTTGACGACATCAAGTTGTGGGGCAAGAACATCTTCGACATGATGGACTATGCCGCCAGCAACATCTTCATGCTGCTGGGCGGACTGTTCACTGCCGTTTATGTGGGATGGATTCTTGACCGCAAGGTCGTTCATGACCAGTTGACCAATGGCGGTCGCTTAAAGGGCACAATCGTGGAGCCTTATCTCATCTTCTGCCTGCGTTACATCGCACCGGTTTCCATTTTCTTCATCTTCCTCTACCTCTCTGGCATCATTTGATGCCCAAATGGTCGCGGATGGCGGCGGTGAAGGGACGCCAGTATTTTTGGCATTTCAATTCACCCACGCCGTAGATGATGCCGAAGGCGGCTTGCGTCGTCGGCTTCTCGGTGGCCATGGCTGTGAGTGACTTGTCGCTGAATACCATGTAGGGGGCGATATGGTTCGCCTGTGCGAGCGCTTTGCGCACATCACGCAGTTTCTCGAACAGGGCCTTGTCCATCACCTTGGCCGTCTGTTTTTCTTCGGCAATTACTGGAGCGGCTTTCTCGGACTTGAATGCGCGTCGCTTGAAACGGTTGAGTTCAATCGTTTGCTTCCCGAAAAGCACATCGTTTCCAAATTCGGTGATTTTCAGGTGGTTGTTTTCGTCATAGGCAACCTCGAATAGTCCCATCTGCAGCATTTGCAGCAGGTAGGCATTCCATTCGGCATTACTCAGGTCATGCCCTACACCGAAGGTCTTGAGCCTGTCGTAGCCTTTTTCGACGATGTCGGCTTTGCGCATGCCGCGCAGGATATCGGTCACGGTGTACAAGCCGGCCTGTTCATCGGTGCGCTTGATGGCACTCAAGGCCATCTGGGCCAGCTTTGTGCCGTCGAAGCGTTCGGGCGGGTTGTCGCACACGTCACAGTTGTGGCAATCGTGGTCAAAGCGCTCATTGAAGTAGCTGAGCAGGATGCGACGGCGGCACACGCCGCTCTCGGCAAACTGTTGCATGCTGCGCAGCTTGTCCATGTTGATCTGCACCTGTCCGGACTGCCGGGCAAAATACTGCAGGGTAACCATGTCGCCATAGTTGTAGAACAGCACTGCGTCGGCGGGTAATCCGTCGCGTCCCGCCCGTCCTATTTCCTGATAGTAGCTCTCGATGTTGCGGGGCATGTTGCTGTGGATGACGTAGCGCACATTGCTCTTGTCGATGCCCATGCCGAAAGCGATGGTGGCGCACACCACCTTCAAGTCGTCGTTGATGAAGTCGCGCTGCACACGTTGCTTCTCGCTCGCGCTCATGGCGGCATGGAAAGCTTCGGCCTTAATGCCCAGGCGGGTGAGGTCGGCAGCCATTTTCTCGGTATCCTTGCGGCGCAGGCAGTAGATGATGCCGCTCTCATCGTTGTGCAGGTTGATGAACTGCACAATCTGGCGGAACTTTTGGCGGCCGGTGGAGCCTTGCACGACGTTGAGCGAGATGTTGGGGCGGTCAAACGAGCTGATGAACAGCCGGCCCTCAGGAATGTGGAGCTGTGTGGCGATGTCGTCGCGCGTGATGCGGTCGGCCGTAGCGGTGAGCGCCATCACGGGGACATCGGGGTAGCGTTGCTTGAGTGCGCTCAGCTGGGTGTACTCGGGGCGGAAGTCGTGGCCCCATTGCGAGATGCAATGGGCCTCATCCACGGCAAACAGGCAGATACGGTCAGTGATGGCATTGGACCAGCGGTCAATCTCGCTGAGCAGCTTTTCGGGAGATATGTAGAGCAGCTTGACCTTGCCCTGCATGAGCAGTTCCATGGTCTGCCGGTTCTCGCTCTCGCTTTTCTCGCTGTTCAGGGCCCGCGCGGGCACGCCGTTCTGCTGCAAGGCGTCGATCTGGTCGTTCATGAGCGCCAGCAGCGGTGAGATGACGATGACAAAGCCGTTGTCACTCATCAGTCCCGGAATCTGATAACAGATGGATTTGCCGCCGCCCGTGGGCATGAGCACGATGCTGTCGCCCCCGTCGAGCGTGTGGTCGATGATGTCCCACTGCTGACCGCGGAAACTGTCATAGCCATAACAACTCCTCAACAGCGCCAAAGCATACTCCCGGCGAGTCAATCCATGATAATCACCCATGATGAATAACCTAAAAACTAGAAACTAGAAACTAGGGACTAAAAACTAGAGACTAATACGCATTATCCTCGCCCTTAAGGGCGTTCCACACGGTGCGGAAGATGATTTTCAGGTCCATGAAGAAAGTCCAGTTCTCGGCATACCACACGTCATACTCGACGCGTTTTTCCATTTGCCACAGTTCCTCGGTCTGTCCGCGGTAGCCGCGCACCTGTGCCCATCCGGTGATGCCGGGCTTGATGGTGTGCCGCAGCATGTATTTGTCGATGAGCTCACTGTAGAGTTCGGTCTGTGCCACCATGTGGGGACGGGGACCAACGATGCTCATTTCGCCGCGCCACACATTATAAAATTGCGGCAGTTCGTCAATGCTGGTGCGGCGCAGGAAATTGCCGAACCGCGTCACACGCGGGTCGCCCTTGGTGGCCTGCAGCGTGTCACTGTCGGCGTTGACGCGCATCGTGCGGAACTTGTAGCAGTTGAATGCCTGTCCGCGGTAGCCGGTGCGCTTCTGCACAAAGAATATGGGGCCTGGCGACGACAGCTTGATACCGATAGCCACAGGAATGACAACCAATGGCGACAAGATGAGTGCAATCGTTGATGCCAGCAGGTCAAAGGCGCGTTTGACAAAGCGGTTGATGGGGTTCTTCAAGGGGTAGGGGTGAACCGCCAGAATGGGCACATCGCCCACCGACTGCAACTCGAACTGACGGGTCACCGTGCGCCCGAATTGGGGAACGTAGTAGAAGTCCACCGCGTTGTTGTCGGCGATGCGTATCATGCGCGACACGTTCTGGTTGTCCTCGATGTCGGGCACGGCGCAGAACATCTCGTCCACCTGATGTGTCTTGACAAACTGCTCCACGTCGTCGAGCGAGCCCTGATAGGCCGCCGAGGCAGAGCGTGCCTTGGGGTTGTCGTCAAAGAAGCCCACGATGTGGTAACCGTAGCCCTGGTCGGCCAGCATCTCGTTGATGAGACGCACGCCCACTGTGCCGCCGCCGATGACGATGACCCGCTTGAAGTTGAAGCCCCTGTTGCGGTACAGTTTCACCAGCTGACGTGAGATGACCCACCACGCGGCCAGAACGACAAAAAAGACGATGTAGAACCACAACACCCGTCGCCACTGTGCGCCGGCATGTCCCAGGAAGGAAATCAGCGTGACGAAGATTCCCGCATGGGTGAGCACCAGCTTGAGTGCTTGGCCAACGACCTTCTCGGCATAGAAGACGCGGCGCTCATGCACGTCGTTGTAGAAGTACAGGCCGACGAGCATCGCCATGTTGAGCACGAGCCACACGGGTCTCGAGTACAGCTCAGAGTCGGCGGGCAGGCTGTCGTGCTGCCAGTACATGGACGCGAAGAACACCAAGTTGACAATCAGCAAGTCGATGATGCTGAATATCCACTTGACAAATTGGCCGTATCTGCCTTTGCTCTTCATTCAGGGTGTGATGGTTCTCGTTAATGGTTATGATTAAGTCAACAAACGACGGGGGAGCGGTTGTTGCACTCCCCTGTCGTCGGTTATGGATGTGTCGGTGACAGGACCATGTCCACGGTATGGTGGATTAGGCGTTGTCCAGTTCCTTGATTTTCTGCTCGAGCTCGGCAATCTCCTCTTTGAGCTTGGCGATGCGACGCTCCATCTCCTGGACGAGCGAATTGCCGCTCTTGGTGTTGGCGGTCAGGAAGCCCATGTTGTTCTCAAAGGTCTTCAGCTCGCTCATGCGCTGCTCATAGGTGCGCACCAGGCGGTCGCGCTCGCTCAGGTTGCGGTCACCGCCTGACTGGCGCGGGCCACGAGAGCCGCCGTCGCCGCGGGGACGCGAACCACGCATGTTGAGCGTCTCGAATGCCTTGTCCACCAGCTCACGGTACTGGGCATAGATTTTGTCTTTCTCCTTGAAGGGTACATGGCCGATTTCCTGCCAGCGGTCCATCAGGTCGCGCACGGTCTGGGCGGCATCTTCGGCAGCCTCCTCGATGGTGGCCTTCAGGTTGGCGATGACCTCCTTCTTGGCCTTGAGGTTGTCGTGCTCGACGGCATGGACGTTGACATTCTGTTTCTTCTTCTCCTCAAAGAAGTGGTCGCAGGCGGCAATGAAGCGTTTCCACACGTTGTCGCTGTATTTCTTCACCACCGGTCCGATGGTCTTCCACTCCTTCTGCATCTCGACGAACTTGTCGGTGGCCTCCTTCCAGTCGGTGGAGTCCATGAGGGCCTCGGCGCGCTCACACAGGTCGATCTTCTTGGCCAGGTTGGAGCTGAGTTCCTCCTTCATGTTCTTGTAGAACTCGGCCTTCTTGGCAAAGAACTCATCGCAGGACTTGCGGAAACGGGCAAACAGCGCGGCGTTGGCTTTGCGTGAGGCGTAGCCCAGCTTTTTCCAGTCCTCTTGCAGGGCGATGATCTGCTTGGTCACCTCGTCCCATTGTGCATAGGTCTTGAGGTTATCGGTCGAGATCTGCTCGATTTTCTCGCACAGCTCGGTCTTGGCATCGGCATTTTCCTTCTCCTTGCTCTTGCGGTCCTCAAAGAAGGTCTGGTACTTCTTGTTGATGGCGCTCGATGCTGCCTTGAAGCGGGCCCACAGTTCCTCGCGCAGTTCCTTGGCCACGGGGCCGATTTCGCGCCAGTTGTTGTGCAACTCCTGCAGTTTCCTGAAGGCGGCCACGATGTCGGTCTCCTCGTCCAGGGCCTCGGCCTCCTCACACAGCTGCTGTTTCAATTCCAGGTTCTTCTTGAAATCGTAGTCGCGCAGCTCCTTGTTCATCTTCAGCACGTCATAGAAACGTTCGGTGGCGCGCTGGAACTCCTTCCAGATTTCGGTGTCGGCGGTGGCGGGCACCTCTCCGGCATCCTTGAATTCCTGTTGCAGCTGCTTCACGCGGTTGAACTGGCGGTTGATATTGTCGGGGTCGTTGGCGATCTCGTTGATGAGAACGATGATTTGGCGCTTCTTTTCCAGGTTGGCTTCACGGTTGGCCTCCTGGGCGGCGTTATATTCGGTGCGGCGTTCCTTGAGCACGTTGAGCAACTCCTTGAGGTCGTTTTCATCGGCATCCTCTTTAGGGGTGAAGTCACTCTCTTCGTTGCCATTGGCGAGGAAGGCCTCTTTCTCCTGTGCCGTCTCCTCGCGGCGCAGGGCAAAGAACGCGGCCTTGATGGCTTGCACCTCGTCCTTCACCTCCTCGATGGGGCGGGCGGCGACGGTGCGCATCATTTCCACAAGCTCGCTCTTGGTCTTGCCGGCTAGCTCCAGTTTGGGGGCAGGCTCCTCAGGGGCGGCTGTTTCTTCGGCCACGGCTTCCTCGGCGACAGGCTCTTCGGCCTTGGGCTCCTCGGTAGCGGGTTCCTCAACTTTAACTTCTTCACTCACAACTTCCTGGGGCTCGTTCTGGGCCTCAGTGCTCAAGATTTGATCCTTCTCGAGATTGTTCATCGATTCAGATTGTTCACGCGGTTCCATCATAATACTTGTTTT
Source organism: uncultured Prevotellaceae bacterium (assembly GCA_900318535.1). Lineage (GTDB taxonomy): Bacteria > Bacteroidota > Bacteroidia > Bacteroidales > Muribaculaceae > Sodaliphilus. The sequence continues at coordinate 38,384 of ONKU01000019.1, read as the reverse complement.
TAGTACAGGGACACATGCGCCCTGTTGTTAAATTACAAACCCCAAATTTAGGCATTTTTTCTCACCCGCAAAGCCATTTTCCTGTTTTTTTTCAAAATACCCCCTTTTTTTCAAGAAAATGGACTTACTAGCCGGATTCGGCTAATAAGTCCACTCATTTTTTTCTTGTCAGGACTTGCGGGCCCTTATTTTAAGATGGTGGCCTTGACGATCTTGATGTCTACCGTGGGACGGTCATTGCGTCCTGTGGTGGTGTTCTGAATCTTGTCCACGACATCCATGCCCGATACCACTTCGCCAAAGACGGTGTACTCTCCGTCGAGATGGGGCGTGCCGCCGATGCTGGTATAGGCGTCCATCTGTTCATCGGTGAGTTTGGTCAAGCTATCGGCCTTAGCCTGGGCTTGCTGGAGGATTTCGTTCTGCAGTGCAATCATGCCGGCATTGTCTTGTTTCTCCTGCATCTGCTTGATCTTGGCACTGTTCTCGGTCACCAGACGGACGACGGTCTCCTCTTTTACCCTTTTGGCCTTGTTTTGGATCATCTGCTTGAGGACTTCGCTACTGAAGATCTTGCCGGTGACAATGTAGAACTGGCTGCCGCTGCTGCGGCGCTCGGGGTTCATCTGATCGGGAGTGCGGGCAGCCGCCAGTGCGCCACGCTTGTGGAAATACTTGGGATAGACAAACTCGGCCTCGATGGTGTAGCCGGGGTCGCCGTCGCCCAGTGTGGTCTCGGGACCGGCGTTCTTGGAGTTGCCGTCACCGGTCTGGATCATGAAGTCCTTGATCACGCGGTGGAAGAGCACACCATTGTAGTAACCCTCCTTGACCAGCTTGATGAAGTTGTCACGGTGTTGGGGAGTCTCGTTGTAGAGCTCGACGACGATGTCGCCCAGCGTTGTCTCGAGTTTGACTTTAGTCATCTTGTTATCGGTTTTGCCTTTAGCGGGTGCGCTGGCCGATCCCTCGGCATTGCTTGCCGAGCACGACATGAGCGTGAACGCAACCATCACGATGGATAAAAGTAGATTTCTTTTCATTATTACGTTTATTGTGAGTTCAGTAATTTGCCTGAGATTAGATTCCCACGGGGTAGAGACGCTTGTAGATGCGGCGGAAGTTGTCGTCGCTGGCGCTCAACTCGGCGGCACGCTCCTTGTAGTCAGCTCCCCACAGCGACGAGGCCAGGTAAGCCAGATACACGTGGTCGCGGTCCTTGGCGATGGCGGCCTTGACGAGCAGGTCGATACTCGTGGCGTACTTCTCGCGGTCGATGGCGTTGAGGTAGCGGGCGGTGCTCACGACAAACTGACCCGTGCGGTCCTTGAGGATCATGTTATCCACCAGGGTGCTCATATCCTCGTCGATATTGCCCATGTTGTTGGCAATGTATTCATAGGTCAACAGCCCGTTAGTGTCGGTCTCAAGTATTTTTTTGATATTGTTGTCCATTGTATATATACTATGTGGTTCATTTACAATCGGCAAAGATACTGCTTTTTTTGTACCTGTATTATTTTCGTGTTGAAAAATGTTGATGCGCCTATGAAAAATCAATTTCGGCATCGGCAAAACTAAAAATTGTTGTAACTTTGTCGTTTAATAAATAATGGTATAATAACTACTGAAAAATATGGCAAAATTCCGCAACTTCATGCTCCTGTGCCTGTGCGCGTTGATGGTGGTTCCCGCCCTGCGTGCCGAGCACCTGATGATTATCGCAGTTAATGACACCCACAGCCAGGTGGACCCTGCGTCCGACGGCAACGGCGGTGTGGCACGTCGCAGGGCCATCTATGACCAGCTGCGTGCCGACAATCCCAACACGGTGCTGATTCATGCCGGTGATGCCGTGCAAGGCACGCTGTTCTTCTCGCTATATCGTGGCGAGGTGGAGTATGCGTTGATGGATTCGCTGGGCTATGACGCGATTATCATGGGCAATCATGAGTTTGACAACGGCATGGAGGAACTGGCTGAGCACTATCGCAACGTGGATGCGGTGAAGATCAGCACAAACTATGACCTCAGCGCCACGCCGCTCGACGGCCTGTTCCAGCCCTATTGGGTCAAGGCCGTGGGCGACAAGCGTGTGGCGTTCTTCGGCATCAACGTCAATCCCGCCGGCTTGATTGCCGACATGAACTGCCAGGAGCTGCGCTACCACAACGCTCCTGATGTGGCTGATGCCACTGCCAAGTACCTCAAGGAGGTGCAGGGTGTGGATTATGCCATCATGGTGTCCCACATCGGCTACAGCAGTTATGAGCCCACTGAGCCCAATGACACGCTCATCATCAGGCAGAGCCATTATATCGACATGGTCATCAGTTCGCACTCCCACACGACCATCAAGCCCGGTGGCGGTTGGGACCGCATCGCCAATGCCGACGGCAAGATGATTCCCATCGGCCAGAACGGCAAGAGCGGCAAGCTGGTGGCAACCTATGACCTGGACCTGGAAACCGGCGACATCGTCTATAACCACATTCCCGTGGATGCCAGCTGGGATGAGGCTGCCAGCCGTTATACCGCCATGAATGCTTGGCTCGACAACTACCGCCACGGTGTGGACAGCATCATGAACAACCCCGTGGGCACCAGCGCCCGTTACATGAGGAACTCGAGTGCCACCATCCAGAACTGGGTGAGCGATGCCACCATGGAAATCCTCAAGGAACTCTCAGGCATCAAGAACATCGACTGCGCGATCATGAACAAGGGCGGAATTCGCTGCGACATGCCTCAAGGCACTGTTACCGAGGGCGTCATCGGCTCGATGTTCCCCTTTGATAACCGTTTTGTGGTGCTTGAGATGCCCGGCAACGAGCTGATCGAGAGCGTGAAGCTGATGTGCGGCCGCGGTGGTGATGCCGTGAGCAAGGAACTGCGCGCCACCTACAACAGCAAGGGCGAGATGACCGGCGCCACCCTCAAGGGCAAGAAGATCGACCCCAAGAAGACCTATATCGTTGCCACTATCGACTATCTGGCCAACGGCGGCGACTACATGACGCCCATGACCCGCTGCAAGCGCCTGTTTGTCGATACGCAGAAGTACGGCAACCACATGCTCGACTATGTCAAGCGACTTGAGGCCGCCGGCAAGAAAATCGATGCCAAGGACGAGGTGAGAATTAAACAGAAGTAATGACGATTAGGGCGTTAAAGGCCCTATGGACCCTAAACAGATGATAGAAATGACCAAATTCAAACGTATGCTGCTGGCTGCAGTGGCTGTGGTGCTCACGATGAGTGCCGCAGGCCGTGAAGCCACACGTCTGCCCAACCTGTTCAACCAAGTGGATCAGGTAGCGATGAATGCCTGGGTGGACAGCGTCTTTGACTCCATGTCGCCCGAGGCGCGCATCGGACAGCTCATCATCGCTGCCGTGACGCCGTCGGACAACGATGCGACCCGTGAGCTGGTGCGTCGCCTGGTTACCCAGAATATGGTGGGCGGGCTCATCTATGAGAACAGCACCATCGCCGATCAGGCCGCCGTGACCAACCTGGCGCAGTCGCTGGCCACAGTGCCGCTGATGATCACCATCGACGGCGAGTGGGGTCTGGGCATGAGGCTCAAGGAAGTGCCCAATTTCCAGCGCAACCTCATCCTGGGGGCTCTGGACAACGACATGCTGCTCTATGAGTACGGTCGCGAAGTGGCCCGTCAATGCCGCCGCATGGGCATTCAGGTGAATTTTGCCCCGGTGCTTGACGTGAACGACAACCCGCTGAATCCCGTCATCGGCGACCGCTCCTTCGGCGAGAGCCCTGAACTGGTGGCAAGGCATGCCATCGCCTTTGCCCGCGGTCTTGAGGACGGCGGCGTGATGGCAGTGGGCAAGCATTATCCCGGCCATGGCGCGTCGAGCGAGGACTCGCACAAGACGCTGCCGGTCATCAACAAGACCTTACAGGAAATCAATACCTGTGAGCTGGTGCCCTTCCGCCGGTTTATCGATGCCGGCCTGAGTGGCATCCTCACGGCCCACCTGCTGGTGCCCTCTATCGATGGCGGCAAGGCACCCACCAGCCTGTCAGCTGACTGTGTGAACACGCTCCTGCGTGGCGAGATGGGCTTCAATGGCTTGATCTTTACCGATGCGCTGAACATGAAGGGAGCGACCCAGATGCTGAAGGGTTCGGCATGTGTCAATGCCCTGCTGGCCGGCAACGACGTGCTGCTCATGCCCGAGAACATCGGCGATGAGATTGCTGCGGTGCAGCGTGCCGTGTCCAGCGGTACCATTCCCCAGCAGATGATTGATGAACGCTGCAAGAAGATCCTGCGCTACAAGTATGCGCTCGACCTCACCGCTCCCCAGCGAGTGAATACGTCCAACCTGGTCAGTGACGTGAACTCGCAGCAGGCTGCTGTGCTCAAGCGTCAGCTCACGGCCGGCAGCATCACCGTCATCAAGAACAACGACAACATTCTGCCCGTTCACAACCTGCAGAGCCGCCGCATCGCTGTGGCCACCATCGGCAACGAGAACGGTACGGCATCGACGTTCACCCGCCGCTGTGCCGACTATGCCCAGGTGAAACGCTTTGACCTCTCCAAGGCCGGTACCGCCAGCGCACTGGCCGAGCAACTGCACGACGGCCACTTCAATACCATCATCGTCGAGGTGGGCGAGGATAACGAGGCCAACCGTGCCGCCCTGGAAACCGTGGTCAAGAAGTGCAAGAACGTGATTGTGGCGCTCACCTGCAAGCCCTACGAAATCAAGAACTACGGCAAAGTCATTACCAACAAGCACGTCAAGGCAGTGGTGCTGACTTACCAGAACAATACCCTTGCCGAGGACTATGCGGCACAGACCATCTTTGGCGGCAATGCCGCGGGTGGCAACCTGCCCATTTCGCTGTCGTTCGATGGCAAGAAGACCCGTTTTGACGCGGGGCACGGCATCCATTATCCTGCCACGCGACTGGGCTACTCCATTCCTGCCGAAGTGGGCCTGGACAACCGTTTGACGGCCCAGATTGACTCGGTGTGCCGCCTGGGTGTGCAGCAGCATGCCTTCCCCGGCTGCCAGGTGATTGTGGCCCGCCATGGCAAGGTTGTTTACAAGGGCTCGTTCGGCACCATCGACTACAGCAGCACGGTCAAGGTCGATGACAACACGCTCTTTGGTCTGGCATCGGTGTCTAAGGCCACCGGCACCATCAGCGGCGTGATGAAGGCCTTTGACGACGGCAAGTTCCGCCTCGACGACAAGGCGAGCGAGTACATCCCTGGCCTGCGCGACGGCGACAAGGAGGACATCACCTTCCGTGACCTGCTCTACCACGAGACGGGCATGCCTGCCTCGCTCGACATGTGGAAGATGATGATGGATCCCAATACCTATAGCGGTACCCTCATCGCCGGGGCCGAAGACGCTACACACACCATCAAGATCATGAACGGTGCCTGGGGTCACAAGGACGCCAAGATGCGCACCGACATCCTCTCGAAGGTCAAGACCGACAAGTTCAACATCGCCATTGCCGATGGCCTGTGGGGCGGTCGTGTGACTTATGACTCGATCATGAACCGCATGTACCACGCCAAGCTGGGCAAGAAGAAATATCTGTACAGCTGCTGTAACTTCTCGCTGCTGGCCGATGCCGTACAGCGCATGACGCACTCGCCGCTCAACTACTATGTCAACAACTACATCTTTGCTCCGCTAGGCGCCTATCACACGATGTACCGCCCGCTGAGCAAGTTCTCGCGCGACGAGATTGCCTATACCGAAAAGGATACCTACCTGCGCCGCCAGCACATCCACGGCTACGTCCACGACGAGCTGGCCGCCTTCTCGGGCGGCGTGCAGGGTAACGCGGGACTCTTCAGTAATGCCAACGACCTGGCCAAACTGTTCCAGATGTGGCTGAACGGCGGCACCTATGGCGGAGTGCGCCTGTTGAAGGCATCGACTGTCGAGACCTTCACGACGCAGAAGAGCCCCAACAGCCACCGCGGCTTGGGCTTTGACAAACCCGTCGTGGGCAACCCCGATGCGAGCAACACCTGTGCCGAGGCAACCCCCGAGACCTTCGGCCACACGGGCTTCACGGGCACCTGCTTCTGGGTCGATCCCAAGAACGACATGTTCTACATCTTCTTGAGCAACCGTGTGAGCCCCACGCGCAACAACCCGAACTTTGGCCGCATCAGCGCCCGCAGCCACATCCAGTCGCTCATCTACCGCGCTATCAAGGATTGAGATGACATACCCCCTATTGACAACCAATAACTAAAAGACGAGAATAATATGAAGAAGTTTGTTTTTATGTTTACTGCCCTGATGCTGCTCGCATCGTGCGGCAAGGGCTACAAGGTGACTGTCACCTTCCCTGACGACAGCAATAACGGCGAAACCGCCTTCCTGACCAACTATGACACGGGCGATACCGTTGCCACCGCCACTGTCGAGAACCAGATGTGTGTCTTTGAGGGTGATGCTGACAAGGGCTTCTTTGCGCGCCTGTATGCCGGAGGTAGCCCTTATGGCTTCATTGTTGAACCCGGCGAGGTGAAGCTCGACATTGCCGCCGGTAATGCCATCAGCCCGCTTAACGATAAAATGGCGGCATGGAGCAAAGAAATGCAGCAGATTGCCGATGACACGACGATTACCGAGGCCGAGAGTGATGCCCGCTATGCCGAGGGGCTGTTGAAGTTCTATCAGGAGAACAAGGACAATGCCATCGGTCCGTGGGCCTTCTGCAACTACTTGATGTATAAAGACTTCAGCGAAGCCGAAATTGACGCGTTGCTCAAGGATGCTCCTGTCGAGTATGCCCAGTTGAAGCGTGTCGAGAAGGCCAAGAATGCTGCCCGCCAGCTCACCGTTACGGCCGAGGGCCAGAAGTTTACCGACTTTGAGGTCGTTGCCGAGGATGGCGCGGTGCAGAAGCTTTCGGACTACGTGGGCAAGGGTAAGGTCGTTGTCGTGGACTACTGGGCCAGCTGGTGCCCGCCCTGTCGCGCCGAGATTCCCAAGCTGCAGGCCTTGAAGGCCAAGTATGGCGATAAGTTTGACGTGCTGGGCGTTGCCGTGTGGGACAATCCCGACGACACGCGCAAGGCCATCGAGGAGCTCAAAATCACCTGGCCGGTCATTGTCGGCACCCACAAGCTGACCGAGCCGACCGACCTCTACGGCATCAAGGGCATTCCCCACATCATCGTCTTTGGCCCCGACGGCACGATCCTGTCGCGCGGCCTGACGGGAGACGACCTGGCCAACAAGCTGGCCGAGGTGGTGAAGTGATTGTTACTGTTACGAGCTGTCGCTCGCAATACGGAACTGTCCCTGTGACAAAACAAGCGGTGGAGCCAATTTGGCTCCACCGCTTGTTTGATGTGTGGTAGTTTACTCGGCCTCTACGGCTGCCTGTGCGGCGGCGAGGCGTGCGATGGGCACACGGTAGGGCGAGCAGGAAACGTAGTTCATACCCAACCTAGCGCAGAACTTGACGCTGCTGGGCTCACCACCGTGCTCACCACAGATACCCAGATTGAGCTCGGGCTTGGTGGAACGACCCTTGCGGCAAGCCATCTCAACGAGCTGGCCAACGCCTTCCTGATCGAGAACCTCGAACGGGTCAACCTTCAGGATGCCCAGGTTCTTGTAGATGGCGAGGAACTTGCCGGCGTCATCACGCGAGTAACCGAAGGTCATCTGGGTCAAGTCGTTGGTACCGAATGAGAAGAAGTCAACCACCTGTGCGATCTGGTCGGCAACGAGGGCGGCACGCGGAATCTCAATCATGGTACCCACCTTGTAGGCAACGGTCTCACCGCGCTCGGTAAATACCTCTTGAGCAACGCGGTTGATGATGTCGGCCTGCATTTGGATCTCGTTCTTCACACCAATCAGGGGAACCATGATCTTGGGGTGAACGTCGATGCCCTTAGCCTTCACGTTGAGAGCGGCCTCGATGATAGCGCGGGCCTGCATCTCGGTGATTTCGGGATAGGTGTTGCCCAGACGGCAGCCACGGTGACCCAGCATGGGGTTGAACTCTTCCAGACCGTCGCAAACGAGCTTCACCTCGTCGAGGGTGCGGCCTGTCTCTTCGGCGAGCTCACGCATGGTCTCGAGCTGATGGGGAACGAACTCGTGCAAGGGGGGATCGAGCAGGCGGATGGTCACTTCATAGCCGTCCATGGCCTCGAAGATGCCCTCGAAGTCGCCACGCTGCAGCGGGAGCAGCTTGGCCAGGGCAACGCGACGTGAGGTCTCATCGGGAGCGATGATCATCTCGCGCATGGCCTTGATGCGGTCACCCTCAAAGAACATGTGCTCGGTGCGGCACAGGCCGATACCGTGGGCACCCAACTTGCGGGCTACGCTGGCGTCGCGGGGCGAGTCGGCGTTGGTGTAAACATCCATCTTGCTGTATTTTTCAGCCAGATTCATTACGGCAGCAAAGTCACCGCTCAGGTCGGCGTCTACAGTAGCTACGAGGCCGTCATAAACCTCACCGGTGCTACCGTTGATCGAAATCCAGTCACCCTCGTTGTAGGTCTTGCCACCCATCTCGACGGTGCGGGCCTTGTAGTCCACCTTGATCTCACCGGCACCCGAAACACAGCACTTGCCCATACCGCGGGCAACAACGGCTGCGTGCGAGGTCATACCGCCACGGGCGGTGAGGATACCCTGAGCCACGCTCATGCCGCGCAGGTCCTCGGGAGAGGTCTCCAGGCGCACCATGATGACTTTCTTCTTGCGCGAAGCCCATTCCTCGGCGTCGTCGGCAAAGAACACGATTTGACCGGTTGCGGCACCGGGACTGGCGGGCAGACCCTTGGCCATGACCTTAGCGGTCTTAACGGCAGCCTTGTCAAACACGGGGTGCAGCAGCTCGTCGAGCTTGCCGGGCTCCATGCGCTTGATGACGGTCTTCTCGTCGATAGCGCCCTCACGCAGCAGGTCCATGGCGATCTTCACCATAGCGGCGCCGGTGCGCTTACCATTACGGGTCTGGAGCAACCACAGCTTGCCATCCTGGATGGTGAACTCCATGTCCTGCATGTCGTGGTAGTGGTCTTCGAGCTTCTGCTGGATGTCAACGAGGGCGGCGCGCTCTTCCTCGCTGATGCCCTGCAGCTTGGCCCAACGGCGGCTGCCCTCGGTCATGATCTGTTGCGGGGTGCGAACACCAGCCACAACGTCCTCGCCCTGAGCATTGATCAGATACTCACCATTGAACAGGTTTTCACCAGTACCGGCGTCACGTGAGAAGCAAACACCGGTTGCACTGTTGTTGCCCATATTGCCATAGACCATGGCCTGTACGTTAACTGCAGTACCATACTCCTCGGGGATCTGGTTCATGCGGCGGTACAGGATAGCGCGGTCGTTGTTCCAGCTGTCAAACACAGCGTAGATGGCGCCCCACAGCTGATCGTAGGCGTCGGTGGGGAAGTCCTTACCGGTATTCTCCTTAACGGCGGCCTTGAAGCGCTTAACCAGCTCCTTGAGGTCATCGACGTCGAGCTCGGTGTCAAACTTCACGCCCTTCTTCTCTTTCAGTTCCTCGATAATTGCCTCAAAGGGGTCGATGTCGGTCTTGTTGGTGGGCTTCATACCCAGCACAACGTCACCGTACATCTGCACGAAGCGGCGGTAGCTGTCCCAAGCGAAGCGGGGGTTGCCCGACTTCTGGGCCAGAGTCTCGGCCACGGCGTCGTTGATACCCAGGTTCAAGACGGTGTCCATCATACCCGGCATCGACACGGGAGCGCCCGAGCGAACCGATACCAGCTGGGGATTGCTGGGATCATTGAACTTGTTGCCTGTCAGATTCTCGATGTGAGCGATGGACTTCATCACGTCGTCCTTGATCATCGCTACAACGGCATCACGGCCTTCCTTGTTGTAAAGGGTACATACCTCGGTCGTGATAGTGAAGCCCGGGGGAACGGGCACTCCAATCAGGTTCATCTCAGCAAGGTTAGCACCCTTGCCACCCAGCAGGTCTCGCATGTCGGCACGACCCTCTGCTTGGCCGTTACCAAAAGTGTAAATCGCTTTCATTTACTAAATTTTTGTTGAATATAATTGCAATTATTATGAATTTCGCTTTTGCGGTGCAAAGGTAGTGATTTTTGCCCAAAAGTTAGCATTTTAGGCCTTAAAAAATGTATTTTTTATTCAGAGCTCTCGAAATACTCGTTTTTTGTTACATTTTGCAAGTGAAAGTGCGGCCTAGCATGATGATTTTGCGCCATCCTGACGGTCTTGCCATGGCCAGCTGCGGCGAGATGCAGTTGGTACCGCTTTTCACGGCACATAATAAAATAAAATGAGAGGATGCCTCAGCGAATGGGCATCCTCTCATCATGAGATGTCTACGGCTGGCAATTATGCCTTTTTTGCAGCGGGTTTCTTGGCTGCAGGCTTCTTGGCTGCAGGCTTTTTGGCTGCAGGCTTCTTAGCAGCGGGTTTCTTGGCCGCGGGCTTTTTGGCAGCCGGTTTCTTCTTCTCAGGAGCGGGTTTTTCCTCCTTGACGGGTTCGGGCTCGGGAGCGGGCTCCTCGTCGATGGGGAAGTCGCCGGTGGTGTCCTGGACGATGTTGTTGCGCATCATCTCTACCTCGCGGTGCAGCTTCTCGATCTCCTGCTCCTGATTGCGGATGGTGAGCAGCAGCGAGTTCAGCTCCTCGTTGTCGATGCTGGCGGGGTACTGCTCCTCGACGCGTGTCATGAAGTCGCTCAGCACGTTCATGTAGTTGGTGAACGCGGTGTAGGGCGAGTCATAGGGGCTGTAGTGGCTGTGTACCGAGCCGTCGTCGTTGTGCTTGGTGGACATGTAGAAGAAGTGGTCGCTGGCCTGCAGGTAGTTCCAGTCCTGCTTGATGCGGCGGTCGGTGCACAGGCGCACGCGTTCACCGATGGAGTACAGTTTCCTGACGGCCTCCTGCTGCAGGGTGTTGCCCAGCCATGCGCTGGTGTCGCGGGCCTCGTCGGTCCATGACATGGGATAGGGCACGGCGAGTTCGGCAACGGGTTTGAACTTGGAAACCACCTCGCTGGGAGTCCAGAACTGGATGTCGTGCTCGGCGGCAAAGCGGGGCAGTGCCTTGATGAACTCAAAGATGCCGCTCTCGCGAGGCTGCAGCTCGCCCAGCGCGTCGTAGTTCATGAACAGGTTGACCAGCTGTTCCTCCTGGGGCAACTCGTTGATCCAGTTGATGTACTTGTCGGCCGTGAGGGGATAGGATGCCCACTCGGGGTTGCTGAAACGGAACGAAATGTCGTCGCTCAGCTTGCCGTTCTTCAACAGCAGCTTGAGCTTGGGAGCCGAAGCCGAACTGTACAGGAAGTTGGGCGAGCGCCAGCCCAGCACGTGCTTGGCATCGGCGGTGATGGCGGCCTTGAAGCCCATGGCATAGACCATCGAGGCCACGTCGTCGTCATAGATCAGCTCGGTGTTGCGGAACACCTTGGGCTTTTGGCCGAAGAGCTGGTAGATCTTGGCGTCGTGAGCCTTGACCTGGGCCACAAACTCGTCGGGGTCGTAGAGCGACGACAGGCTGTGGGCATAGGTCTCGCTCAGGAACTCGACGCAGCCGGTGGCGGCCAGTTCCTTCATCGAGTCGATGAACTCGGGTACATACTGTTCCAACTGCTCCAGTGCGGTGCCGCTGATGGAGAAGGCCACTTTGAACTTCTTGCCGTTTTCCTTGATCATGTCGAGCAGCATCTGGTTGGCGGGCAGATAAGACCGCTGTGCGATGCGCGTGATGATGTCATCGTCGGCAAAGTCATCATAGTAGTAGTGGTCGTTGCCGATGTCGAAGAAACGGTAATGTTTCAGGCGGAACGGCTGATGAATCTGGAAATAAAAACAAATCGCTTTCATTATTATTGAGTTTTTAGTTCTTGGTTCTTGGTTTTTAGTTGTTGCCTAACGGTTGATCAGGTTGCGGTAGATGTTGATGACCTTGGCGCCAGCCTTGTCCCAGGTGATCTGGTTGACCTCGGCAAGACCTTGATCGCGCAACTCGTTGTACATTGCGGGATACTTGATGATGCTGTAGATGGCATCGGCCATGGCATTGGTATCCCAGTAGTCGATCTTGATGACGTTGTCCAGGATCTCGGCACAGCCGCTCTGCTTGCTGATGATCGAGGGTACGCCCATCTGCATCGCCTCGAGCGGCGAGATGCCGAAGGGCTCGCTGACCGACGGCATGATGTACACGTCGCTGGCTGCCAGCATCTCATACACCTGTTTGCCTTTCAGGAAGCCCGTGAAGTGGAAACGGTCGGCGATGTCGCGCTTGGCAGCAAGGCGAATCATCTTGTCCATCATGTCGCCGCTGCCGGCCATCACAAATTGCGCGTTGTTGACCTTGTGCAGCACCTGTGCGGCAGCCTCAACAAAGTACTCGGGGCCCTTCTGCATGGTGATGCGGCCCAAGAAGGTGATGACCTTGTTCGTCTTGCCCGGAGGAGCCTCCAGGTTGAGCAATTCCTCGTTGAGGGGCTCCACGGCGTTGTGCACGGTGGTCACCTTGTCGGGGCTGATGCCGTATTTCTCGATAACGGTGCGGCGCGTGAGGTTGCTCACGGTGATGATGTGGTCGGCATGGTTCATACCGTCCTTCTCGATGCTGAACACCGTGGGATTGACATTGCCGCGCGAGCGGTCAAAGTCGGTGGCGTGCACGTGGATCACCAGGGGCTTGCCAGTCACCTGCTTGGCATGGATGCCGGCAGGATAGGTGAGCCAGTCGTGGCTGTGGATGACGTCGCAGTCCACCGTGCGGGCGATGACGCCTGCCACGATGCTGTAGTTGTTGATCTCCTCGAGCAGGTTCTCAGGATAGCGTCCCGAGAACTCGATGCACCCCAGGTCGTTGGTGCTCATGTAGTTGAAGTCGCCATAGATGTGGTCGCGCAGGTTGTAGTACAGCTGCGGATCCATCACATTGCCGATGCGGGCCTGCACATAGTCCCAGTCCACATCACGCCATGCAACGGGCGTGCAGTTCGCGCCGATGATGTTGGCAAAATCCTTGGGCTCGTCGCCCCAGGGCTTGGGAATGACAAAGGTGATGTCCATGTCACCGTTTTGCCACATGCCCTTAGTGAGGCCGTAACTTGCTGTTCCCAGGCCTCCCAGAATGTGGGGAGGGAACTCCCATCCGAACATTAATGCTTTCATATCTCTTGATAGGTTTATTCGTCAATGATGTGAAGGTTCTTGAAGGTGCGAAGCACGCGCAGGATGCCGCCCACGTTGGGAGCGAAGCTCACGGCGCCACGTCCGATGAACGGCGGGTTGCCGTCATACAGTTCGCTGAGCGAGCCGATGCAGCCTTCCTTCATTTCGTCCTCGAAGCCGATCATCATGCGCTCGATGAACGAGATGCTGTTCAAGCCGAAGACGCGGATGTAGGCCTTGCTGTAGAAGTCCATCAGCCAGGGACGTGCGCTGCCGGCATAGTAGGCCGTCTGGCGCTCCTCGGGGGTGCCCAGATACCAGGGAATATAGCCGTAGCTGTTGGGGCTCAGGGTACGCAGTCCCTTGGGAGTCAGCAGCTCGCGGGTGGTGATGTCAAGGATGCGTTTGCGCTGGCGGCGGTCCAGCGGGCTGTAGTCGGTAGCGGCGGCGATGATCATGTTGGGACGCACGCTCAGGTCGGTGTAACTGCCGTTCACGTAGTCGTACAGGTAGCCGTAATCGGTCATGAACGTCTCGATGAAGGCGGGTTTGCACTTCTCGGCAATGGCGTTGCAGCGCTCAACAAAGTCTTTCTCCTCTTCAACAGTGCCGAAGAGCTCTTCCACAGCAAATCTGAGGGCGTTGTACCACAAGGCGTTGAACTCGACCAGATAACCCGTGCGGGGGATGAGCGGCGTGCCGTCGGGGTGAGTGCTGTTCATCCACGAGACGGGACGCTTGGTGCCGTCGGTAGCGACAAGGCCGTTAGGATCCAACTTGAGGTTGGGATGATGGCCGTCAGCAATGAAGTTGATCAGGTCCTTGACCAGTTGGCCATAGCGCTCGCGGGCGGCCTCGGCATTGAGGTCGTGGGCATAGCGTTGTACGGCCCAGATGGCCCACAGGGGTATGTCGGGCAGTTCCAGGCCGTCGAGATGCTTGTCGAGCGTGCCGTCGCGCATCCAGTCGTAGAGGGCGCGCTGTGCGGTATCCATGATGAGCTCGAAGTCCTGGCGGTGGTGTACCGACAGGGTGCAGCCCGGCAGAGCGATGAACTCGTCGCGGGCGCGGATCTTGAACCAGGGATAGCCGGCCAGCAGGTAGTGACCCTCCTTGTTGGTGATGTAGAACTGCTTGGCGCTGTTCTTCATGCAGTTATAGAAGCTCGTGCGCGGTGTGCGCGGCTTGATCTCGTCTTCATACATCTTGGTGAGCGTGCGGGTGTTCACCTCCTCGACACCTGCCGAGAAGATGAGGGGCTCGCCCTTCTTGATCTCGACCTCGAAGTAGCCGGGCACGTACAGGTCCTCGCTGTAGGGGATGCCGCGCTCCTGGTCCTTGGTATACTCGATGTTCTTGTACCAGTGCGGGTCAAACACGAAGCGGGGCTTGTGGTTCATCTGCATGTACAGGGTGGGATAGCCGTTGTACATGCAGGTGGCGATACCGTTGGCCACCTCCTGGTAGTCGCGGCTGGCGACTGCATTTTCCACGCACAGGTCATTGGCGTTGCGGAAGGCCAGGAAGGGCCTGAACTGCAGCGTCGTTGCCGAGTGGGCATCCACCAGCGTGTAACGGATGAGGATGCGGTTCTCGTGGGTGATAAAGATCTTCTCTTTCTTGAGGATGACGCCGCCCACGCGATAGGTGGTGGTGGGCACGCGTTCGCAGTCATACTCGCGGATGTACTTGTGGCCGTTGGGGCTGTAGGTGTCACCCTTGTAGCGGTGCAGTCCCAGGTTGAACGGCGCACCGTGCTGGATGACGGTCTCGTCGAGCGAGGACAGCAGCACATGGTTGTTGTCGTCGAGCTCGGGAACAGGGATGACCAGCAAGCCATGCTGCTTGCGGGTGTTGCAGCCAACGATGGTGGTGCAGTGGTAGGCTCCCGACTGGTTGGTTCGCAGCATCTCTTTGGGCAGTGACTGCTCCAAATTGATCATCAGGTTTTTGTCAAATTTCAGATAACTCATTTCTATATCTTGTTGTTAGTCGTTAGGTTTTGGCTATTGGTTATCAGACGTCGTCGGGCAGGGTGGGCGGCACCAGAATGTTGATGCCGCGTCTCACGTTCTCGATGACGACCCTGGCGGGCATCATAACGGGATCTCCGTCGATGTGGAGGATGTCGTCGTGGCTGCGCTCAATGGTAACACGCTTGCCGCGGTAGATGCTCACGTGGTTGTCGTGTCCCAGCTGGCGCAGGAACAGGCGGGCTCCGATGAGCGGGCTCTCGACAAAGTTGAACGGGTGCATCACCGTCAGGTCGAGCATGCCGTCCTGCATGGTCGCGCGCGGTGCGATATAGGCGTTGTTGCCGTATTGTGCCGCATTGCAGCAGGCGATGACAAAGGCTTTCTCCTTCATCCTCATGCCGTCGATGTCGATGATGTATTCTTGAGGCTTGTACTTGATATACTCGGTCAAGGCGGTCTTGATGTAGGTGATAAAGCCGCGGGTGCCCTCGTTGGAGAACTTGTAGCTCACCGTGGCGTCAAATCCCATGCCGCAGGTGCAGAAGAAAGGCTTGCCGTTCACGGTGCAGTAGTCAAACTTGCCCACCACGCCGTTGTTGAGCACCTGCAGGGCCCGGTTGGCGTTCATCGAGATGCGCAGGTGGCGTGCCAGGCCGTTGCCCGAGCCGCACGGCACAATGGCCAGCGCTGTGGGTGTGCCGCACAGGGCGCTGCCCACCTCGTTGACGGTACCGTCACCGCCAATGGCGACGACCACGTCGAAGCCGTCCTTGACAGCCTGTTCGGCGATTTCATGGGCATGGCCGGGGTATTCGGTGGCCATGATGCTCACTTCATGGCGGTCGGGTTCCACGACCGTGTCGATGAGCCGAGGAATCTTGTCCTTGTTGCTGGTCCCCGACACGGGGTTGATGATGGCGAGTATGTGCATGCGTTTCTCTTGCATTCACTGCAAAGATAATACTTTTTTGCGTCATTTTTTTGAATATAACTGTTTTTAAGCTATTTTTGTGGAAAAATTATTAACAAGTGACCATTAACCTTACAGAAAACAATGAAAAAGGTCAGTATTAACCTGCTCACTAATGTGATTTTGCTGCTTGCCGGTGTTATCTTGATGGTTTTCCACAGCGTGCCTGATATCCTGTTGTGGGGGTGTCGCGTGATGGGTGCGATGTTCATGTTGCCGGCTGTCGTCTATCTGATTATGGTTGCCGTCCGCCATACCGATGCCCGCACCGGAGTCGACTACATGGGGGTGCTGCCCGCTGTGGGAGGCTTGTGCTTTGGTCTGGTGATGATATTGAAACCCGACAAGTTTGACGGCATCCTGCAGCTGCTCATGGCCGTCCTGCTCATCGTGTTGGGACTCTTCCATGTCATCTACCTGATGCTGTCCCGCAAGAGCCTGAACGTCAAGGGATGGTATTACATCTGCCCGTTGGTCGTAGTGCTGTGCGGCGTGCTGTCGCTCATGGTGTCGTCATTGCGCGAGAACGTTTCCACCGTTGTGCTGATGACAGGCATCTGCCTGCTGCTGTTCAACTTCACCAGCCTGCAAGAGTACCTTGCCGAGCGCCGTGTGCGCAATGCTACTGCTGCAGTTGAGCCTGCAGTTGAGCCTGCACCTGAGCCTGAAACTGCACCTGCACCCAAAAGCGACGGTGTTTAGTCTCAAGAAATTATATCGTCGTTTCAAGGCTTGGCAAGTTCATCCCGCCGATTATCCTGTGGCTGATGTGCCACGGTACTGCAACAATTGCGGATATGAATACACAGGGAACTTTTGCCCCGTGTGCGGACAACGAGCCACAGCAGGCCGCGTCACGTGGAATGTGGTGCGCCATAGCGTGATGGACGTGTGGGGCCTGGGTGGCCGCTCGTTGCCCTACTCGTTGTGGCAGCTGATGTGGCGTCCGGGCTATTTCATCAGCGATTATATCAACGGCAAATGGCAGTCGAGCTTTCCGCCCGTCAAGATGCTTGTGCTCGTGGCGGTAATCCTGTTTCTTGTCGGTAAAGCCATCTTTCCTGAATACTGGGCGGCACTTATTGAATATGATCCTGGGGCTATCACGTCAACAGGATGGCAATACTATTTTGATTTTGTGTCTCAATGGATCGGAAATCATATTGAGTGGTTGTACCTGTTTATCTTCTCGTTGCTGATACTTCCCACCTGGCTGGTGTTCAGGCACTCGCCGCGCAATCCACGGCACACAGTACCTCAAGGCTTCTTTATCCAGGTGTTCATGACAACGCAGTACTTTGTGTGGGTGTTCATCATCTCTACTTTTGTCAAGCTGGCCGGAATAGATTTGGGCTATGAAGCGGGCAGTAGCGGCTTTGAGGATATAATGATAGAAAGTTCCTTATTGGTGATGCCTGTCATTGTCACTGTGAACTACAAGCAGGTGTTTGGCTACGGCTGGTGGGGCACCGTGTGGCGGGTGCTGTTGATGGTCATGGTCATCGTGTTGTGTTTCTTCGCGATTGCTTTATGGTATAGTGTTACTACAAAACCTGAATATGCGACCAAAGTTGTAGAAGAGAAGTGGCTTCTCAGGATGCTAAGCGTGTTCTGCATTTCGTGTTCTGGTCTGATGTTATCGGTGGCCGACGTTATTAACCGCAAGTTGTGGCGTGAACGAGGGTGGCTGCGTGCGATGGCTTTGCCATTGCTGTTCCTCGTGTCGTTCATCATCATCTGCATCGCTATGGAGCTAGTTAGATCAGGTGTCTTGTTGAGAATGATTAGCTAAGATATAAGTAGAGAATAGGATGAGTTGGCTCAAGGATAAATATCGTCAATTCCTCCAATGGCAGCAGCCGTTTCGGTATCATGACGTTCAAAGGCATCACTAGTGCTGTAACTGCGGTAAAGAGTGCGAGAACAATTATTGTTAACTGATTTCGACTGGCTGTGCGATTAAACAAGCGGCGCGCCCTCCCGTTTGATGGGAAGGGCGCGTCGCCGTGTCTGCTGGGAATGTTCCTGTGCGCTGTTATCGTGCTATAGCTAAATCAATTCCAGGAATTGCCGTTGTCGAGCAGGTTGGTCGTGTCGGTGCTCCTCACGGGCTGTGCAATCGTTGTACCCGACGGCAGATTGTTGCCCGAGATGACGACATTGTCGCTATTGGTAATGCTGACGATGGCGGTGGGAGCGGTAGTGACGCTGGACACCGTGTTGTTGGCGATGGTGACATAGTCCAGGTATTTGCCTGAGAACATCATGGCCTTCAACCCCTCGATGCTGTTGTCGGTAATGATGTGTCCGCCGCCGCGCGAGGTGGCGCTGGCCTTCAGGAAGTCAAACACATAGCTGGTGATGTTCTTGAACACGTTGTTGCGGACAATGGTGTACTTGCCGCAGGTAGCAAATTCCTCGTCGCTGACACCATGATTGAAACTCGAAATCTCGTTGTTCTCGACAATCACGTTGACGACATTCTGGCATAGGAAAACACCGGCTCCCGATGCACCGCTACCAGTCATCTTGTTGTCGGTAATCACACCACCTGAGTATCTCGTGCCCATGTGCACCCCGTGCATCGCGGGATTCTCGATGGTGCAGTTGCTCACGTGCAGGCCGCCCATGCTCTGGTCGCTAATGCCGTCGTGTGGCGAGTTCTTGATGGTCACATTGTTGACGGTGAGATTTCGCTGGATGTGCCTATATTCGATTCCTGTATTACCGGTGTAACCGTTAGGCGGGTAATAGGCGTCCAGGTGGATGCAGCTGTTGGACCAAACCTTGGGTTCGGAACTATTCCGGTTGCCGTCCAGGATGATATCGTGGATGTACACGCCGTCGCAGTCAAAACGCGGGCTCCAGGAGCGCAGCAGCGCGAATGAGGTGGTCACTTGTCGGCCAGAGACGTAATTGCGGACGCACCCGGGGAATTTGTTCTGCGTGTCGCTGATGACATTGGAGAAATTGATGCGGTTTCCCTCTATGGAAGTGACGATGCCGAATGTGCACTCATTGGCATAGTTAGGCTCAATGATGACAAACATGTCGCCCACGTTAAATCCACTGGCATCGGCGACGTCGATGTAGGTCTGATGCTTAGATGCCGCCTGGGTCAATGACGTGGTGACGGCTTCCCGCTTCTTGATGGTTGCGTTGTCGCCATAAATCTCCATGCCGGTGCGCAATGTTAACGCGCGGCGAATGAGATAGGTCCCGGGCTCGAAGAATACCGCCTTGTGCATGCGGTATGCCGCATCAAACAGGTTCTCCAGTGCCTGTGTGTCATCGGTCACACCATCGCCCACGGCACCATATCCCTTGGCCGTCAGGCGGGTCTCGTAAGGATTAAACGGTGTGAAGGGATCATTTGCCAGCAGGTGGTCGATTAGCGAGGTCACATCACCGATGTTGACTTTGCCGTCCAGGTCCACGTCTCCAAACCAGTCCTGCGCTTTGAGCTGCTGCGGCAACAGCAGGATCGCCAGGGTGGCAAGGGCTACGGCTGCCCGTTGAAAATAAGTGCGTAGTTTAGTGTAATAAACTCCCATATTGATATCTTGACTGATGGTTAATATGATAATGATGGCGCAAAGGTAGTTATTTTCTTGTAAATATCAGTGACGCGCCCTCCCGTTTGATTGGGAAGGGCGCGTCGCCGTGTCTTGTAGAACCTGCCGTGAGCGCTCACGGCGGTGATGTTTCGTCTTATTTCTTCTTGCGGTTGCCGTAGCGCTGCATGAACTTGTCCACGCGACCTGCGGTGTCGACGAGCTTCTGCTTGCCGGTGAAGAAGGGGTGCGACGTGTTGGTGATCTCGAGCTTCACCAGGGGATAGGTGGTACCGTCGATCTCGATGGTCTCCTTGGTGTTCACCGTGCTGCGGGTGATGAAGACCTCCTCGTTAGACATGTCCTTGAACGCAACCTCGCGATAGTTGCTGGGATGGATATCCTTTTTCATTGTCTTGATGTATCTTTAAATTGTTAAACTTACAACGTTTAGGCGGTGGTAAACGCCTCACTTTTTTGTAATGGCGTGCAAAGGTACGTCGATTTTTTGAACTGGGAAAATTTTTTCGCTCTTTTTTTGATTTTCAATGGTTTTTCCAGAACGACGGCGAGAAAATGACCAGCACGGTGAAGATCTCGAGACGCCCCATGAGCATCAGTCCTGAAAGAATCCATTTCACCAGTGGCGGCAGGATGCTCCATGACATCGTCGGGCCGATTTCCAGTCCCAGAGTGGGACCCACGTTGCTGCCGCAGCTCAAGGCGATGGTGATGGAGTTGGTGCTGTCCACACCGGCAAGAATCATGATGAAATAGGCCGTGAAACACAGGGTAATGTAGGCAATGAAGAATGCCAGCAGCGTGATTTGGCTGGGGGAATGGACCGATGTGTTGTTGACCTTGACGGGCAGCAGCGCCTTGGGGTGAACCATGCGGCGAACCTCGTTGCGCAGGATTTTCAGGGCTATGACCCCGCGTGCGCACTTGAATCCGCTGGCAGTGCTGCCTGCACATCCGCCAAAGAACATGCACAGGCTCAGTACCACCCAGGTGATGTGATGCCACTGGGCAGCGTCCTCGTTGAACATGCCAGTTGTGGTGACAAAGGACACTACCTGGAACAGGGCGTAACGGATGGCGTCGCTAAAGGTGTAATGGTTGTAGCGCAGCAGGAAATAAACAATCACGGCAGTGGCCGCCAACGTCAATGCAGTGTAGAAACGGAACTCGGCGTTCTTGAACAACTGCTTGATTTTGCCCTGCAGCAGGCTGGCATAGAGTAAAGCGAAGCTCACGCCCGAGAGGAACATGAACACAATCGCGGTGTAGTCGATGGCGGCGTTGTTGAAGTAACCGGTGCTGGCGTCATGGGTGGCAAAGCCGCCTGTCGCCGTTACCGTCATGGCGTAGTTCACAGCGTCAAACGGACTCATGCCGAAGATGAAGAAGCAAAAGGCACATACGGCCGTCAACAGGATATAAACTCCCCATAGGGCCTTGGCCGTGGTGGTGAGGCGCGGATGCATCTTGCTCTTGATGGGACCGGTGGCCTCGGCGGCAAATACCTTGATGGAGCCGCCCACAAACGACGGGATGACGGCGATGGTGAAGAACACGATTCCCAAACCGCCAATCCATTGCGTCAACGAGCGCCAAAACAGTATGCCGTGGGGCAAGCCTTCGACCTTATCGATGACGGTTGCCCCGGTTGTCGTCAGGCCCGACATCGTCTCGAAGAAGGCATCGGTCACATGGTCGATATATCCGCCGATGAGGAACGGTAACATCCCGAAGAGCGCAAACGCAATCCACACGACGGTCACCAGCAGATAGGCGTCGCGGCGGCTCAACGTGTTGGTCGCGTGGCGTCCAGTCAGCCTCAACGCCGTGCCTACCAGCAGCGTCACGCCCACCGTGACCGCAAAGGCCACGATGTCGCTCTCCATGTGGCAAATGGCCAGGATAAGCCCCAGTGACATGAAGGCGGCCTCAATCCACAGCAGCGTGCCCAGAATCTTGCAAATCAATAGCTTGTTGAACATCGTGGATGGGGTTAGATGAAAAATTTCTCGATGCGGCTGATCTCAGTGCCGTGGCAGAAGACCACAACGATGTCGCCAGGTTGGATCTGTGTCTCGCCATTGACAAGAATGCCCTTTCCGTCACGCACCAATCCGCCCAATTCGGCCTCGCGCGGGAAATCCAGGTCTCGAACCTTTTTGCGTGTGATGCGCGAGCCGGGGCGGGCGGTGAACTCGGCCACGTCGGCATTGACGGTCATCAGGTTGCGCATGTTGCGCACATCGCCGTTGAGCAGCAGCTGATAGATGTGACTGGCGGTCAATGCCTGCTTGTTGATGATGGTCCCGATGTCCACATTGCCGGCAATGTCCATATAGTCCATGTTCTCGATCATGGCGATGGTCTTGCGCACCCCCAACTGCTTGGCAGTGAGGCATGCCAGGATGTTGGCCTCGGCATTGCCGGTGAGGGCGACAAACGCATGTGCCGACTTGATGTTCTCCTCCATCAGGTTGGCCACCGAGCGGCCGTCGGCATTGATGATCATCACGTGGCTGGTGTCTACCAGGTCGATAAGTTCTTCGCAGCGCCGCGGGTCGTTTTCAAAGATTTTGGCCTTCATGTCGTTCGGCAGCATGTTGACGACCCTGACGGCCGTCTTGCCGCCACCGACGATAAAGACGTTTTTCACGTCTGGGTAGTTTTCCTTTCCCATGATCACCCTCATGTTGGGAACATATTCCCTGGTGGTCATGAAATAGACAAAATCGCCTGGCATGAGCATGTCGTCGCCCGATGGCATGATGGTTGACTGGCCGCGCTTGATGGCGACCACATGGTAGGGTGAATCGGGCTTGAAGATTTCCTTGAACGGCTGGCCGAGGATTTTGCACGATTCCCTCACCTTGATGCCCAGCAGCGTGAGCAGGCCGCCGTGCACGTCCCACCGTTGCCGGGCCCATGTCAGCTTCATGCCATTGACAATGTCAAGCGCCGCCAGGTTGTCGGGGTCGATGATGGATGAGATGCCTGCCGCCTTGAAGGCTTCGGTAATCTGGGGGTCGGTAAACTCGGCATTCTCCACCTTGGCCACCGTCTGCCGCGCGCCCATTGAACGGGCCAGCACGCACAGGCTCAGGTTCAGATTCTCGTCACGCGTGACCGCAATGAACAGGTCGGCGTGCTTCACTCCGGCATCTTTCAGGGCCTTGATGGGAGTGTTGGTCGATGCCTGGATGGTCATCAGGTCGCTGTCGGCCTGGATGCGCTCCAGCTTTTCCTCGTCGTCATCAATGATGACGATGTCCTGCTTGATTTTGGAGAACAGGTCGGCCAAATGAGCTCCGATGGCTCCGGCCCCTACGATGATGATTTTCATTGCTGAAGTGAATTGAGGTTATTGTTGAATAATCTGTTACATGATGCTCGTTGCGGGCAAAGGTAATAATATTATTTATTATCAAAGCGACATGGCATTTTTTTCGACTCCCGGTTATGATTTTTTACCTTTTTGGAGCGTGACGGGAACTGAGGGCCACGACAAGATGGTAACAAGTTGTCAATAAGAAAAACAGAATTAACTTGCAGGATTACAAAAAAAGGACTAATTTTGCAGGCTGTTTTGTAGTAGATAATTTAATAATTATGTTTGGCAAACTCTTCAAGAGCAAGAAAGAGCAGGTTAAACTCTTCTATAATACCGATGTGCATTGCCACATCCTGCCGGGCGTGGACCATGGTTCACAGTCGGTTGAGCAGTCGTTGGAGATGCTTAAGGCTGAGGCCGAGATGGGCATCCACCGCGTCATCCTCACGTCGCATGTGACGGCGGTAACGTTTGAGAACACACGTGAGACGCTCACGGACGCGTTCATGAAGCTCAAGGATGCGGTTACCGATGCAGGTATTGACATGGAGCTGTACCTGAGTGCCGAGTACCGCATGGATGAGTATTTTGACAAGGAGTATGCAGCCGATCACTTGATCCCCATGCCGGGAAACCACATCTTGCTTGAGAACTCTTTCCAACAGGAACTCATGAACCTTGACGACCTGCTGTTCGACATGCAGGTCAAGGGTTACAGGACCATCTTGGCCCACCCCGAGCGCTATACCTACTACTCCCGTCGCCGCAAACGCTACGAGCAGCTGCACAATGCCGGCGCCCGTTTCCAGGTCAATATCCTGTCGTTCACGGGCTACTTTGGCGAGGAAGCGCGTGACAGCGCGCTGTGGTTTGTGCGCAATGGCATGATTGATTACCTGGGCAGTGACATGCACAATGTCAAGCACGCCCACATCATCATGGACTATATCAATTCCAAGGAGTGGAAAAGAATTGCTTCGGAACTTGAGCAGACCGTCAAGAATGACATGATTATTTAGCCGTCTATTGCTGACGCTAGCGAAGGCGTTCTCCGGTAATCGAATCAAGAACAAGATGGACCCCAGAAGTCTCTTTGAACAGACTTTTGGGGTCCATCTTTATTTGATGATGGGTGTTTTTGATTCTGATTTTTTTGTTGCGCTGGCAACGCAACATACGGGACGGGAGGGGGCTATTGGGCGGCTGGTGCTGGGTCGCGCATGTCGGGGGGCAGGTCCTGCTGGATGATTTCGCGGCACTGGTGGCTCACCTGGGCAATGTCGTTGCCGCCCTGGTGCTGGATGGGCTCATGGAAGGTGAGAGTGATGGTGCCCGGGGTGACGTTGAAGGTGCTGCGGGGCATGACCTTGTAGCTGCCGTCGATGGTGATGGGCACTACGGGCAGGCCAAATTCCAATGCCAGCTTGAACGCGCCGTTCTTGAACGGGCCCATCAGGCCGGTGTCGGTGCGGCGACCCTCGGGAAAGACGACAATCGACATGCCTCCATGCAGTTTCTTCTTGGCAGCGGCCATGGTGTCGCGCAGGCCTTGAGCCGTGTGGGTGTCCACCAGAATGTGGCCTGCCATGCGGCAAGCGGTGCCGATGATGGGGATGTTGGTGATGCCCTTGCGCATCATCCACTTGAAGTTGTGTCCCAGGAAACCGTAGATGGAAAAGATGTCATAGGCACCCTGATGGTTGGCGACAAACACGTAGCTCGTCTCGTGGTCAATGAGCTCGCGCCCCACTACCTTGATGCGTACCAAATGAATCCAGCACCACACGCGTGCCCACCACTTGGCGGGGAAGTAACCCCAATAGTCCTGGTTGAAAAGACAGCCAACAATGGTGATGAGTGCGGTGATGATGCTGTAAACCAGCATGATGGGTGATGCAATGCACCACTGGTATATGCGATAGATATAAACCATAGTTTGTCAATCACTGTTTTTGGTGATGCAAAAGTAAGAAAATCCTGATAATGGCGCAAATGCCGAGGTGGGGTGGGTGTGCGATTGGCACACATTTAACGCAATTTAGGACAAACATGGCGCCCACATAACAAGAATCGCCCTTTCGGGCGAAACTTGTTGAAAGTGGAAAGAATGTCAATTCTCCTCGGGATTCACCTCGGGGGCGATGAGCTTGTAGCCCTTGCCGTGGATGTTGATGATCTCGATAGTGGGGTCATCTTTGAGTTTCTTGCGCAGCTTGGTGATGTAAACGTCCATCGAGCGTGCATTGAAGTAGTTGTCATCGATCCAGATGGTCTTCAGGGCGAAGTTGCGCTCCAGAATCTCGTTCATGTGGGCGCACAGCAGGCTCAGCAGCTCGCTCTCCTTGGTGGTGAGGTTGTCACTCTTGTCGTCGGTGAACAGTACCTGGCGCTGGGTGTCGAAGGTGAATTTGCCGATCTTGTAAACGGTGACTTCTTTGCCCTTCTTGCCCTTGACGCGGCGCAGGATGGCCTCGATGCGCATCACGAGCTCCTCCATCGAGAAGGGCTTGGTGATGTAGTCGTCGGCACCAATCTTGAAGCCCTCGAGGATGTCCTCTTTCAGGGCCTTGGCGGTGAGGAAAATGATGGGCACATCGCTGTTGATGGCGCGGATTTCCTGTGCCAGCTGGTAACCGTCCTTCTTGGGCATCATCACGTCGAGCAGACAGATGTCGTATTTGCCCTTGAGGAATGCCTTGTAACCTGCCTCGCCGTCGGCAAACAGCTCGGCCTTGAAGCCCTTGTCCTCAAGATATTCACGGGTGAGGGTTCCCAGGTTCTCGTCGTCCTCACATAACAGAATTCTCAGTTTGTCTTCCATAATTGTCGTCCTTTTATTTGTATAGTGGTAATGTGATAATGAATTTCGATCCGTGGTTGACCTCGCTCTCGGCGCGGATGCTGCCGCCGAACAGGTCAATCATTTTGTGTACGTAAGCCAGTCCCAGGCCAAAGCCCTTCACGTCGTGGCGGTTGCCTGTCGAGACGCGGTAGAACTTCTCGAAAATCTTCTTCAGGTCTTCGCGTTTCATGCCGATGCCGTTGTCCTGGATGGTGATCTGGATGTGGTCCTCATCAGGATTGACGGTGGCTACCACGAGTTCGGGCGGCACGTCGTCGCGCCGGTACTTGACGGCGTTGTCCAGCAGGTTGAAGATCACGTTGGTGAAGTGCATGCGGTCCACGTTGATGATGGGATCCTCGGCATCGAGGTTGGCTTCGATGTGGCCGCCGTATTTCTCTACTTTGAGTTTGAACGTGTTGATGACGCTGTAGATGCTGGCGTTGGCGTCTTCTTCCTCGAGGCGCATGGTGGCGTTCTTGCGGTCGAACAGTGACAGCTGCAGCACTTTCTCAACCTGGAAACGCAAGCGCTTGGTCTCGTCGTTGATGACGCCCGAGACGTGCTTGAGCATCTCGGGACTCTTGCGCACGCTGTCGTCGTTCAGCATCTGTGCGGCAATCGAGATGGACGAGATGGGCGTCTTGAACTCGTGCGTCATGTTGTTGATGAAGTCGTTCTTGATCTCGCTCAGCTTCTTTTGCCTGAAGGCCACGGTGATGGTGTACAGGAACACGCCCAGCAGCAGGAAGGTGAATGCCAGCGAGGGCACCAGGAACTTCACCGACGAGAAGATGTAGTCGCTCTTGGTGGGGAACATGACGTTCAGCGTGTTCTGCTTGCTCTTCGGGTCATTGGGGAAAAGCATCAGGCTGTAAACGTCTTGTTGCGACATTGGGGAGTAGCCGCTGGTCTTATAGACGACACCGTTGGTGCGGTTCACGACCGCGAACTCAAAGGGTAGCGACAGACCGTTAAATTCCAGCTCCGACCGCAGGTAGCTATCTACGGTCAAACTGTCGGCACGCTCCTGGATGGGGCGGTCGCTGGAATGGTTCAGAATCGTAAGAATCACCTCGTAGAGCAGGCTCTTCTGGTACAGGAATTGCCCCCTGAGGATTTCCTGCTTGCGCTGGTAGCTGTCGTTCAGATCCTTCAGCGTGTTGCGGTTGGCGGGGCGCAGGTTGGCGGGATCCTCGGTGTTGAGGGTCGTGTCGATGTTGGCCTCATGCCGGTCGGTGAAACTGAAGCTGTTCTGGCTGATGCCCTTGTAGGTCTGTTCGGCCTCGGCCAGGTCCATGTCCAAGAAATATTTTGTCTCATTCTGTTCCAACATGGTGGACACGCTGTAAAGACTACGCTTCACAGTCTCGCTGAACTGGCTGTTGCGCATGTCGACCATCTTCTCCAGATACACGATCTGCATGGCGAGCAGTCCCAGCAGGGCTATCGCCATCACAACCGTCAATATCCAAATCGTTGACCTCTTCATGATGAGTTCCTCTTAACTTCTGCGTCTTGTTTTTAACAATCAACGGCAAAATTAACACTTTATTGTGTAAATCCAAAATTTTCTGTCACTTTTTGCGCAAAAAATTAGCGCTAAATGTTAATTCCGCCTCATCGCCCGCCAAATGGCACAACAAAATAATGGGCGGCCCCATGGGGTCGCCCATTATATAATAATGTAACAGACAGGTGGGGATTAATCCTCGTCCTGCTTGCTCTCCTCGTACTCCTTGAGCAGCTGAGCCTGCACGTCGGCGGGCACGAGCTCGTAGCTCGAGAACTTCATGTTGAACGAAGCGCGGCCACCCGAGATGGAGCTCAGGGCGGTGCTGTAGCTCGACATCTCCTTCAAGGGGATGCGGGCCTTAACGCGCTCCATACCATTGGCGCTCGACATGTCCATCATGATGCCGCGGCGGCCCTGCAGGTCGCTCTGAACACCACCCATGCAGTCGCCGGGCAACAGGATCTCAACGTCATAGACGGGCTCCAACACCTTGGGGTTAGCATCGCGGAATGCGGTGGAGAAGGCGTTGCGGGCTGCCAGACGGAAGGAGATTTCGTTACTGTCTACCGGGTGCATCTTACCATCGTAGATGCATACGCGCACGTCGCGTGCGTAGCTACCGGTCAACGGGCCCTGTTCCATGCGGTCCATGATACCCTTGACGATGGCGGGGATGAAGCGTGCATCGATGGCACCACCAACGATACAGTTATAGACAACCAGCATACCGCCCCATTCCATGGGGATTTCCTGCTTGTCCTTGATGTTCATCTTGTACTCCTGGTTGCCGAACTTGTAGGTGTCGGGTTCGGGCATGCCCTCGCGGTAGGGCTCCACAATCAGGTGAACCTCACCGAACTGGCCGCTACCACCAGACTGCTTCTTGTGACGATAGTCGGCACGGGCAGCCTTGGTAATGGTCTCGCGGTAGGGGATGCGGGGCTCCTGATACTCGATCTGGATCTTGTCGTTGTTCTCGATGTTCCACTTGAGGGTGCGCAGGTGGAATTCGCCCTGACCTGAAACGATGGTCTGGCGCAACTCCTTGCTCTGCTCGATCAACAGCGTGGGATCCTCCTCGTGCATGCGGTTGAGGACGGCACCCAGCTTCTCGGTCTCGCTCTCGTTCAGGGCGCGGATGGCACGCTGATACTTGGGAGCGGGATAGGGGATGAAGTCAAAGATGTGCTCGCAGCCCTTCTCGTTGAGGGTGTTGCCGCAGCGCACGTCTTTCAGTTTCACAGCAGCACCGATGTCACCGGCGTGGATCTCGTCGATAGCGGTCTTGTTCTGTCCGCAAACGACGTTGATCTGAGCCAGGCGCTCCTTGCTGCCACGGTTCATGTTGGTCAGGTCGGCGCCAGCCTTGAGGACACCGCTCATAACCTTGAAGTAGGAAACCTCACCGATGTGGCTCTCTACCGAGGTCTTGAAGAAGAAGACGCTCACGGGGCCGTTCTCGTCAGCGGGAACCTCGTCGCCGTTGGTGTTCTTGGGAGCGGGCATCTCGGTCACGTCGGGAACGATGATGCTCATGATCTCGAGCATGCGGTCGGTGCCGATGTTCTTCTCAGCGCTCACGAGCACGATGGGGAAGATACTGCGGTCCACCATACCCAGGCGGATACCCTTGATGGTCTCTTCCTCGGTCAGGTTCATCTCGTCGAGGAACTTCATCATCAGCTCCTCGTCGTTCTCAGCAGCGAGCTCGAGCAGTGCCATGCGGTACTCCTCGGCCTTGTCGGCGTGTGCGCCGTCAATGTCGCTAACGGTAGCCTTGCCGCCGTCCTTGGGCCAGGTGTACTGCTTCATGGCCAGCACGTCAACCACGCTATTGAAGCCGGGACCTGCGTTCACGGGGAACTGGAGGGCAACAACCTTGTTGCCGTAGGTCTCACGCAGCTGGTTATATACGTTGTCAAAGTCGCACTTCTCGTCCTCGAGGCGGTTGATGACAAACATCAGGGGCTTGCCAAGGCGCTCAACGGTGCGGAAGTTGTTTTGTGTACCTACCTCAACGCCATTGCGGCCATCAACGACCAGGGCAGCCGTGTCGGTCACGCTCAGTGCGGTCACGGCATTGCCCACGAAGTCGTCACTACCCGGGCAGTCAAAGAAGTTGAGCTTCTTGCCGTTCTTCTCGGCGAAGAAAACGGTAGAGGAAACAGAGTAACCATACTCTTTCTCAACGGGGGTGTTGTCGCTCACGGTGTTGCCGCCATCGACGGTGCCCCTGCGGCTGATTGCGCCGCCCTCAAGGAGGATAGACTCGGTGAGAGTGGTCTTACCAGCGCCCTTGCCACCGACGAGAGAGATGTTCTTGATCTCGTTTGTTTTGTAAACCTTCATTAGTGTTGTTGTTAAATGGTTGTTATATAGTGAATTGATATTTTGTTTGCTAAACGGCCTGCAAAATTAGTCATTTTTGCGCTGAATCACAACATTATTAAAAAGAAAATTTTCAACAAGGCCAAAAATGACTAATTTTGCACCATGAATAACGCGACATGAAATGGCAGGAGTGTATGTCCATATCCCCTTTTGCGCAAGCCGCTGCAGCTACTGCGACTTTTTTTCCACGCTGGAATTGAAGGACGCGGGCGCGCCTTATGTCGAGGCGGTTGTGGCCGAGGCCGCGTTGCGCAATCCGGAATTGCGCGGCGAGCAGTTGCGCACCCTGTATATGGGTGGCGGCACGCCGTCGCAGCTGCCGTTGCCGCTGCTGGAACGGCTGGTTAAGGGACTGAACGAATCATTAAACCTGTCTGACGTCGAGGAGTTCACCATCGAGGCCAACCCCGACGATGTGACGGCCGAATGGTGTGCGGCGTTGCGTCCGCTGGGCGTGAACCGCGTGAGCATGGGCGTGCAGTCGTTCGAGGACCCCATCCTGCGGGCCATCGGGCGCCGTCACAATGCCCGTCAGGTCACCCAGGCGATGGAAAACCTGCATGCGGCAGGCATCACCAACGTCAGCATCGATCTCATCTACGGCTTGCCGGGGCAGACGCTCGACTCGTGGACCCGCACCGTCGAGCAGGCCATCGCTTTAAGCCCTCAACACGTCTCGGCCTATGGGCTGACCTATGAGGAGGGCACGCGGTTGTGGCGGCAGCGCGAGCGGGGCGAGGTGAGCGAGGTGCCCGAGGAGGATTGCATCGAAATGTATAAAGTGCTCGTGAGGATGCTGCAAAATGCTGGTTTTGAGCATTATGAGATTTCTAATTTTGCCCTTCCAGGCTACTATTCCCGCCACAATTCCTCGTATTGGGACGAGACGCCCTATCTGGGCCTGGGGGCAGCGGCTCACAGCTATGACGGCAACGTCCGTCGCAGCAATCCCTGTGACCGGCATCAGTATGTTGCCCGCATCAATGCCGGTATGCCGGCCTGTGAGCAGGAGGAGATGACGCGTTGGGAGCGATACGACGAGCGGGTGATGCTCGGGCTGAGGACGGCGCGCGGTGTCGATGCCGAGCGCTTGCGTGAAGACTTCGGCGACGAGGCGTGGAATCATTTCTCTCGCGAGGTGCAGCGCCATATTGAGGCCGGCAACGTCAGGCTGGACGACGGGTCGCGCTATGTGCTCACTGCTGAAGGCATCTTGCTGAGCGACAGCGTGATTCGCGACCTGATGTGGGACGGATGACCGAAAAAGGCCGCTGTGGTCTTGCCCACAAGGAATATTTGTACTATTTTTGCGCATCGGGGTCAATTCCCGTGTCATGCAATCGATTATCGCAATGAAAACGACATCACTGGAGAATAAATGCATCGACGCCATCGACAGGCACCGCCACGTGCTGCTGCTGGCGCTGCTGTTTGTTGTTGGCGTGGCCATCAGGTGGGCGGGCCGTTATTTCGTGTCCGAGGACATGACCTATTGCCTGATACCGTGGTTCGAAAAGATCCAGGCGGCCGGCGGACTGCCGGCACTTGCCGGTCAGGTGGGCGATTATGGCCTGCTTTACCAGAGCTTGATTTCGCTGATGACTTATCTGCCCCTGCCGGCTGTGGTGCAGTACAAACTGCTCTCGTCGCTGTTCGATATCCCGCTGGCGCTCGTGGCTGCCGCTATCTATCGTGACGTGCGCATGGAGAGCCTGTCGGGTGCTCCTGCTGCCGACGCTGTGCGCCGTGTGCGCTTCCAGTCGTGGCTGGTGGCCGCCGCGGTGTGGCTCTTACCCACAGTGATGCTCAATTCTTCCTATTGGGGCCAATGCGACTCGCTGTATGCCACTTGCTGCCTGGCTACGCTCTACCTGTTGCGCCGCAACTCCTTTGTCGGTGCCTTCGTGATGCTGGGATTGGCGTTTGCCTGCAAGTTGCAGACCGTGTTTATCCTGCCGATTATCGGTGTATATTACCTGTTGAGCAAGCGTTTCAGCCTGTTGTGGATTTTGCTGTCCGTGGCGGTGATGTGGCTGTCGGGTATCGTGGCGTTTGCCTATGGACGCAGCCTGTTGGCACCCATCCTTATCTATACGGGACAGGTGGGCCATTATCAGGAAATGTACATGAGTTTCCCCAGCCTGTGGATGCTCGTGGGCAATGACTACTGGTCGATGCGCTGGTTTGCCATCATGCTCACGGTGGCAGCGCTGGCTGTGGGCCTGTGGTACTGCCTGAACCACAAAACCGACTTGCTGGCGCGTGAGCGCTTCTATGCCGTGGCAGCGTGGTTCATGTGGACGATGCTATTGCTCTTGCCCAGCATGCACGACCGCTATGCCTATTTGCTGGACCTTTTGCTGGTATTGCTGGCGTGCTGGGACAGGCGTTTCATCAAGTATGCCGTCATCACGACGCTCGTCAGCCTGTATTACTACGGCATTTACCTCTTTGGCGACAAGGGTAACGGCCACGTGGTGGCAGCCATCATCTATCTGGTGACCTATCTGCACTACACGTGGACGCTCGTCAGCAATATCAAGCGTGAAGAATCGTTGAGCTGACTTGTGCCCAATGATATCTGCCTGGAGACGCAAGATGTTTCGTCTCTACTCATTCAGTTGTTTTCTTAGAATTCTTCCAGCACATCGCGCAGGAGCGTGGTGAGCGGGGGTTGTGCCTGTGCTGCTTCGGCTTCGACGATGGCTTTCAGTGCGGGTGTGGCTTGCGTCTTGCCCGTCAGCAACAGGTTGAGTAACAGGCGGTAGCCGGTGTATTTGAGCATGGTCTGTTCCTGGGCGATGAGTTGGCGGAACAGGGCATCGGCCTCAGGCAGGTTGCGCAGCAGTTTGTGGCACAGGTTGTCGGCGATTTCGACGGTCTCAACGCTCTGGCACCACTGCATGGCGGTCTCGAGTGACATCAGCGTGGCAGGGTAGAGCATGGGCGCTGCCAGACGGCACTCGCGCGAGTTGGTGTCGGCCCACAGCTCCTGGGCCAGGGCCAGGAGTTGTGCGTCATCCCCAAGGGCCTCGCGGGTGCGTTGGGCAATGGCCGTCACGTCAACCAGCAGGCAGCCCATGATCATGGAGTGCGGGTCGCCCGCATGGCGCAGTTTGTCGGCGATGATGCCGTTGCGGTAAGCAAAAAACTCTTTCCTGATTTCCCTTGCTGTGTTATTGTCCATCATTGTATTCAAAATTTGGTGTCTTGGCGTGAGACGGGGTCGTTATTTCAGTTTCTCGGCCAGGAACTGTGCCGTGTAGCTCTCTTTGCACTTGGCGACCTCCTCGGGAGTGCCAGCCACGACGATGTTGCCGCCCAGGTCGCCGCCCTCGGGCCCCAGGTCGATGATGTGGTCTGCGCACTTGATGACTTCCAGGTTGTGCTCGATGATGACCACCGTGTGGCCGTTGCCGATGAGCTGGTCAAAGGATTTCATCAGCGTGTTGATGTCGTGCAGGTGCAGGCCGGTGGTGGGTTCGTCAAAGATGAACAGCGTGTTGCCCTGTCGCTCGCCGCTCAGGTAATAGGCCAGTTTCACGCGCTGGTTTTCGCCGCCCGACAGTGTGGACGACGACTGTCCCAGCTTGATGTAACCCAGACCCACGTCCTGCAACGGCTTGAGGCGCCGCACGATCTTGTGCTCGTTGTAGGTGCTCGACTCGTTGAAGAACTCGATGGCCTGGTTCACCGTCATGTCCAGGATGTCGCTGATGGTCTTGTCCCTGAAGGTGATGTCCAGCGCGTTGCGGGAGAAGCGCTTGCCGTGGCAGGCCTCACACGTGAGGGTGATGTCGGCCATGAACTGCATCTCGATGGTAATGGTGCCCTCGCCCTTGCACTCCTCGCAACGGCCGCCCGGCGAGTTGAACGAGAAGAAGCTGCCGTTGTAGCCCATCTGCTTGGACAGCTGCTGCTGGGCGAACAGCTGGCGTATCTCGTCAAAGGCCTTGAGGTAAGTGGCCGGATTGCTGCGCGAACTCTTGCCGATGGGACCCTGGTCGATGAATTCCACCGCCGACAGCCGGTTCAGGTCGCCGCCGATGCTCTTGTGGCTGCCGGGCACCTCGGCCGTCTGGTCGTAATTGCGCGCCAGGGCAGGGTAGAGGATTTTGCCCACGAGGGTCGATTTTCCCGAGCCGCTCACGCCGGTGACCACCGTCATTACACCCAGCGGGAACTTCACGTCGATGTTCTTGAGGTTGTTGTGGGTCGCCCCCTTGACCTCGATATACTGGCTCCACTTGCGGCGATGCTTGGGCAGCGGGATGGTCAGTTCGCCGGTGAGGTACTTGGCGGTGTAGCTCTCTTGCGCGCCCTCGAGCTGGCTGACGGGGCCCTGATAGGTGATGCGGCCGCCGTTGCGTCCGGCCTCGGGGCCGACGTCGATCAGGTAGTCGGCGCTGCGGATGATGTCCTCGTCATGCTCGACCACGACCACCGTGTTGCCCAGCTGCTGCAGCATGCGCAGCACGTGTATCAGCCGGTGGGTGTCGCGCGGGTGCAGGCCGATGGAGGGCTCGTCCAGGATATAGACCGAGCCGACCAGCGAGCTGCCCAGGGCCGTCGCCAGGTTGATGCGCTGGCTCTCGCCGCCCGACAGGGTTGCCGACAGGCGGTCGAGCGTCAGGTAGCCCACGCCCACGTTGCACAGGTACTCCAGGCGGGTGTTGATCTCGGTCAACAGCCGCTTGGCAATCGTTGCGTCGGTCTCGTCGAGGCTCAGCTCGCTGAACCACTGCTTCAGCTCTTTGACGGGCATGCGCACCAGCTCGCTGATGGTCTTGCCGCCCACCTTGACGTAGCCCGCTTGGGGCTTCAGGCGGGTGCCGTGGCAGTCGGGGCACACCGTCTTGCCGCGGTAGCGTGCCAGCAGCACGCGGAACTGGATGGCATAGGACTTGCTCTTGACCCACTCAAAGAAGCCGTCGATGCCCGGCCAGCGGCCGTCATCGGAGCCGTGCCACAGCAGGTCGAGCTGCTCCTGGTTGAGCTCGTGATAGGGCTTGTGGATGGGAAAATTGTGACTTGAGGCGATGTGGATAAACTCTTTTTTCCACTCTCCCATGACCTGTCCGCGCCAGCACATCACCGCATCGTCATAGACCGAGCGGCTGCGGTCGGGCACCACCAGGCTCTCGTCGATGCCGATGACACTGCCGAATCCCTCGCACGTGGGGCATGCCCCCAGCGGGTTGTTGAAGTTGAACATCAGGTCGCTGGGCTCTTCAAACGTCATCCCGTCCAGCTCAAAGCGTTTGGAGAAGCGGTGCTCCACCGTCGAGCCGTCCTGCTGCCACACCACGACGATGCACTCGTCCTTGCCCTCGTAGAAAGCCGTCTGCAGCGAGTCCAGCAGGCGCATCTCGTCGTCGCGGCTGTGGGTCACCGCCAGGCGGTCGATGAGCAGTCGGTAGTCGGCGGCATCGAGTTCGCCGTCGGTCGCCATGACCTGGGCAATGTCCACAAAGCGGCCGTCGCGGGTCATCAGCCTGGAGTAGCCGCCCTTGGTCAGGATGTCGAGTTGGGTGCGCAGGTCGCGCCCCTCGGGCACGATGACCTCGGTCAACAGCGCCAGGCGGGTGCCGTCGGGGTAGGTGTTGATGGTGTCGATGACGTCGTTGGCGGTGTGCTTTTTCACCAAGTTTCCCGACACGGGCGAGAACGTCTTGCCCACGCGGGCGAACAGCAGGCGCAGGTAGTCATAGATCTCGGTGCTCGTGCCCACGGTGCTGCGCGAGTTGCGCGTCACGGTGCGCTGCTCCACGGCAATGGCGGGCGGTAGGCCGTAGATGAAGTCGCAGTCGGGTTTGCTCAGGCGCCCCATGAACTGGCGCGCATAGGACGACAGGCTCTCGACATAGCGGCGCTGCCCCTCGGCATACAGTGTGTCGAAGGCCAGCGACGACTTGCCGCTGCCCGACAGGCCCGTAACCACGACGAACTTGCCGCGCGGTATCGTCACGTCAACATTCTTCAGGTTGTTGACGCGGGCCCCCTTGATGATGATGTCGCCTCCAGTAGCCATTCTAGAAAATTCGAGCCCGCAAAGGTACGACTTTTTCATGAGAAAACCAAACGCCCTGATCTTTGGTTTCTAGTCCCTAGTCCCTAGTTGGCATCCGCGCTCTGTTGCCTCACGCTAAGACGCCAAGCCGCTAAGATGTTGTTTTTGAATAATCAGTTACCTGTAAAGAGCCCCGTAAGGGGCCATCATACCCTGGTCGTCCCTAACGGGGCTCTTTACGATAATAGAAACTTCGCGGCTTAGCGCCTTAGCGTGTGGCAATGGGGGTGCGGATGCCATTGTATTTGTTGTGTTTGTTGTTTTCCTTTTTGGTGAGGGGTGCGGATGCGACACTTTTTTTGTCTTTTTCTTTTATTTTAATCAAATCTTTACTAAATTTGCGACAAATAACATTATTAACCGAATAAAACCCATCAATTATGAAAAAGGCACTACTTTTCAGACTTGCTGTCCTGGTGGCGGCCATGATGTGCGCCCTCGGCGCCAGTGCTGCCGAGGCCTATGCCTGCTACACGTCGTCGAACACGACGCTGACGTTCTACTACGACAACTACCGCAGCACCCGCACGGGCACGACCTACGACCTGAACACGGGCGCCAACGATACCGGTTGGGACACTGATGGCACCAAATCCTATGTGACCAAGGTAGTCTTTGACCCCTCGTTCGCCAATTTCCGCCCGACGACCACCTACGATTGGTTCTATCGCATGCAGAATCTTGAATCCATCACTGGCATGAGTTACCTGAACACCAGCGAGGTGACCAGAATGGGTTGGATG
Organism: uncultured Prevotellaceae bacterium; assembly: GCA_900318535.1. Classification (GTDB taxonomy): domain Bacteria; phylum Bacteroidota; class Bacteroidia; order Bacteroidales; family Muribaculaceae; genus Sodaliphilus. The sequence continues at coordinate 1,786 of ONKU01000019.1, read as the reverse complement.
TTCGCCATCTGTACAAAATTGACTAGCCTTGACCTGAGCCACTTCAATACGTCCCAGGTGACCGATATGGCTTACATGTTCAATGGCTGCAGCAACTTGACGACCATCTATGTGGACAGTAGTTGGAGCACGGCGGCCGTGACGAATTCCGAGTCTATGTTCGCTAACTGCTCCAGCCTGGTGGGCGGCCAGGGTACGACCTGGAGCACATCCAACCCGAAAGACAAGACCTACGCCCGCATCGACGGCGGCACGAGCAACCCGGGCTACTTCACCGAAAAGAATCCTCCTGTTGCCTATGCCTGCTACACGCCGTCGAACACGACGCTGACGTTCTACTACGACTACCTGCGCAGCAGCCGCATGGGCACGACCTACAGCCTGAACACGGGATCCACCTATCCCGCATGGTACACTGACGGCACCAATGCCAATGTGACCAAAGTGGTCTTTAACTCCTCGTTTGCTGATGCCCGCCCGACGACCACCGGCAGTTGGTTCCAAAATTTGCTCTGGTTTGACGGGCATTGACTTGAGTCATTTCAACACCTCCCGTGTGACCACTATGCGTACCATGTTCGGCAGTTGCCAGGCATTGGAGAGTCTGAACCTGAGCAGTTTCAACACTTCCCAGGTGACCAATATGGAATACATGTTCTCCAACTGCACCAATCTGCGAACTGTCTATGTAGGTAATGGCTGGAGCACCGCTGCTGTGACGTATTCTTCAAATATGTTCGAGGGTTGCACCAGTCTGGTGGGCGGCCAGGGCACGACCTGGAGTTCATCCAACCCGAAAGGCAAGACCTATGCCCATATCGACGGCGGCCCGAGCAACCCGGGCTACTTCACCGAGTGGAAAGAGGCCTATGCCTGCTACACGCCGTCGAACACGACGTTGACGTTCTACTACGACGGCAACCGCAGCAGCCGCACGGGCACGACCTATGACCTGAACACGGGCGCCACCGATACCGGTTGGGACACCGACGGTATCAATGCCAGCGTGACCAAGGTTGTCTTTGACCCGTCGTTTGCTGGTGCCCGCCCGACGTCCACCTACGATTGGTTCTACGAAATGTGGAACCTTGAATCCATCACGGGCATGAGTTACCTGAACACCAGTGAGGTGACCAATATGGGGTATATGTTCCCAAGCTGTTCTAAATTGACGAGCCTTGACCTGAGCAGTTTCAACACGTCCAAGGTGACCGATATGAGATACATGTTCTATGGCAGCAGAAATCTGCTGACCATCTACGTGGGCAGTGGCTGGAGCACGGCTGCCGTGACGTACTCGGATGATATGTTTTGGAACTGCACTAGCCTGGTAGGCGGCCAGGGCACGACCTATGATGACAACCACATTGACAAGGCCTATGCCCACATCGACGGCGGCACGAGCAACCCCGGTTACTTCACCGATATAAATCCCGTTGAGGGTTATGCCTGCTACACTCCCGAGAACACGACGCTCACGTTCTACTACGACAACCAGCGCAGCAGCCGCACGGGCACGACCTACAGCCTGAACACGGGATCCATTTATCCCGCTTGGAAAACTGACGGCACCAATGCCAATGTGACCAAAGTGGTCTTTGACCCCTCGTTTGCCGACGCCCGCCCGACGACCACCGGCAGTTGGTTCCAAAATATGGAAAATCTACAGTCCATCACGGGCATGAACTACCTGAACACCAGCGAGGTGACCTATATGGCTTATATGTTCTTTAATTGCTCTGGTTTGACGGGCATTGACTTGAGTCATTTCAACACCTCCCGTGTG
>ONKU01000005.1 GCA_900318535.1 uncultured Prevotellaceae bacterium | reverse complement strand
ACCGCCAAACTGTCAACCCGGTTTAGGCGAACGATAAAATTAGTGTAAACCAACTTAGTTAATCGCTCTCAATTCTGTCAAGTAATTCTAGGGAAAGACAGTGCTATGGTCTGATTTTTTTGATTTATTATATTCGTAGTGCCATATTTTGGCACCATGTCATCCTACCTTTGCAGTGTAAAAACTGATAAAGGGAGGAAAGACAATGAATAAGAACATCATCAACATCGTTAATTATGGCGACCGCATCTGCGCCTCGCTCGAGTGTAATGGTCGCCGTCTTGCCAGCATCAATGGCAGTTGCTTTTCAAGCCTGGATGCTGTCAAGAGTGCATTGTTGGAGTTGGCTGGTCGCTATGTGGGCATGGCAGTGCTCACGGTGCGCAACTGCACTCAGGGCTGGCGTGACGTGACCGCTATGGCTACGATGCGCCGCCCGGTTGTCGCCAATCAGCCTGCAATGGCCACTGCACCAAGCATGGGTTCGCAGTACCTTATCCCTTGGTCCCTTTAAAATAATGTCACCCTAGTGTGCCCAATTCGGTAAAATAGTAGTATATTTGTAAACTCAAAAACACATTTTTGATTATGAAAGGAATTATTGGAGCCATTGCCGGCGATGTGATCGGGTCGGCATATGAGTTTAACCCTACGCGTGACCACGACTTTGAGTTGTTCACACCCAAGAGCTCGTTTACCGACGACACCGTGCTCACTATGGCCAACGCATTGTGGCTGATCGATGACGAACAGCACACGCATGAGCGTTTGGTTGAAATCATGCTTGACCTGTGCCGTAGGTACCCCAACAGAGGCTATGGAGGCCGTTTTGCCAACTGGATTTGCGATAAAGATCCCCAGCCCTATAACTCGTATGGCAACGGGTCGGCAATGCGTGTGAGTCCTGTGGGCTATTATGCTCAATCGTTGGAAGAGGCTTTGGCATTGGCCAAGGTCTCGGCCGAGGTGACGCATAACCACCCTGAGGGCATCAAGGGCGCCCAGGCCACTGCGGCTGCCATCTTCTTGGCAAGGCGCGGAAAATCCAAGCAGGAAATCCGCGACTATGTGGCCCAGACCTTCGGCTATGACCTGTCGCGCACACTCGACGAGATACGTCCGACATTCACCTTTGACGAGACGTGCCAGCGCACGGTGCCCGAAGCCATCACCTGCTTCATGGAGGGTAAGGATTATGAGGACGTGGTGCGATTATCGGTAGCACTGGCAGGTGACGCCGACACGATTGCCGCTATTGCCGGGTCGATCTCATCAGCAGTCGATGAGGTGCCCAATGGTATCACTCAACAGGTGATTGCCCTGTTGAGTGATGAATTTTGTACAACCCTGCTGCGGTTCAACGAACTTGTGGCTAAACGTGAACAAGAAGCCTTATGATGGACATGAACAACGGCATCCTCAAGGTGGTAAGAAGCCTGGCTGCCAAGAAATACCGTGACGACGAGGGGCTGTTTGTCGCCGAGGGCACCAAGTGCGTGCGCGACACGTGGCAACACTTCAATTGCCGCTGGCTCATTGCCAAACGCTCGTGGTATGAGCAATGCGGAACGGCAGAGCACTACGACAAAATCGTGTTTGCCAACGGCCAGCAGATGGCGCGCATCTCGCAGTTTGACACGCCTAGCGACGTCATCGCAGTATATGAGAAACCTGTGGACACTATCGATGAGAACCTTGTGGCATCGAGTTTGAATATTGTCCTTGACAACATCCAGGACCCGGGCAATCTGGGAACAATCATCCGTTTGGCTGACTGGTTCGGAATCCGGGATATATTTGCCAGCAAAACTTCGGTAGATGTCTATAACCACAAGGTAGTGCAGGCCACGATGGGGGCCATTGCCCGTGTCAAGGTGCATTATGGTGACTTGGAAGCGTTGTTCGAGAAATACCCTGACTTGACCGTCTATGGCACCTTCCTTGACGGTAAGAACATCTACACTAGCGAGCTGGGAAAACAGGGTTTCGTTGTTTTTGGTAACGAAGGTCAAGGAATCGGAGCCAAGGTCGCCAAGCATGTCGATAGCCGTTTGCTCATCCCCAAGGCCAAGACGGCAGGCAGCGAGTCGCTCAATGTGGGCGTTGCCGCTGCTATCACTATCAGCGAATTTTTCAGGAGGTAAACTCTCTCCAGTCCAGATACTCCAGCTATGGCAAAACAACAAGTCAAGACCACTTTCTTCTGCAAAAACTGTGGCAACGAGTCGCCCAAGTGGCTCGGAAAGTGCCCCGCATGCGGTGAATGGAACACCTACATTGAGGAGCCAAAAGCGCCCAAAACCACGTCAGCGCGCTACACGGGTGCTGGAGAAAGCAGCCGCAAGGCAGCCGAACCTGTCAAAATCTCGGAAATCCATGCCGAGGATCAACCCCGCATCAATCTGCCCAGCGGGGAGCTGAACCGTGTGCTTGGTGGTGGCCTTGTGCCTGGCAGTATTGTTTTGTTGGGAGGTGAACCGGGCATCGGCAAGTCAACGCTGGTTTTGCAGAATGTGTTGCGCATCCGCTCGCGACGCGTCCTCTATGTCTCGGGCGAGGAGAGCCCGCAACAGCTGCGCATGCGTGCCGACCGCATAGCAGGCGGCCGCATGGACTGTGAGTGTTACTTGTTGTGCGAGACCTCTCTGGACAACATCTTTGCGAGCATACGCTCGTTCCAGCCCGGACTCATTATCGTGGACTCGATCCAGACCATTGCCAGCGAGCAGCTCGAGAGCGCTCCGGGCAGTGTGACCCAGGTGCGAGAGTGTGCCGCAGCATTCCAGCGTTATGCCAAGGAAACCTATACGCCTGTCATCCTCATCGGTCACATCAACAAGGAGGGCAGCATCGCTGGCCCCAAGGTGCTCGAGCACATCGTTGATGCCGTTGTCCAGTTTGAGGGTGACCGCAACTATATGTACCGCATCCTGCGGCCAATCAAAAACCGCTTTGGCAATACCAATGAGATAGGTATCTATGAGATGAAGGAGGATGGCTTGCGCGAAGTGACCAACCCCAGCGAATTGCTGTTGGGCGACCGTGACGGTGAGCTATCGGGAACGGCGATTGGCGTGACCATCGACGGGATGCGTCCTTTCCTCATCGAGGTACAGGCCCTGGTGAGCACTGCCGCCTATGGTACCGCCCAGCGGTCGGTTACCGGTTTCGACCAGCGGCGCATGAACATGTTGCTGGCCGTTCTTGAAAAGCGGTTGGGATTCAAGTTGGCGCAGAAAGATGTCTTTCTCAACATCGTGGGAGGTATCAAAGTCAATGACCCGGCCTTGGATTTGGCGGTAATCAGTGCCATTTTGTCATCTAATGTGGATATGGCAATCAACAACAGCGTGTGCTTTGCCGGTGAAGTGGGGCTTTCAGGCGAAATTCGCCAAGTCACCCGTTGTGAGCAGCGCGTTGCCGAAGCCCAAAAACTCGGGTTTGAAACCATCATCATACCCAAAAACAACCTCAAAGGTATCAAGCGAGATGCCTGGACCATCAAGGTTGTCGAGGTTGCTCGCGTCGAGGACGCCTTCCGCTACCTCTTCGGCTAACAATTCTTGGTTTTCATCAATTTTTGCTAATTTTGCAGGGAATTATGATATCGAGCACTATAAAAGAACGGAATGTGGGGATTGATGTCCTGAAGTTTCTGGCGATAATCCTGATAACCAATTCGCACATGGAGCTACTCTATGGCAAGTATAACGCTTTGGCAACAGGTGGCGCGATTGGTAACGCATTGTTCTTTTTCTGTTCTGGCTTTACATTGTTCTTGAAGCCTATTAACGGCATTAAGGATTTCCCGAATTGGTACAAACGCCGTTTTAACCGCATCTATCCCTCGGTGCTGGCTGTGGCGTTCGTGTTTTGCACGTTCTGGGATGTCCACTGGGATATCAATCATGTTATTCTGTACGGCGGACGCTGGTTTGTGAGGCTCATCATGGTGTACTATGTCTTCATCTATGTGATTGGTGTATATTTCCGTGATAAGCTCAACTGGGTATTGGCCTTTGCATCGTTGGTGTTGCTGGTGTGGTACTATTGCATGAATTTTCCTTTCCCGTTCAGTCTTTATGCTGGTGATGGTGCCAGCAACAAGTGGTTTGTGTTCTTCATTTTCATGTTGTTCGGCACTAGGATGGGTACGATGACTCACACAAAGCAATTGGATCATCAGTGGCGGAACCTGCTTTTCGCTTTGCTGGGTGTTGTCGTTTTCTATGTCATGCAGGGTATAACGCTCAGGTATCAGCAGTTCGCATTCCTGCATCCATTTACGTTCATCCCGCTGCTTGTATGGCTGTATTATATTTACCTTTGGGCCGACGGCGCGTTCATGCGTTCAGTCTATCACACCAAATGGGGATACTTCCTCATCAGGTTTATTGGAGGACTTTGTTTGGAAATCTACCTCATACAGAACCGCTTGTTCACAGATGCACTGAACTTTATGTTCCCGCTTAATCTGGTCGTTATCTTCTGCATCATTGTAGTGGCAGCCTATCTGTTAAGATGCTTTGCACGGTTCATCTCACAGACCTTCAAGGATGCACCTTATGACTGGAAGTCGATGGTGAGCATCTATTAGAGCTTTTTACACTTGCAATCCTTGCCGCAGCCGCAACCGCAGTCGCCTTGGCCCCGTGTGGTCTTGAACACGCGTCGAAGCACATAAACCAGGGCCACGGCTACGATGCCGAGAGCCACAATTGTCTGTATAATCGTTGAAGTTGTCATAGCAGTATGGCTATATGGTAGAAGATGAACGAAACGAGCCATGCCACCGCAGTAGTGTAGATGATCTCAAAAATCATCCACTTGGTGCCTGCCTCGCGACGGATGGCGACCAATGCGGCAATACACGGGAAGTAAAGCAGGATGAACAGCATGAACGAGTAGGCGACAATCGGGTTGAACACGGGTTCTCCGTTGGGCTTCGTGGCGGTTTGCAGCTTCTCCTTGAGTGAAGCGCTCTCTTCGTCGGCATCGGCTTCGCCTGTGTAGAGCACGCCCATCGTCGATACGACAATCTCTTTGGCTGCTGCACCGGTCAGCACACTCACGCCCATCTGCCAATTGAATCCCAGCGGTTCCACAACGGGTTCGATGGCTTTACCCATCATGCCCATGTAGGAGTTCTCGATTTGTTCCTGCGGGGTTTGCCCCTCGTGGCGGGGGAAGTATCCCAATGCCCAAACAATAATTGAGGCTGCCAGGATGATGGTGGCCATCTTTTGCAGGTACTGCTTGCCCTTGCTCCACATGTGGATAGTGGCATTGCGGGCAGTGGGTTTGCGGTATGGCGGCAACTCCATCACAAATTGTGTCTTGTCATGCTTCAATACCGTCTTGCTCAAGACGATGGCTGTGAGTGCGGCCACCAGGATACCGATCAAGTAGATGCTCATCAGGATCAATCCCTGCTTGGCGGTAAAGAAGGCGGCTACCAGCAACAGATAAGCCGGCAGGCGTGCCGAGCAGGACATGAAGGGAATAGTCAGGATAGTCACAATGCGGTCGCGACGGTTTTCGAGTGTGCGAGTTGCCATGATGGCAGGAACACCGCAGCCAAAGCCGATGAGGTAGGGGATAAACGACTTGCCGTGAAGTCCCACGCGGTGCATGATACGGTCCACAATGAATGCCGCGCGCGCCATGTAGCCGCTGTCCTCAAGCAGCGAGATAAAGAAGAACAATATCAGAATCTGGGGCAGGAACACGAGCACGCCTCCCACGCCGCCGATGATGCCGTCAACAATCAGGTCTCTAAGGATGCCGTCGGGCATGGCTTTGCCGATCCATTCTCCAATCCAGCCGATGCCACTCTCGATCCACTCCTGCGGATAGGCTCCTAATGTGAATGTCGCTTCAAACATGAGCCACATGAGCACCAGCAGGATGGGCAGCGCCAGCCAGCGGTTAGTCAACAGCCGGTCCAGTGAATAGCCGGGTTTGGTCTCGCCCGTGGCGCGGTCGGGGTTGGGTGTGAGGGCTTCGGCCAATGCGCCGCGCACGAATCCGTATTTCAGGTCGGTGATGATGCTCACGATGTCATCATTGTAGTCGCGCTCGATGCGCTGGCGCAGTTCGGCTGCAGTCGATTTCACTTGATCGGCATTTGACTGGCTGTTGAGCAGCAGCAAGGCATGCTGGTCGTTCTCAATGATTTTGAGCACCGTGTAACGGTCCAGCTGCGGGCACATTCCGCTCAATTCCTTGATGCTGTCTTCAATCAGTGTGCCGTAGTTCACGTTGTGGTGACGGGTTTCCTGTTCGCTCTCGTCGATGGCGTCGATTGTGGCTTGCAGCACTTCTTTCACGCCATGACCGTTAAAGGCTGTCATGGGAACCATCTTGGCGCCAAGCAGTCGGCTCATCATCTCGATGTCCAGATGGTCGCCGCTTTTCTCCAGCTCGTCCCACATGTTCAGTGCGATCACCATGGGAATATTCATGTCCATGACCTGGGTGGTCAGGTACAGATTGCGTTCCAGATTGCCGGCATCAACGATGTTCAGGATGGCGTCGGGATGGTTGTCGCGGATGTAGGTGCGCACATACATCTCTTCGGGCGAATACTCGGTCAGCGAGTAGGTGCCGGGCAGGTCCACCAATTGCACCTTGCGGCCGCCTATGTTGAACCATCCTTCTTTGCTGTCAACGGTCACACCGCCGTAGTTGCCCACTTTCTCCTTGGCTCCAGTCACATAATTGAACAGGGACGTCTTGCCGCAGTTGGGATTGCCCACTAGGGCCACACGCAGCACATTGTCGGCCATCGGGTCGACACCAGCCACGGTGGTCTCTACAATGCCGTTAAAGGCGTCTTCCATGTCACAGAATTCAGCATCCTGGTCGGTGACTTCGACTTGGGCGGCCTCGCTGTGTCGCAGTGAGATGTGTGCTCCAAGTATCATATACTCGACAGGGTCTTTCAGTGGTGCGTTTTTGAGCACTGTCACACGTGCTCCACGCACAAAGCCCATTTCCAGCAGACGCTGGCGGAAGGCGCCGTCACCCATGACCCTCACCACTTGAACGGTCATCCCGACGGGTTCGTTGTCAAGCAGTCTGGTAATCTTATTATTATCTTCGTTTGATATCATCTCGTGTATGTATTTTATTTCAATTTGCAAATTTACTGGAATCAGTCAGCACATGCAATCCCATTTTTATATGTTTTATGATGGTTTTTATCCCCATTTATGGGGATATATCATTCATGATATGGATCAAAAGTATTAAGAAATGTTAAATATTACAATGTGATTAAACTTTTTCGTTGTAAATCAGTCTTTATTACAACTTCGATGAAGAAATAAAGCTTCAAACGAATTAAACTGACTTTTTCATAATAATAAAACAATTCAACCTTGTGCCGAACTGCTGACGAAGCATCACTAGACACAGAACATATAGGTCCCGCTTGACATTCCATAGTCTCGGGACTTTTGTTTTTGTGTTAACGTGTTGATTGTCAATACGAAATAGATGCCATCTACATTTTCAGGTAAAAGGCGCCAGTGAGTTCGATATACTCGCGGGTGAAAGTGCCATCACGGTGTGTGATGGTCAGTTCATTCTCCTCATAACTGATGCTGTCATTTCTGGATAGCAGCCACAAAGTGCGCTTGGGGGCCGCACCCTCGACGGGTATGACACGCGTCATCTTTTTTGCTGGCAGTGAGGCAAAAGTGGCCGCTTGGATGATATCGGATTCAGCCTCGATGGGGGAGATGAGTGCCAGTGCGCCGTTGTCGGTAAGACGCTTTGCCGCTCCATCGATGAGTTGGCGGTAAGTAAGCGATTCCGTGTGCCGGGCGGCTGTTCTGGCAGCTCCACTCGGCAATACTCCGTTGGTGAAAAAAGGAGGATTAGAGACGATTAGGTCGTAAATGGGCTGCGTGGTCATATCATTGAAATCGCACTCGGTGGCTGACAGGCGTTCGCTCCATGGGGAGTTGGCGAAGTTGAGGCGTGCCTCGCCGATGGCATCGGGATCAATGTCGATGGCGTCGATGATGGCAGTGCTGTTGCGCTGGGCTATCATCAGGGCAATCACACCGCAGCCTGTGCCCACGTCGAGCACCCGACTGGCGGTCGCCACAGGGCACCATGCACCCAGGAGGACCCCATCAGTGCCCACCTTCATTGCCGTGCGGTCGTTCAAGACGGCAAACTGCTTGAAACGGAATACTTTCTCTCGTCCCATAAATTGTTGTGCAAAGATAAACAATTTTTCCAATAGGTGCGTATCCTAATACTGTCATGGTGCGCGCGCGAGGGGCGCTGGCACGGTTTTTGCTCTAATCAAGAGGATTATAAAGTGAAAAATCGGGCATTTAGCATTTTTTCACTGAAAAAAGTGGCGCCTGTGTCCTTTTACTTTATAACTTGCAACGTTTTTCAAACAGTTTTATTCATACAACTTAAACTTTTTTAAAAGTTCGTGGTCTAAAAGACAAACAAGATTTAATAATAACTTTTTAAACGTAATTGAACTATGAAGTACCGCATTTTAGGATTATTGGGCGTGATGGCCTTGACCGCCGGATCGCTACAGGCCCAGGACTATGACGACATCTATTACGATGCGTCAAAGGCCCAACCCACGACCAAGACTAAGGTTAAGGTCGAAAAGCCAGCCAAGACGGTAGCCGTCTATGGCGATGTTCCCGAGAGATATAAGCTGGTTGTCAAGGATAACTATCGCGAGGAGCGTGATGTTGACGAGTACAACCGTCGTGGTGCGTATGAGCCCAAATATGAGGTTGACATCAATGGTGATACCATCTATTTCGATGGTGACTCCGTCATGTATGATGATGACATGTTTGCCAACACGCGCCGCATCGAGCGTTTCTACAATCCCGACATCGTTATCCTGAGCGATGATGATGACCTGGTGGAACTCTATTATGACGAGTCTCCAACCATCAACCTGATTGTAGGTAGCGATTGGGCTTATTCATCTTATGGATGGTCAAGTTCCTATTACCCTTGGTACACAGGGTGGTATGAGCCTTGGTACTCCGACTGGTACAGTCCCTGGTACTATGGCTGGTACAGCCCTTGGCGCTACGGTTGGTATAGTCCCGTCTATTTCGGTTATTGGCATAGCCCATACTACGGTTGGTGGGGCCATCACTGGCATAACCACTGGGGATGGGGACCCCACTATAATGATTGGGGCTGGTCCAACACTCACTATGACTGGACTACTCATCGTCCTAACAGACCCCATACTAACGTAGGCGGCAGCAGTGTCGGTCGTCGTGCCGGACTCGCAAGCAACCGCAACGGACGTGGCCGCGTTGATGCTACAGGAGGCCGCAATAGTGTCTCGGCTCGAAGAACCAGTCGCAGCGGTTCTGCCTCTGCCGGTATGGGAGGAAATCGCAACCGTAGCGGAATGGCATCATCGCGCAGCGGCAACATGGGATCCCGCAATAATTCTGGCATTACTACACGCAGCGGTGGCGCATCATCACGCGGCTCGTACAGTGGAGGCCGTTCCAGCAGCGGTGGCTCGTACAGCAGCGGCAGCAGCTCACGCAGCGGTGGCTCGTACAGCAGCGGTAGCAGCTCACGCAGCGGCGGTTCGTACAGCAGCGGCAGCAGCGGCAGTTCACGCAGTGGCGGTTCGTACAGCAGCGGCAGCAGCCATTCCAGTGGTGGCGGTAGCCATGGCGGTTCGTCAGGCGGTGGCGGACGACGTCGCTAATGAACACCTTTCTTGAACACACACTTTAAGTCGAACCAATTCTAATAATTTGACAATATGAAGAAGAAAGTTTTTGCCCTGTTGTTGTGCGGACTTCCTCTGATGATAAACGCTCAGGACGCTTTTGATGTCCTGCAGTTGTCACAAACCGAACTCCGAGGCACCTCGCGCTTCCAGTCGATGGCGGGGGCCTTCGGAGCCCTGGGCGGCGATCTCTCGGTGCTCACTCAGAATCCTGGCGGTATCGGCGTCTATCGCAACTCCGACCTGGGAGTTACACTCAGCCTGGATTTCAACAGCACTTCATCTGGCGTGGATAAGGTCAACGAGACCAAGTTTAATGTGAACAACGTGGGTTACATCGGTGCTATCCGACTCGATAGCGAGGTGGTGCCCAACCTGAATTTCGGTTTCACTTACAATCGCATTCAGTCCTTTAACCGCCACTATATCGGTGGAGTAGGAAATATCGAGAACTCGATGAGCAACTATATCGCCGACGGCTTTGTCAACATGAGCGGTTATGCTCATGACGATCTGTATTGGCGAGATGGCTTCAACCCGTACTTTGACGGTTATGCCCCCTGGGCAGCTATTGTCACCTATGACATGCCTACCCAAGATGGCGGCTATACAGGTATTATCAATAATTTCGCTTTGCCTAATGAGCAAGGAAATTATGAGTATGATGAGTATGGCTATTCAAAGAATGGATCACTAGTCCAAGGTCTCTATGGCCAGGGTACTGTAGGCAATGCTTACTATGAGGTGGACGAGCGTGGACATGCCGATGAGTACAACATCGCCTTCGGCGGTAACTTTGCCAACAAGTTGTACTGGGGTCTCGATTTCGGTATCCTCGATCTGGATTACAGGAGTTTCCAGTCCTATGAGGAAGATTTGGATTATGCCTATATCAGAAAAGATGTCGGTGATGTGATGTACCCTGAGATCAACAATTTTGGTAATACTCGCGCCGAATGGGGCCTGTACAATTACCTGCACACCGAGGGCACTGGCGTGAACTTCAAGTTCGGTCTCATCTGGCGTCCCACTCAGGCGCTGCGCATCGGTGCCGCGTTCCACACGCCCACCTACTATGACATGCGTGACACCTACTACGTGAGTGCATCGCTCAAGGCCTATGAGAACAACCAGATGCTCTATCGTGCCGACAAGGGCAGCAATGACGGCTATGACTACTCTAGCAGCTACACGATTTCAACTCCCTGGCGCTTTATGGGCAGTTTGGCAGGTGTCATTGGCACCCAAGGCATCATCAGCCTGGATTATGAATATGTGGGCAACCAGACCATGCGCGTTGGTGACACCCATGGTAACAACTATCCTGATGTGACCAACAATGTGAAGTATTATTTCAAGCCTTCACACATCGTTCGCCTGGGTGCTGAGTACCGCGTGAACCCCAACCTGAGCCTGCGTGCTGGTTACAGCATCAAGACGACACAGGTCGATAAGGGTGTTGACAACTATGACTATCAGGTTGTCACTGTAGGTACCAATCCCACTTACCAGTTTGACAACACCGTCCACAACATCACTTGTGGCTTGGGCTATCGTTATCAATCGTTCTATGCCGACTTGGCTTACGTGCACAAGATGCGCAATGGCGTTTATAACGCATTCTCGCCCATCAACGACGAATATGGTTATGAGCCTAGCGTAAGTGCCGACGCGAAGGACAACAACAATCGCGTCTCGCTCACATTGGGCATGAGATTCTAGAAACAATTTATTGATACCCGGAAATTGCGTTTTAAAGTTATATTAAATTATTGTCTTGCAGCACGCGGTGATCGCATGCTGCAAGACTTTTTTGTGACATTAAGTATTGACTAAACGATGAGGACTGTTTCCCAAGAAGGAGACAGTCCTCAATTGTTATATGACTTAGTTGCCTTATTTGACGGCGGGAACGTCGGGGAAGAGCTCATTCAGGGTGTTTTGGAAGATGACCAGTTGTTCCCTGATGGACTTGAGTTGGGCAATGGCGTCAAAACGCTTGTCAACACCGTCACGGTTGTGGCGGATTTGGGCTTGGGCTGCATCGAGCTTCAGGCCCTTTTCTTTGACGAGATAGTACACGCGGCTAATCATCTCGATGTCGTGAGGCGTGTAGTATCGGATGTTCTTTTTGTTGCGCTTGGGCTTGATGATGGTGAACTGACTCTCCCAGTATCGCAATGTGGATTCTGGGATACCAAGTATCTCGGATACATCACCGATTTTATAGAATTTTTTGTCCAGTTCCTGCATGGTCTTGCACAGATTGTTAGAATTGATTATCTTTGCGGTTTGATTATAGCACTGCAAAGGTAAACAAATAGTTTAGACTTTGCAATAAAAATCGAACATTTATAACATATTAAGATAAAATATTATGCTGACTGCAAAAGAAATCCGAGAGACGTTCAAACGTTACTTCGAGGAGCGCGGCCACCACATTGTGCCTTCGGCTCCCATGGTAATCAAGGACGATCCAACCCTCATGTTTACCAATGCTGGTATGAACCAGTTCAAAGACATTATCCTTGGCAATAAAGAGGCCCAATGGCGCCGTGTGGCCGATTCGCAGAAGTGCCTGCGCGTGAGCGGCAAGCACAACGACCTGGAAGAGGTGGGTCATGACACCTACCACCACACCATGTTCGAGATGCTGGGCAACTGGTCATTTGGTGACTATTTCAAGCACGAGGCCATCGATTGGGCATGGGATCTGCTGGTCAATGTCTATAAGCTGGACCCCAAGAACCTCTATGCAACCGTTTTTGAGGGCGATGAGGGGATCGGTGTGAGCCGTGACGATGAGGCTGCAAAATTCTGGGAAGCTCATCTGCCTCAGGACCATATCCTCAACGGCAATGCCCATGACAACTTCTGGGAAATGGGCGATACGGGTCCTTGCGGCCCGTGCAGCGAGATCCACATCGACCTGCGCAGCGAGGAAGAGAAAGCTGCCGTGCCCGGTGCCTCGTTGGTCAATAAGGACAACCCGCTCGTGATTGAGATTTGGAATCTCGTGTTCATGCAGTATAACCGCAAGGTGGACGGTTCGCTGGAACCGCTGCCCAACAAGGTGATTGACACCGGTATGGGCCTCGAGCGCCTGTGCATGGCCCTGCAGGGCAAGAAATCCAACTATGATACCGACGTTTTCCAGCCCCTCATCGGCAGGTTGGGTGAGATGTGCGGCAAGAAATATGGCGAGAACAAGGATGTGGACATTGCCATGCGCGTTGTGGCCGACCATGTGCGCACCATCGCATTCTCGGTTGCCGACGGTCAGCTGCCCAGCAATGCCAAGGCCGGTTATGTGATTCGTCGCATTTTGCGTCGCGCCGTGCGTTATGGTTACACCTTCCTGGGATTCCGTGAGGCCTTCATGTATCGCCTGATTGACACGCTGATCGAAAGTATGGGCGAAGCCTATCCCGAAATTAAAGCTCAGGCCGACCTCATCAAGCACGTTACCAAAGAGGAGGAAGATGCTTTCCTGCGCACTCTGGAAACGGGTATGAAACTCATCGAGAAGGTCATTGCCGACACTAAGGCTGCTGGCAAAACCGTTGTCGATGGCAAGGAGGCGTTCACCCTCTATGACACCTTCGGTTTCCCCTTGGACTTGACCGAACTCATCTTGCGTGAGAACGGCATGACCGTCAATGAGGAGGAGTTCAATGTCGAGATGCAGAAGCAGAAACAGCGCGCACGCAATGCCGCCGCTGTCGAGGCTACCGATTGGGTGGAGCTCAAGGACGGCGTCACGGAATTTGTGGGCTATGACCTCAGCGAGTGTGATGTGAACATCCTGCGCTACCGCAAGGTGACCCAGAAGAACAAATCCTTCTATCAGATTGTGCTCGACCGCACTCCCTTCTATGCCGAAATGGGTGGTCAGGTGGGTGACCGCGGTACCCTCAAGTTGGGTGACGAAATCATCGAGGTGACCGACACCAAGCGCGAGAACAACCTGCCCGTTCACATCACGGCAAAATTGCCCAGCGACGTGAATGCGACACTGCTCGCATCCATCGACCTGAAGGCACGTCATGCTACCGAGTGCAACCACACGGCAACCCACTTGCTGCATGCAGCCTTGCGTCAGGTATTGGGCACTCATGTGGAGCAAAAGGGCTCCTATGTGGACCCGGTTTCACTGCGTTTCGACTTCTCGCATTTCCGCAAAGTAACGCCTGAAGAAATCCGTCAGGTCGAGCATTTGGCAAACCAGATGATCCGTTCGGCCATCCAGCGCGAGGAGCATCGCGAAATGCCCATCGACGAGGCCCGTCAGATGGGCGCGATGGCGCTCTTTGGCGAGAAATATGGTGACCGTGTGCGCGTCATCAAGTATGGCGACTCGGTTGAGCTGTGTGGTGGTACCCACGTGTGCAACACGGGCAACATCGGCATGGTGCGCATCGTCAGCGAGAGCAGCATCGCAGCCGGCATCCGTCGTATCGAGGCCGTTACAGGCGAGCGTGTCGAGGATATGCTTGACAGTATTCAGGATACGCTATCCAAGGTCAAGGAATTGCTCAACAATGCACCCGATGCCATTGCCGCATTGCAGAAGTCACTCTCGGAGAATGCCGACCTCAAAAAGCAGGTGGACGACTTCATGAAACAGCGCATCGCCATCCTCTCAAAGCAGCTCGAGAACGAGGCAAAGCAAGAGAACGGCATGACAATCATCACCCTGACAGGTGTACGAGTGCCCGACGTAGTTAAGGGCGTGGCGCTCACCATCAAGGCCGATTGCCCGACGGCAACGGCATTCCTTGCCGCTACCGAGTTTGAAGGCAAGCCCATGCTGACCGTCATGCTCAGCGAGGATATCGTCAAGAGCGGCAAGAAGGCTGGCGATATCGTGCGTGGTGCTGCCAAGTGCATCCAGGGCGGTGGTGGAGGCCAGCCCCACTTTGCTCAGGCTGGAGGACGCAATCCCCAGGGCCTGAACGACGCGATGGCCGCTATGCGCCAGGCGTTGGGCCTGTAAGCCTGATCGGGATAGATTGACTTAATGCCCGTTTTCACGCGTACCAGACGTGAAAACGGGCGTTTTTTGCATACCTGGCACAAAAACCCGAAATCTGTTAATAACTCACAAATAGCTGTCATTGATTAGATTATATATACATTAGTGAAAAAAAGAGAATAAAGGGTTTATTATTTGATGAAAATTTTCTATATTTGCACCCATTATTAGACATAAACCGATATATTACAAAACATAAACATTATGAACAAACAAATCACATTGGAGCAAGCCGTCGAGAAAGTACAGGACGGTATGACAATCATGTTTGGCGGTTTCTTGGGTAACGGCAGTGCCACCCAGATCATCGACGCCATTGTAGAGAAGGGTGTTAAAGACCTCACCATTATTGCTAACGACACCGCCTATGACGAGGTGGCTCACGGCAAGCTGGTCAGCAATCACCAGGTAAAGAAGGCTATCGTATCCCACACGGGTACCAACAAGCAGACTGCTTTGCAGAAGAATGAGGGCACCCTCATCGTGGAATATGTTCCCCAGGGCACTCTGGCCGAGCGTATCCGTGCGGCAGGCGCTGGTTTGGGCGGCGTGCTGACCCCCACTGGCTTGGGCACCATCATGGCCGATGGTAAGGAAATCATCAAGGTTGACGGTCAGGACTTCTTGCTGGAGAAGCCCCTGCGTGCCGACATCGCCTTCCTGCGTGCCAACATCGTCGATGAGTTTGGCAACATGGTATTCCTAGGCACCACCAACAATTTCAACCCGCTGATGGCAACTGCAGCCGACTATGTTGTCGTTGAGGCCGAGAAGCTCGTTCCCGTTGGCGAAATCGCTCCCGAACATGTTCACGCTTCGGGTATCTACGTTGATGGCATCTATGTTGAGAAGTAACTAAAGACTAAAGACTAGAAACTAAAGACTATAATGGAATACAAGACAATGATCAGACTGCGCATGAGCGCAAAGGATGCACACTACGGTGGCAATTTGGTGGATGGAGCACACATGGTTCACCTGTTTGGTGACGTGGCTACCGAACTGTTGATTATGCGTGACGGTGACGAGGGCCTTTTCTGTGCTTATGACAACATTGAGTTCCTGGCTCCCGTTTATGCCGGTGACTTCATCGAGGCCGAGGGTTGGATCGATCGCGAGGGCAACACCTCACGTCACATGATGTTCGAGGCACGCAAGGTGGCTCAGGCCCGTCCTGACATCTCAGCATCGGCTGCCGACATCCTCGACGAGCCCGTTGTGGTTTGCCGCGCGTCTGGAACCTGCGTAACCCCCAAAGACTGCCAACGCAAGAACAAATAAAGGTTCCCTGTGCCGTGGCTCAGCCACGGCCAACAAAAAAACTAAGGACAAAAAACTAAGGACTAGAAACTAGAATGGATAAACTGATTATCACTGCCGCCATCTGCGGCGCCGAGGTTACCAAGGAGCAGAATCCCAACGTGCCCTATACCGTAGAAGAAATCGTTCGTGAGGCCAAGTCGGCTGTTGATGCCGGTGCGGCTATCGTCCATCTGCACGTGCGCTGGGACGACGGTACGCCCACTCAGGACCGTGCCCGTTTCCAGGAATGTGAAGAGGCCATCCTCAAGGTGTGCCCCAATGTCATTCTTATCCCGTCGACCGGCGGTGCTGTGGGTATGACTCCCGACGAGCGTCTTCAGTCTACCGACACGACCCCGCTGCCCGAGATGGCGACGCTCGACTGCGGTACCTGCAACTTTGGCGATGAGATCTTCGACAACACCATGCCCACCATGCGTGCCTTTGGCAAGCGCATGATCGAGCGCGGTATCAAGCCCGAATATGAGTGCTTCGAGATGGGTCACCTCGACACCATCCTGACCATGGCCCGCAAGGGTGAGGTTCCCGGCAATCCCATGCAGTTCAACTTCGTGCTTGGCGTCCCCGGCTGCACCCCCGCTACCGTAGCCAACCTGTGCTGGCTCGTGAACGGCATTCCCGCAGGCTCAACCTGGACCGTAACCGGTGTTGGCCGTCATGCCTTCCCGATGGCAGCAGCTGCTATCGCCATGGGAGGTAACGTTCGTGTAGGCTTTGAGGACAACCTCTATCTCTCCAAGGGCGTGCTTGCCAAGAGCAACGGCGAACTCGTTGAGAAGGTCGTTCGCATCGCAAAAGAGCTGGGCCGTCCCATCGCCACCAGCGACGAGGCCCGCGAAATCCTCGGCTTGCCCAAGCGCAACTAGAAACTAAGGACTAGGGACTAGAAACTAAGGACTAAGGACTAACAACTAAGAACTAAAATAATCGTTTAACAATTTAAACCTATTAAAACAATGCAGAAACACGGAAATAGATTCGGTACCCACCGAGTGATCGAACCCAAGGGCATTCTTCCTCAGCCCGCCAACAAGCTGGACAATAACATGGACGAGATCTACGACAACGAGATCCTGATCGATGTACAGACCCTGAATATTGACTCCGCTTCGTTTACCGATATCCACAACTATGCTAAGCAGCAGGCCAAGGACCCCAACAACGAGGCCGAGGTAATGGAAGAGATCAAGAAGGAGATGCTCCTCAATGTCGAGCTGCAGGGTAAGCACCGCAACCGTCGCACCGGTTCGGGCGGTATGCTGCTGGGTAAGGTTGAGAAGATCGGTGATGCCTTGAAGGGCAAGATCGACCTCAAGGAGGGCGACCGCATCGCTACCCTCGTTTCACTGTCACTGACCCCGCTGCGCATCGACGAGATTCTCGAGATCCGTGCCGACGTTGACCAGGTGGACATCAAGGGTAAGGCAATCCTGTTCGAGAGCGGTATTTATGCCAAGATTCCCGATGACATGCCCGAGAAACTCGCGCTGAGCGCACTCGACGTGGCTGGTGCTCCCGCTCAGACCGCCAAGCTGTGCCAGTATGGCCAGAACGTGGTTATCCTGGGTGCAGGTGGCAAGAGCGGTATGCTGTGCTGCTACGAGGCCAAGAAGCGCGTTGGGGTCACCGGTAAGGTGATTGGTCTGGCTAACAGCCCCAAGTCCACCCAGCGCATCAAGGACCTCGGCTTCTGTGACGTGGTCGAGAGCGTTGCCGGCATGACTCCCGTTGAGGTTTACGAGTTGGTTTACAAGCTGACCGATGGCAAGATGGCCGACACCACCATCAACTGCGTGAACGTGCCCGACTGCGAGATGACCGCAGTACTGTGCACCAAGGATGACGGTGTGGTTTACTTCTTCTCGATGGCCACCAGCTTCACCAAGGCTGCCCTGGGTGCTGAAGGCATCGGTGCCGACGTGAACATGATTATCGGTAACGGCTACACCAAGGGCCATGCCGACTTTACCCTGCAGGAGCTGCGCGAGTGCCCTGAGCTGCGCAAGATCTTTGAGGAACTCTACGCATAATCAATCATCTTTTTCTTATGACAGAATCAAGAAGAAAACAGTTGTTTCCCGATGTCACCGACGAACAGTGGAACGATTGGAAATGGCAGGTGAAAAACCGCATCGAGACTCTTGAAGAGCTCAAGAAATACGTGAAACTTACCGCCGAGGAGGAAGAGGGCGTTAAACAGACCCTCAAGACCCTGCGCATGGCCATCACGCCTTATTACTTGAGCCTCATCAATCCCGATGATCCCCATGACCCCATCCGCCGTCAGTGCATCCCCACTGGTCTTGAGACCCATCAGGCCGCTGCCGATCTGCTTGACCCGCTGCATGAGGATGAAGATTCTCCCACGCCCGGTTTGACCCACCGTTATCCCGACCGTGTGCTGTTCCTCATCACCGACATGTGCTCGATGTATTGCCGTCACTGTACCCGTCGCCGTTTTGCAGGTCAGACCGACAACGAGTGTGGCATTGACCGCATCGAGAAGGCACTGGAGTATATCCGCAACACGCCCACCGTTCGCGACGTCCTCCTCTCGGGTGGCGACGCCCTCATGGTGAGCGACAAGCGACTGGAGTACATCATCTCGGAGCTTCGCAAGATTCCTCACGTGGAGATCGTCCGTCTGGGTACCCGCGTTCCCGTGGTTTGCCCCCAGCGCATCACGCCCGAGTTGTGTGACATGTTGAAGAAGTATCATCCCATCTGGATCAATACCCACTTCAACCATCCCAACGAGGTGACCGCCGAGTCGAGCCGCGCCTGCGAGATGCTGGCCAACGCCGGTATCCCCTTGGGCAACCAGACCGTGTTGCTGCGCGGTGTGAATGACTGCGTGCATGTGATGAAGAAGCTCGTTCACGAGATCGTCAAGATCCGTGTTCGTCCTTATTACATCTATCAGTGCGACCTGTCGATGGGTCTGGAGCACTTCCGTACCCCCGTCAGCAAGGGCATCGAGATCATCGAGGGCCTGCGTGGCCACACGAGCGGTTATTGCGTTCCCACTTTTGTGGTTGACGCTCCCGGTGGCGGCGGCAAGACGCCCGTCATGCCCCAGTACGTCATCTCGCAATCGCCTGGCAGGGTAGTGCTGCGCAACTTTGAAGGTGTGATCACGACCTATACCGAGCCCACCGAATATCACAACGAGTGCAACTGTCCCGAGTGCCAGGCTGCCCGCCAGCGCGAGCAGGTGGCTGCCGACAAGGCTGTGGATGGTGTAATCTCGCTGCTTGAGGGTGAGCGCATGAACATTGAGCCCAAGGCGCTGAAGCGTCATGAGCGCAACGAGGTCCGCAACAAGAAGTGAAATATTTCGTCCGAGGTCTGTGAGGGCGCTATAGTGCGCCTTCACGGGCCATCGGATTAATTGAGGTGTATTCTGTGCTCCCATTCATCGATGAAATAATGCGTTACGATAGCTTGTCTATCGTGGGACTGGAGAAAAATACTGGTAAAACCGAGTCTCTCAAGTACATCCTTGACCGTTTGCCAGTCCAAAACAAGCGCATTGCCGTGACTTCGATCGGCATCGACGGGGAAACAGTGGATCAAGTCACCCGCACGCAAAAGCCCGAGATTGTCCTTCGCGAGGGCATGTACTTCGGCACTAGCGAGATGCACTACCGCCAGCGACGTCTGGTCTCGGAACTTATAGACGTGAGTGACGAGAATACATCACTGGGTAGGGTAGTGACCGCCAGGGCGCTCACGACGGGCAAAATCCTGCTATCTGGACCGTCATCGGCCTCTAGCCTCAAGCGTTGGATGGGCGAGATGAGACGGCAGGACATCGACCTGGTGATCATTGATGGCGCTTTGTCTCGCATGAGTTCGGCTTCGCCAGCCGTGAGTCAGTCAATGATTTTGGCGACAGGCGCAGCCTATTCGGCAAACCTGTCAACGCTGGTGAGTAAAACGGCACATGTTGTTGACCTGGTGAATCTGGAGTTGACAAGCGAGGACAATATCAAGAGGCTTTTGCCGCTGGAACGGGGAGTATGGTTCATTGACGGAGATGGCAACTTGCACAGCCTGGAGGCCTTGAGTTCTTTGTCCAAGGATATCCGTTTCGACGGCATGGACGACTGCAAGACGCTCTATGTGGCAGGCGCATTGGTCGATGGTTTCCTTGAGAAAGTGAGGAAAAACAAGAGCCTCAAGCAAGTGGAACTGGTGGTGAGGGATTTCACCAAGATTTTCGTCACCCCGCAGCAATTCAGGCTCTTCATCAAGTCTGGTGGCCGCATCAGGGTGATGCAAAAGAGCAAATTGATTGCCGTGACAGTCAATCCCACCTCGCCCAGTGGATATGTCCTCGATTCTGAAGCTTTGTGTAACCGACTGAGTGAAGCGATCATGCTTCCGGTTTACGATCTGTTAAAAAACAACGATTAATTAGTGTGCAACTGAAGAATGTCATAGATTCGCCCTGCGGCCTGCGTTTCATGCTCGACGAGCTGGAACTGCAGTCGGGTTTTGCCCGCCGTTGGCTCCTCGATTCCCCCATGATGACAAGGGACGAGGAGATTGCTGCATCCTATGCAGTTCTTCATCGTTTCACCGATTTTATCGATCGGGTAGAGAAAACCCACTTAGATACGCTGCTCTTCAAGCTGCAGGGCTTGAAAGACATCCGCACCACCATCCGCAATCTCTCTCAGAGTGCTGTGCTTGACGATATCGAGCTCTTTGAGATCAAGCATCTGGCGATCCTTGCAACTGACGTGGCCAAGTTGATGGAAAAACACGGCATGGGTGGGGTAGTGGAGATTCCCGCTCTTGACGGGGTGATTACCATCCTGGATCCTGACGGGATGAAAATAGCCACATTTTATATATATGACTCCTATTGTGCTCAACTCAAGGACCTGCGCGCCCAGATGCGCCAGCATCCCGACCAGCAGGATGACCTGCTGCTTCAGGCCAGCGAGTTGGAAGAAGGAGTGAGAAGAGACCTGAGCGTGCAGTTGCACCCCTTTGCAGCTGCGATTGAGCAGGCACAGATTGCCTTGGCGCAGATTGATGTCTGCCTGGCCAAGGCCATGCAGATGAGACAGATGGGCCTGTCGTTCCCCATGCTGTCCAATGACGGGACAAGCAACTATCATTGCATGTTCCACCCACAGGTGAAAGTAGCCCTCGCTGCGCATGGACGTGAATTCCAACCGGTGGATATCACTTACGGCATGCAGCCAACGCTGATTACCGGCGCCAACATGGGCGGCAAGACCGTGGTATTGAAGACATTGACCCTGTGTCAACTGCTTTTCCAATTCGGTTTCGGCATTCCTGCGGCTTCGGCCCAAATTGCCGTGAAAGACGAGATATACTTCTGCATCGGTGACGAACAGTCGGTCGAGAAGGGCCTGTCGTCGTTCGCTGCTGAGATGAAGAACATTGATGCCGTCATTAAGGCATCACGCATGAACAAGAGATTACTGGCGTTGATAGACGAGCCTGCACGCACGACCAATCCCACCGAAGGCACTGCCCTTGTAACGGCATTGCTCAAGGTGCTCACCGGTAGCGCTGTGAGCTTGGTGATGACAACGCACTATGATATAGAACCGGGTGAAGCCCGTTGCCTCAGGGTAAAAGGCATTGAGAACGGGGAGATGGATTACCGGCTGGTCGAGGTTCAGGACGGTGAGGTGCCGCACGAGGCATTGAATATCGCCCAGAGTCTGGGCATCGACAGCGAGTGGATCGGCATTGCCCGAAACCTGTTGGAGTCTTACCCGCAACCATGACAATCATCATACTATATACTATTATACACTATGCAAAAGAGCAAGTTAGGACTAGATTTTGAAAAAGTTGAGTACGCCAGAGGATTGGCCAAAGGCATCGCCGAGGATGTGCAGTCCTTTGTGGAGCAGTACACCACGGTGGCTGTGGAGCGTACATTGTGCCGCTTGATGGGCATCGACGGCGTTGATGACAATGATGTGCCTCTGCCCAACGTGGTTGTTGAGGCGTTGAAAGACAAAGGCGTCTTGAACGAGGGTGCCTTGTTCTTCATTGCCAATGCCATGATTCAAACGGGACTCAACCCCCAGCAGATTGCCGAGAAAGTGGCAGCTGACGAACTGGACATCACCAAGGTAGTGACACGCGACCCGCAACAGATTGCAAAAGCACTGCAACCTGTCATCGATGAGAGCATGACGCGCATACGCACTCGCCGCTCGCGCCGTGAACACTATCTGGAAACCATCGGTGAGGGGCCTAAGCCTTATCTCTACATCATCGTGGCAACGGGTAACATCTATGAGGACGTGGTACAGGCTCAGGCAGGAGCCCGTCAAGGTGCCGACGTCATCGCAGTGATCCGTACCACGGGCCAGAGTCTGCTGGACTATGTGCCTTATGGCGCCACGACCGAGGGCTTTGGCGGCACCTTCGCTACCCAGGAGAACTTCCGCATCATGCGTAAGGCGCTCGATGAAGTGGGCGAGGAGCAGGGCCGTTACATCCGCTTGTGTAACTATTGCTCAGGTCTGTGTATGCCCGAGATTGCCATCATGGGCGCTTTCGAGGGTCTGGACGTGATGTTGAACGATGCTTTGTATGGTATTCTGTTCCGCGACATCAACATGCAGCGCACGCTCATCGACCAGTACATGAGCCGCATCATCAACGGCTTTGCCGGTGTGATCATCAACACGGGTGAGGACAACTACCTGACCACTGCCGACGCTGTCGAGGCAGCGCACACGGTACTGGCTTCTGACCTCATCAACGAGCAGCTGGCCCTCATGGCTGGTCTGCCCGAGGAACAGATGGGTCTGGGACACGCTTTCGAGATGGATCCCATGCTCGAGAACGGCTTCCTGCTGGAGCTGGCTCAGGCACAGATGACCCGCGAAATCTTCCCCAAGGCTACGCTGAAGTACATGCCGCCCACCAAGTTCATGACGGGTAACATCTTCCGCGGCCACATCCAGGATGCGCTGTTCAACATGATCGGTATCTGGACCCATCAGGGTATCCAGTTGCTGGGTATGCCCACCGAGGCTATCCACACCCCCTTCATGAGCGACCGTTACCTCTCGATCGAGAATGCCAAGTACATCTTCAACAACATGAAGAGCATTGGCGAGGAAATGGAGTTTGTCGAGGGCGGTATCTGCCGCAACCGCGTCAAGGAAGTGCTGGGCAACACCATCAAGTTGCTTGAGGATATCACCAAGGAAGGCCTCTTCACCGCATTGGAGAAGGGCATCTTCGGTGACGTGAAACGTCCCAAGAACGGCGGTAAGGGCCTTGAGGGCGTAACCATGAAGGGCGAGAACTACTACAACCCGTTTGTGGAACTGATGAAAGGCAAGAGATAATATCAACACGAATTATAAGGTTACTATATCACTATGAGCGAAGGATTATATAGCATGGAAGCTAAGGATTTTGACAAAACCTTAGACTTCACCAAGATAAAGCCCTATGGCGACACCATGAACGACGGTAAGGTGCAGCTCAGCTTCACCCTGCCCGTGCCCTGTGGCGCCGAGGCCGTTGAGGCCGCCAAGCAGTTACTCCGCAAAATGGGTCTGGAGAATCCCAGTGTGGTCTTCTACAAGGAGTTGACCCCGGGTTTCACCTTCTTCAACTGCTACGGCAGCTGCACCCACACGGTGGACTATTCGACCATTTATGTCCCCAAGGTGGAGAGCAACACGATGGACATGTACGAGACCGACGAGTACATCAAGGAGAACATTGGCCGCAAGATCGTCATCGTGGGCGCTTCGACAGGTACCGATGCCCACACGGTGGGTATCGATGCCATCATGAACATGAAGGGCTATGCCGGCCATTATGGCCTGGAGCGCTATGAGATGATCGAGGCCTATAACCTGGGTTCCCAGGTGCCCAACGACGAGTTTATCGCCAAGGGCATCGAACTGCATGCCGACGCCCTTCTCGTCTCACAGACGGTGACCCAGAAAGACGTCCACATCAAGAACATGACAGAGTTTATCGAGCTCATGGAGGCCGAGGGCCTGCGCGACAAGATGATCTGCTGCTGTGGTGGCGCACGTGTAACGCACGAGCTGGCCAAGGAATTGGGCTTTGATGCCGGTTTCGGCATGAACACCTATGCCGACGACGTGGCTTCGTTCGTTGTTCAGGAAATGGTCAAGAGAGGAATGAAATAACTTTTTAAAAACAACATAATTGGATAAATATCAAATGAGAGAAGTCATCGCAAAACGTGCTGCCAAAGAGTTGCACGATGGCGATGTTGTGAATCTGGGTATTGGTATCCCCACCTTAATCCCTAACTACCTGCCCGACGGCGTTTCGGTTACGTTGCAGACCGAGAACGGTGCCATGGGTATGGGTCCCACGCCCGAAGAGGGCAAGGAGGACAAGAACCTCATCAACGCTGGTGGCGGTGCCATTACGCTGAATCCTGGTGCTTGCACCTTCGACTCGGCTACCTCGTTCGCCATCATTCGCGGCGGCCACGTGAACGTGTCGTTCCTGGGCGCTCTGCAGGTCGATGAGAAAGGTAACCTGGCCAACTGGATTATCCCTGGCAAGATGGCTCCCGGTATGGGTGGCGCAATGGACCTCGTTGTAGGTGCCAAGCGTGTGATCCTGACGATGGAACACACCCAGAAGGGCAATCCCAAGATCTTGAAAGAGTGCACGCTGCCTCTCACCGCTGCTGGTCAGGTCAACATGATCATCACCGAGATGGGCGTCATGGACATCACCCCCGAGGGCATCGTCCTGCGCGAGCTGCATCCCGAGTTCACTGTTGAGGATGTACAGGCTGCTACCGAGGCCAAGCTCATCATCTCGCCCGACCTCAAGCCCATGGATGTATAATTCCGTCTCGTCATGGAATATCAATTTTTAAAGTTTGAGCACAACGAGGGGATTACCGTCCTCAAGATTTCTGCACCCAAGTCGCTGAATGCGCTCAACTCCACGATTCTCAAGGAGCTGGACGACTTCGTCGGTCATCTGGATGCCCAGACCCGTGTACTCATCATCACGGGTGATGGCGAGAAATCCTTTGTTGCCGGTGCCGATATCTCCGAGATGGCTCTCCTCAACGAGCCCCAAGGACAGGAATTTGGCCGTCTGGGTGCTCAGGTGTTCCGCCGCATCGAGTTGCTGCCCATTCCCGTCATTGCCGCTGTCAACGGCTTTGCATTGGGTGGCGGCTGTGAGTTGGCCATGGCCTGCGACATCCGCATTGCTTCGAGCAAAGCCAAATTCGGTCAGCCCGAAGTGGGACTGGGTATCATTCCCGGTTTCTCGGGTACCTATCGCCTGCCCAAACTCATCGGCCAAGGTTATGCCAAGGAGATGATCTACACGGGCAAGGTGATCCGTGCTGACGAAGCCCTGCGCATCGGCCTGGTCAATGCCGTTTACGAGCCCGAGGAACTCATGGGCAAGGCCATGGAAATGGCTGCCATGATGCTCAAGAACGCCGCTATCGCTATCCGCTTGGCCAAGCAGAGCATCAACGAGGGCTACGACCTGGATGCTGATGATGCTATTGCGCTCGAGAACAAGCTTTTCGGCCAGTGCTTTGCCACTAAGGACCAAAAAGAGGGCATGGATGCTTTCCTCAATAAGCGTCCAGCTGCATTTACTGGAGAATAATTAACATAAATCATTTAAAATCAATAAAATAGTTTCAAATTATGAAAATCTGTGTTATTGGAACAGGTACGATGGCTAAGGGTATCGTCAAGGCGTTTGCCGCCAAGATGCCCGTTGTCATGAAGAGCCGCACTCAGGAGAGTCTGGACAAGGCTATGGCTTCGATTTCCAAGGGTTACAACAAGCTCGTGGAGAAAGGCAAAATCACCGAGGATGCCATGAAGGCTATCCTGGCAAACATCACCACGACGACCGATTATGCTGACTTCGCCGATGCCGACCTCGTTATCGAGGCTGCTGTCGAGAACATGCAGTTGAAGAAGGATGTGTTCATGGAGCTTGACAAGATCTGCAAGCCCGAGACCATTTTCGCTACCAACTCGTCGTCGCTCTCGATTACCGAGATTGCCGCATGCACCAGCCGTCCCGCTCAGTTCATCGGTTGCCACTTCTTCAATCCTGCCGACCGCATGGCTCTCGTTGAGGTTATCAAGGGCCAGCTCACCAGCGAGGAAACTGCCAAGTGCATCGTTGACCTGACCACCGAGATCGGCAAGACCCCCGTGCCTGTTAACGAGGCTCCCGGTTTTGTCGTTAACCGCATTCTCATCCCGATGATCAACGAGGCAGTAGGTATCCTGGCCGACGGCATTGCCAGCGCCGAGGACATTGACAAGTGCATGATGCTGGGTGCCAACCATCCCATGGGACCCCTCGCACTTGCCGACCTGATCGGTAACGATGTAAACCTCGCCATCATGGAGGTGCTTTACAACGAGTTTGGCGATCCCAAGTATCGTCCTCACCCGCTGCTGCGCAAGATGGTTCGTGCCGGTCTGCTTGGCCGCAAAACCGGTGAAGGCTTCTACAAGTATTAATGAATTCAGTTTTAAGTTTTAAGTTGTTAGTTTTAAGTAATCATACCTCTTACAGGCGATACAAACCGTACTAACAACTTAAAACTTAAAACTAAAAACTTTAAAAGAAATGGATTTTAGCTATTCCAAGACTGAAGAACTGTTCCTGCAGATGGTTCGCTCGTTTGCAGAGAACGAGGTAAAGCCTCTCGCTGCCGAAATTGATGAGCAGGAGCGCTTCCCTCTCGAGACGGTCCAGAAGATGGGCAAGCTCGGTATGATGGGTATTCCTATTCCCAAGCAATATGGCGGTGCCGGCGGTACCGTGCAGATGTATATCATGGCTGTTGAGGAGCTCTCACGCGTGTGTGCAACCACTGGCGTTGTCCTCTCGGCCCACACCTCGCTGTGCATGGCTCCCATCCTGGAGCACGGCACCGAGGAGCAGAAGATGAAATATTTGCCCAAACTCGCTTCGGGTGAGTGGATTGGCGCCTTTGGTCTGACCGAGCCCAATGCGGGTACCGACGCTGCCATGCAGCAGACGACCGCTGTTGACGCTGGTGACCACTGGGTGCTCAACGGCTCCAAGATTTTCATCACCAACGCTTCTAACGCTCACGTGTTCATCGTGATGGCCATGACCGACAAGTCGCAGGGCACCAAGGGTATCTCGGCCTTTATCGTCGAGCGCGACATGCCTGGCTTCTCGGTTGGTAAGAAGGAGTTGAAGATGGGTATCCGCGGCAGCGCTACCTGTGAGTTGATTTTTGAAAACTGCATCGTGCCCAAGGAGAACCTGCTGGGTCAACTCGGCAAGGGCTTCAAGATCGCTATGATGACGCTTGACGGCGGCCGCATTGGTATCGCTTCGCAGGCCCTCGGCATCGCTCAGGGCGCTATCGACGAGACCGTGAAGTACACCAAGGAGCGCAAGCAGTTTGGCCGTGCTATCGCCAAATTCCAGAACACCCAGTTCCAGATGGCCGACCTCAAGACCAAGGTTGAGGCTGCCCGTCTGCTGGTGCGCAGTGCCGCATGGAAGAAAGACATGCACCTGCCCTACAGCGCCGATGCCGCTATGGCCAAGCTCTTTGCTGCCGAGACAGCTATGGAAGTGACGACCAAGGCCGTTCAGTTCCACGGTGGTTACGGTTACACTCGTGAATATCCTGTTGAGCGCATGATGCGTGATGCCAAGATTACCGAGATCTACGAGGGTACATCCGAGGTTCAACGCATGGTAATTGCCGGTCAATTGTTTAAATAAGTTGTAAGTTTTAAGTTGTAAGTTTTAAGTCATATTTCCTCTTTCAGGCGATACAAACCATTCTTACAACTAAGAACTAAAAACTAAAAAACTAAGAACTAATTATGAATATTATAGTTTGTGTAAAACAAGTTCCCGATACCACTGTTGTCAAGATTGACCCCGTGAAGGGTACTTTGATTCGTGAAGGCGTTCCCAGCATTATGAACCCCGACGACAAGGGTGGTCTTGAACTGGCTTTGAGGCTCAAAGACCAGTTTGGAGCCCATGTTACCGTGATTTCGATGGGTCCTCCCCAAGCCGACGTCATGCTGCGCGAGGCGCTCGCTATGGGTGCCGACCGTGCCATCCTGCTGAGTGACCGCAAGTTTGCGGGTGCCGATACGCTGGCCACTTCCTACGCCCTGTCGGGCCTGTGCCGTGTGCTGGATTATGACCTCATCATCGCTGGCCGCCAGGCCATCGACGGTGACACCGCCCAAGTAGGTCCTGAGCTGGCTGAGCATCTCGACCTGCCGCAGATCACCTACGTTGCCGATGCCAAGGTGCTTGAGAATGGCAACCTGCAGGTCGACAAGGAGAATGAGGACGGCATCCAGGTTCTCGAGGTCGAGGGCAAGTGCCTGTTGACCGTGCTTGCATCGGCATTTGATGCCCGCTACATGAGCGTGAGCGGCATCATGGAGGCCTATGACAAGGAAGTCGAGGTTTGGAGTGCCGACAAGATCGACGTCGAGGAAGGCAAGCTGGGTCTCGCCGGCTCGCCCACCAAGGTGTTCAAGTCGTTCCCCAAGGCCATGAAGGCTCCCGGCGAGGTTCACGAGGTAACCCCCGAAGAGGCTGTTGAGCTGATTGTTAATCAACTGAAAGTTAAACACATTATCTAAAAGTTATCGCTATGGACAAGAAAGATTATAAGAACGTATTCGTTTTTGCTGAGCAGCGCGAAGGTGTTATCCAGTCCGTTGCACTCGAACTTTTAGGTAAGGCCCGCGACCTGGCCGACGCCCTCGGCGAGAAGGTGGTTGCCATGTTGCTGGGTGAGGGCATCAAGGACCAGGCTCAAATGCTTATCGAGTATGGTGCCGACGAGGTTATCGTGGTTGATGCTCCCGAGTTGAAGGACTTCCTCAGCGAACAGTATTCCCAGGCCGTTGGCCAGATCATCCTGGACCGCAAACCCAGTATTGTGCTTTATGGTGCCACCACCATTGGCCGTGACCTGGCTCCGCGCATCGCTTCCCGCCTCAAGACGGGTCTGACAGCCGACTGCACCAAGCTCGACATCGAACCCGATAAGGATGAGAATCCCGAGTTCCGCATGACTCGTCCCGCCTTTGGCGGTAACCTGATGGCGACCATCATCTGCCCGAACAATCGTCCGCAGATGTCGACCGTTCGTCCTGGTGTGATGCAGAAGATGCAGCGCCAGCCCGGTCGCGAGGGCATCGTAACCGAGTTTGCACCCAAGTTCGATACCAGCAAGTTCAAGGTAAAACTCGTCAAGACCATCAAGGCCGACAAGCAGGTTGCCGACATCGCCGAGGCTAAGGTCCTCGTCAGCGGTGGCCGCGGTGTGCATGACAAGGAAGGCTTCGACAAGCTGCAGGCCCTCGCCGACGTCCTCGGCGGCCAGGTGGCTTCGTCACGTGCTATGGTCGACAACGGCGTGATGCCTCACGAGGTACAGGTGGGACAGACCGGTAAGACCGTTCGTCCCAACCTCTACATGGCATGCGGTATCAGCGGTGCCATCCAGCACCTCGCCGGTATGGAGGAGAGCGATTTCATCATCGCCATCAACAAGGACAAGTTTGCCCCCATCTTCAGTGTAGCTGACCTGGGCATCGTGGGCGACCTCCACAAGATCGTTCCCATGCTCACCGAGCGCATCAAGAAGGAGCTCGAAGGGTAAATCCTTGACGACAATCCACTAAATCAGGGCGGGCGCCACCACGGCATCCGCCCTGGTTGTTGTTACAGGTTGTCGATGTATTGCGAGCCATTGGCTCGTACGCCTGGCACGATATTTGCTTTTCAATCAGTATCATGAAAAAGAAGAAACAGAAATCACGCCTCGATGACGTCATCAAGGCCATGCGTCGTGGCAACCGCGAGGGCCAGCAGGAAGTGCTCGGCCCCGGCTTCCACTCGACCAACCGCATCCACCGCTCTAAGAAAACCTACACCCGCAAACAAAAACACAAGAGCGACAGCGACTATTAAACAGAAAACGGAGAGCCTCAATAACCGGGCTCTCCATTTTTTCCGTAATGTCCGTTCCCTCCGTTGTTTACAGGGCTATGGCAACGCCCAGGGTCCAGGTGTTCTTGATTTCGGGGCCGTAGCCTTTCTTAAACATGTTACAGGGGCTGTAGCGGCCATAGATGGCTAGGCCGTCGAACGAGAAGGCACCGATTACGTCAAAGGTCAGCTTGTTCTGCTTGATGCCGCGATAGGAGACGTCGTAGTGGGTCTTGTTGACCTTGTAGTGGGTGTTGCACTTGGCATATACGTTCCAGTTCATGCTGGCTCCCAGAACGATGTGGAAATCCTCGCCCAGATCTTGTTGGAACAGGAGGGGGAACTGGATGGCCCTGATGCTGAGCACCGACGAGCGGTCTTTTACATCATCGGGATAGGTGCTGATGCCCACAATGCCGGTGGCTTCATCCATGACAAAGCAGTTGGGACGCTTGAGCGAGAACCGCTTGTTGTCGTAGCCCACACCCAGCGAGAAGTGCTGTCCGTGCCAGGTGTCGTAGTTGATGCTGGCGATGTCAAGAATACCCCAGTTAAAGCTGTTGTTGACCAGGTCGCATGAAGTCTTTAGGCCACCGCCAAAGTAGAGGCCCTTGGTCTCCATCGTCCAGTGGTAGCGTTTTCTCTTGTTCTTCTTGAACGGGAAGTTGAGTTCCCAGTCACTTGTGGTGTGTACGGTGTCGTTAGAGGCGTGCTGCATCGTGTAAGTGTAACTGTAATCCTCTTTTTCTTTGGATCCGATCACCTTTACATGAGAGCCTGTCGGAGTCTCGGTGATGATGACCTGGCTGGGCTGTTCGATGACGGTCACTGTGTCGGGTGACTGGGCCGACACCGTTGCGGCTGCCATGATGGCAGTGATGAATAATGAAAACTTCTTCATAATGCGGTTGTGTATTGATTGTGATTATTTACGAATGAGTTTCTTGATTTTGTCGGCGCTGGCGCTGCCTTCCATATAGATGAGCGTGACGACGTTTTTGGGTGACTTGCGCGCCAGGTTTTGGTTCAGGAAGAAGATGTAGCGGTTGCTGCGTTTGCTCTTGGGCATCGTGTAGAAGCCGTAATACAGCTGCCCGTTGCGGTACTCCACTTCCTTGTCGATGGCCTGTGCACCGTCTTTCACGACGAGGTTCTCGATGATCTCGGCCTGCGTTTTGTCGGTCACACTCACGCTGTGATAGACCGTGAGGCCGATTTCGTGGGCCTGGCTGCCTGTGACGATGATTTCGGTAGCGCCTGCGGCCTTCTTGTATCGTCCGTCAAACAGGCGGTTGATATTCAGTCCGTTCTGTGCCATTGCTGCTATTGAGGTAAGCAGGCAGGCGAGAATGATGATGGTGATTCGTTTCATATCGGTAGTGTTTTATTCGTTATCGAGTTCAAGTGCTTCGCCCAGGGAGGAAAGCTGATTGGTCATGGCATCGGTGGCATCGTCCATCTTGCTCATGTCATTAGCGACCAGTGCCATTACTTTATCGTTGTCTTTCACAACCGTGCCGTTAACATAGGCAATGCACATGTCGCCGGGTTGGCTCTGGTGCCACAGGACATAGCCTCCAACTGCCAATATTACAGCAATCGACGCTGCAATGCCGATGATGCCCTGGCGCATACCGCTTGACACACTGCGACGATGCTGTTTACTGTGGGCGGCAAAGTAGCCCATGACCATGCGTGCGTCGTCGATGGCCTCGCTGCTCCACGGGCAATGTGCAAGGCACTGCCTCATGGCGTCTTCTTGCTCAAGGCTTGTAATGCCCTCGAAGTATCGCTCGATGAGCGCCTCAAGTTCTGCCTGACTGCTGATGTATTGTGATTTTTTCATTTTTCAGTTCTCCTTTCTTTCTTGGTAAATCTCGCGCACCCGCTTGCGGGCTCGGCTCAGTTCCACCCGCACTGTGGCGGCTTGTAGTCCCAATCGCATTGCGATATCCTCAAATTCCATCCCTTCCACTTCTCTCATGTTGATGATGGCGCGTTGGTTGGGGGACAGCTCCTTGTCGATGATGGCACGCACTTGGCGGTAGGCCAGTTCACGATCGGTGTCGGTAACCTCGACTGGGGCATCATCAGCTTGTTCAATGGGGATGTGGCCCCGCCTGCTGTTGCGCCTGGCCAGGTCGACGCTGGCATTGCGCACAGTCGTTATTCCCGCTCCGCTGGCATGGCTCGAAGACTCGATGCGTTCCCGCCGCAGCCACAGCTTCACAAAGGCATCCTGAACGGCATCGGCAGCATCGTCACGGTTGCCCGTGATGCGTTCGGCCAGCGAGAGCATCTGCTCCCTCAGGGCGGTGAATGCGCTTGTGATGTGGTCGGGTTGCTTCATTGTCAATTGACGTTTCTACTTAATAGACGCACGACATGGCCATTTGTAACAAAAAATGGAGAAAAACTGAAAAAAAAGAGAACCCCGATTGCTCAGGGTTCTCCATAGTATCAGTGTTATACGTTATTTCCGTCAATTAAAGACCGATCATGAGACCGACAGTCCAGGTCTGCTTTACCTCGGGACCAAAGCCGTCCTTGAAGAACTTGGAGGGGCTGTAACGGCAGTAAACACCAGTGCCGCCAAGGGTAAGCGTGCCCATGAAATCAAAGTTGACCTTGTTCTGCTTGAGGCCCTTGTAATGGGTGTCATGGTCAATCTTGTTGATTTCGTAATGGTTGTCGGCACGGGCCATATAGTTCCAGTTCAGGATACCAGCAACGCCAATTTCGAGTTTCTTGACAATCCTCTGACGGAACATGAGCGGGAACTGAAGGCTCCACATGTTCAGGTTAGAGGTGCGATCCTTGATCTTGTCGACATTATTTGAGGGATACTCGCTCAAGAAAACCACGCCATTGTCGTCACGCATAAGCATGCCGGGGCGCTTCATGCTGTAAGAGTGGTGGTGGATACCAACACCAAGGCTCAGGTTCTGGCCGTGCAGGCTGTTATAGTTAATCGAGGTGATGTTGAGCAAACCAACTTCAAACGAGTTGTTGATAGCATCCCAGTTGTGCTTTACGCCCATACCGAGGTAGAAACCGTTGGTCTCGAGGCTCCAATGGGTCGTATTCTCCTTGAAGGGGTGCGATACCTCAAAGTTTGACTCTTCGTCCTCAGCCATTGCATTAAACGGAGCCATGACTAACATGGCAGCAAAAATCAAAGCAAATTTCTTCATTGTTAAATCAATATTTTGGTTCTAGTTAAAAAATCGGCTGCAAAGGTACTCCTTTTTTGGCAAATAATTATCACAATTCTTGCCAAAAATCTTCAGATTCCTAATTATTGATTATTTTTGAGAGTCGCACTTGGCTCTTGTACACAGGGAAATTCAAGGTGAGGATGATGCCGTTTTCGACGGTTGCATAAGCATCCTTGTCGATGGGCTCCATCGTGGCATCGATCCACATGAGGTCATAGTTGCCAGTGAACAGGGTGGGGGTGAGGTGCCCCTTCAGCATACCGGGCTCCCACATGGACTTCTTGACCTGGGCTCCGTCGATATAGATGAGGTCATAGCCGTCATCGCTGCGCACGATCGCCAGCGTGTAACGGCCGCCCAGCCGCAGCCATTCATCCTGCATGTCTCGGTCCAGATAACGCCAATAGCCCTCGACGGGGT
This sequence comes from uncultured Prevotellaceae bacterium, assembly GCA_900318535.1. Taxonomy (GTDB): domain Bacteria; phylum Bacteroidota; class Bacteroidia; order Bacteroidales; family Muribaculaceae; genus Sodaliphilus. Next base: position 138,840 of record ONKU01000005.1, on the reverse strand, counting down.
CAGCACTTTGGGCAAGATACTCGTCGAGCGAGGCGGCTGTCCACAGTGTAGTCGCAGCCACCTGCTTCTCGTTCTCGATGGTAAGCACTGCACGCTCGATAGCGGTGCGTGCACCTGGCCCTACTAGATATCCCACCTGAACCATGCCGGCGCCCCTCTTGACTGGCGCTTCCAGCACTTGCTGCAGTTCGTTCTTGCCGATGGACACAGTCACGGTTTGTTCGTTAACATCGACACACAACGTGTTCATCTCATCCTCGAGCGAAACGCCCTTGGACAGCGTGGTTTGTGCCAATTGGGTCACTTCATTGCCGCATTGCTGGATGATGGATACCAACATCGTGCGGCTGTCGGTGATGTCGTCATAGGGGGCGCTGTTGTCGCAACTCAGCACCACGGCGCAATAGTCGCCCATCTCGTCATAGTTGAACACCAGTCCCCATTGTGTGCTCGTCACAGGGGTCTTGTCGCCCGTCATGGGGTTCTTGATTGACTTGGTCTTGCCTTGCTTGTTGTTCAGGTTGGCCAGTCGCAGCTGGTAGCGGTAGGCGGTGCTGTAGATGCACATGGTGTCGATGGTGAGAGCCGTTGCCATCGTGGCATTCTCCTCGATCAGCAAGTCTTCGTTGATGGCCTTGTAACGCCCCTGCATTCTCATCCCGGGATGGGGAAAAAGTCCGCCAAAGTTGTTCTCAGCCGTGTTATAATAGGACTTGCCCATAACATCCACTCCCAACAGAATGATCACCAAAAAGAATAAATACCTCTTCATCTCAAAAATACTAATCTCTTAAACTGAACCCTAAACTGCTAGCGCAGCGCGCAACAATAAACATTATACTTTAAACATCACTGCAGCGCATGGGCGCTGTAGTGATTTATTCATGATGATAGGGCTCATGCCGCAAGATGGTGAACCCGCGGTAGAGCTGCTCGACAAACACCAGCCGCACGAGCTCGTGTGGGAAGGTCATCTTGCTTAGCGAAATCTTCTCGTTGGCACGGTCATAGACCTCGGGTGAGAAGCCGTAAGGCCCTCCCACGACAAATACCAGCCGTTTGACACCGCTTGCCATGCGCCGCTGCAGCCATTGGCTGAAGTCTATCGAAGTACGTTCGGTGCCATGCTCGTCGAGCAGGACAACATGGTCGCTGGTCTCAAGCGTGGCAAGCAGGGCACGCCCCTCGGCAGCCTTTTGCTGCGCCTCACTCATGTTGCGGGTGCCCTTCACATCGCCCACATACTGAATATTGAACGTGACATAGTGCTGCAGGCGCTTGACATATTCCTCAATGCCTTGACGCACAAATCCCACTTCGGTCTTGCCGATGACAGCGAGTGTAATCTTCATAATAAGATCATTTTACTAAAAATATCCACAAAATTAGCAAATCCGCTGAAATATCAGTACTTTTGTGCTCTAGAAAATCACTAAACAAAAGAATAATATTATGAAAACAAGAGAAGAACTGATTGATGAGTTGATAGACTTGGCATTTGCCGAGGACATTGGTGACGGTGACGCTACAACCCTGTGCTGCATCCCCGACGACGAGATGGGACGCCAGCGCCTGATTGTCAAAGAAGAGGGTATCTTGGCCGGTGTGGAAATCGCACGCCGCGTGTTCGAGAAATTTGATCCAGAATTGAAGATGGAGGTGATGATCGAGGACGGCGCCCATGTCAAGCCCGGTGACATCGCCTTTGTCGTGACGGGCAAGGTGCGCTCCCTGTTGCAGACCGAGCGCCTGATGCTCAACATCATGCAGCGCATGAGCGGTGTGGCCACGACAACAGCCCGCTATGCCAAATGCCTGGAAGGACTCAAGACCCGCGTGCTCGATACCCGCAAGACGACTCCCGGTATGCGCCTGCTCGAGAAGGATGCTGTCAAGATTGGCGGCGGTTGCAACCATCGCATCGGCCTGTTCGACATGATTCTGCTCAAGGACAACCATGTGGACTTTGCTGGTGGCATCGTTCCTGCCATCGAGAATGCCCACAGGTGGTGCAAGGAAAACGGCAAGGACTTGAAGATTGAGATCGAGGTGCGCAACTTCGACGAGTTACAACAGGTGCTCGACCATGGTGGTGTGGACCGTGTGATGCTTGACAACTTCAGTGTAGAAAACACCCGCAAGGCTGTGGAAATTATCAACGGCAGGGTAGAGACCGAGTCCAGCGGTGGCATCACCATCGACACTTTGCGTGCCTATGGCGAGTGCGGCGTGGACTATATCTCGGTAGGTGCACTCACACACTCCATCAAGTCGCTTGACATGAGTTTCAAGGCTTGTTGATGAACCTGTCCAAGTCATTATCTGATATCGGACCGCTCTCTTTTCCTGGTATGGAGAGCGGCTTGCCCCTTGTCATCGCCGGCCCGTGCAGCGCCGAGAGTGAGCAGCAAACCCTAGAAACGGCACGCGCGTTGAGCGCTATCGGCGTGAAATTCTATCGGGCTGGTATCTGGAAACCCCGCACGATGCCCGGCAGCTTTGAAGGCATTGGCGACGAGGGCCTGCAGTGGCTCCAAGCGGTCAAACGTGAAACAGGTATGATGGTCGCTACCGAGGTAGCTACCGTCGAACACGTGCGTGCCGCCCTAGATGCCGGCATCGATATTCTGTGGATTGGAGCACGCACAACCGCCAACCCGTTTGCTGTTCAGGATATCGCCGATCAGTTGCAGGGGCATGACGAAATCACTGTGCTGGTCAAGAATCCCGTGAATCCTGACCTTGACTTGTGGCTGGGCGCCCTGCAACGGTTCAGCAATGCGGGTATCACGCGGCTGGGTGCCGTGCATCGTGGATTCAGCTCGGCAGGAGCACACATCTACCGCAACGATCCCCTGTGGCACATCCCCTTCGAGTTGCGCCGTCTTGCATCTGGCATGACACTGCTGTGTGACCCTTCACACATTGGCGGCAAGCGGGAATATGTAGAACCGCTCTCGCAACTGGCTATGGATGCCGGGTTTGACGGCCTGATGATTGAGAGCCATTGCAATCCTGCGCAAGCCCTGAGCGATAGCGCCCAGCAGATAACCCCAAACGAGCTCAAGTCAATTCTTGACCGACTGGTTATTCGCTCTGGAGCCCCTATCGAGGACGAATTGGCCTTGCTGCGCCAGCAAATCGACGACTGTGACCACGAGCTGCTGGCAGTCTTGGCTCGACGCATGAGCATCTCACGCGAAATAGGCCGTTTCAAGAAGGCTAACAACCTGCGCATTGTGCAGCCCGCACGCTATCAGGATGTGATGAATGCGCGCGTTGACGAAGGCAGCCGGTTGGGGCTTGACGCAGACTTCACACAGCGCATCATGCAGGCTATACACGAGGATAGTGTGCGCCAACAGCTGGATATAATGAATGACAATTAAATCCGCTATGAAAAGAGTAGTTGTCATCGGTGCATCGTCGGGAATTGGCCAACAAGTGGCCAAACTGTTGCTTGACAAGGGCTATTACTTGGGCATTGCAGCCCGGCGTCAGGACCGCCTGCTGGCCCTGAAACAGCTGGCACCCGACAGGGTCGTGACTGCTGCTATCGATGTCACTGCCGAGGACGCCGACCTTCGCCTGCGCTCGCTCATCGACGAGCTGGGCGGCATGGACCTCTATTTTCATGTATCTGGCATTGGCAAGCAGAACCGAACGCTCACTTCCGACATTGAACTCGACACGGTAAACACCAATGGCAAGGGCTTCACCCGCATGATAGGTGAGGCTTACCGCTATTTTGCCGAGCACGGGGAGGGACACATTGCCGCCATCACCAGCATTGCCGGTACCAAAGGACTTGGCCCGGCTCCGTCCTATTCTGCCACCAAAGCGATGCAGAACGTCTATCTGCAAGCCCTGGAGCAGCAGGCTAACGCCCGTGGCTTGAAAATACGATTTACTGACATCCGTCCGGGCTTTGTCGATACCGACCTGCTGAGCGGGGACTACCGTTATCCCCTGATGCTCAAGCCTGACAATGTAGCTCGACAGATAGTCAAAGCCATCGACAACAAGCGCCATGTTGTAGTTGTTGATTGGAAATATGCCATCCTGACAGCGCTTTGGCGCCGCCTGCCTCGTGCCCTGTGGAGGCACTTGAAAATATAAAAATCAGTTGTTTTTGGGTTGTGTGGTCACGCGGGCCGCAGCGTGGAAATGCGTGGCGTAGTAGTTCTGGCGTAGGTCATCGACAGCAACCCCTCGTGACGAAGAGGCATGGACAAACTTGTTGTCCTTGAGATAGATGCCGACATGTGAGACACGCTCGTCTCCATTGGTGCAGAAAAACACCAGGTCGCCCTCCTTTAAATCATCCAAATCGATGACTCGGCAATTCTCCTCCAACATCTTGGCGGAATTGCGGTGTACCTTGATGCCATATACCGTCAAAAAGACTTCCATAACCATCCCTGAGCAATCGGTGCCCTCACCGCAGGTGTGTTCGGCATAGGCATAAGGCGTACCAAGCCACCGCTTCAATTCCTTATACAGTTTCTTGTTGTCGTGCCGTCCCAACTTGATGTCGAGTCGTGCCCACTCGTCATTGACAAGACCGTGTGCCTCTTGTGCTATGGGACGTTTCTTGTCGGTTGTGGTGGCAGTGGGGTTATCATCATGGGCCGATCCGCCTCGGTTGCGGCGCTCATGATAGGGGCGGTAAGTATGTGTGTTGCTCTTGGTACTGCTGCACGATACTACTGGCAGCGACAATAGTATCGCCGCTGCCAGGTAAAGTATCTGTTTGCAGTTGATAGACATTAGACCTCACTCAGGTTTAGTCTTTCTTCTCCTCGTCGGGTTTAGCCTCTTCGGTTTCTTCCTCCTTGGCGGTGAAGTCGGTGATACCGGCATTGACGAGGATATTGTACCACGAGATGATTCTCTTGATGTCGTTGTTGTGAACACGCTCGGTGTCCCAATTCTCGAGTGCGCTGTTCATGAACTCGTGGAGTTGCTCGGGAGTAGCATATTCCTTGGTATCAAGAGCCTTGTTGTCAAATTTCTTGCCGATGTTCTCAAATACCTGTGTCAAGGGCACATCCTCACTCATGGTAAAGATGGAGATATCACCCAGCGACATCACACGCTCACGCGAATGAACCGGGAAACGGCGACCAGCGGGAATGGTTTCCACTACCAGCATGTTTTTACCGTAGGAGATGAGTTGATAAAGTCCGGGACGTCCCGAAATGGATAAAATTTTTTTCAGCATAGTTTTAGTTAAAAATAATGTTGATTTTAATTATTGTTATTGTTCTGTTTTGATGCTCAACAAGTTGATGACCTGTGGCAATACTGCCGCAATGCCGTCGTTGATGATGATGCGCTCACCGGGGGCAAGGGACTCTTCGATGGCCTGCGAGGCGATGCGGTCTTGCACCTGTTGGGCCGTCAAGCCGCTGCGTGCCATGACTCGAGGAATGCGCACACTGGCTGGCGCTGTCACATGCCACACTTCGTCCATCAGCCGGTCCAGTCCTGCCGTGCGCAGCAATGCTGTTTCTACAAAGGCGACTGTGGCACCACTATCGGCCTGGTTTCGGCCCCATTGCAGCATATCGCTGGCCGTGGCGGGATGCACGATGCCGTTGAGCCGTGACAGGGACTCATCGTTTCCAAAGGCTGCCGCACTAAGGTGCTGTCGGTTCAACGAACCATCCTCTAGAAAGGTTTCGGGCCCGAACGCATCCACCAGTTGGTGTCGGACATGATCGTCTTCGGTCATCAGCGCTTTGGCCTGTGAATCACAGTCATAGACCTGATAGCCCATGACTTGAACCATACGTGCCACGACGCTCTTGCCGCTGCCAATGCCTCCCGTGATGGCGATGAGTTTCATCTTATCAATGTTTCTCGATGACGTACTCTACACTGTCGTGAGAGAATACTACATCCTGATAGGCTGCGGGAACCTCGCCAATCATCACTTTCACCTTGTTTCCAGGGGTGCCATTGGCAACACTGTTGTAGTCCACGACGGCGGTAATGCCGGCATCATCGTCATTGATGCGGCTGACGGGTGAACGGAATGAAACCTCGACATCGCTGGGGAAGAGCAACATCTTGACTCCAGGAGGTGCATTGCGAACGGCAATCTTGACCGAACGGGTCTGCGACTTGAGCTTCTCGATAGGCACCATGATGTCGATGGAACGCGGCTCGACAACGGCACCATTAATGGGTGCGATGGTGACTTTTCGCCACAGCGTGTCGGTGAGGTCATGCTCCTCGACATGATAGGTATAGACCTCGTTGATTTGGCTCAAGGTCTTGGCGTCACTGAAGACGAGCACAGAGTCTTGGTTTTGTATCAATGCGCCGTATAGCGTGTAGTCTTCTCGTGGCTCAACAAGAATGTCGGTCTTTACAGGCACTTTCTTGCCAGGAAGGTCGGTGAACTTGATGTTGATAGACTCAGGCAAGACGCTGATGATTGTCGCATTCTTGTTGATCACGGGCGCCAAGGCTTTCCGTAAGTGGCTCTGGTCTACCTTGAAGACACTGTTGCCGTCGCTGTAATCGGTAAAACGCAGCGTCAGCTTGGGTGTCTTGTGGAAGAGATAAGAGAAGAAGCGGTAGCCCCGATCACGCACGGTTACCGTGAGCGTGTCGGGCACCTTGGCCAACAGATGCACATTGCTGGGCAGACTGACCTCGACAGGTACTTCCATGTCGAGCTGCACATCGCGGTTAAACGTCAGAAAACTCCAGAACATGGCCGAGATGACCACGAAAAACAGATAAAGCAGAATCGACCTTGTACGGGGCGACTGCTTTAACCGTCCTTGTATGTTGTCCCAGAGTTTCATGATAGCCTACTTGCTGTTTGTTTACTTGGCAGGTACCTCAGTGTTGTCCTGCATCGAGATGGCGCTCTTGTCTACCTTGATGCGTACGCCGTCGGCGATCTCAAGAATAAAGGCATTGTCCTTGACTTCACGGATGCGGCCATAGATGCCACCGATGGTCACCACTTTGTCGCCGTTCTTGAGGTTGTTGCGGAATTCGTTGATTTTCTTCTCTCTCTTCTTTTGAGGAGCAATCATGAAGAAATAGAAAATGGCGATCAGAGCAACGATCATGATCATACTGCTCCAACCTGCGCCACCAGCGGCGGGTGCGCCTGCTGCGGCATCTAATAAAATCGTGTTAAGCATAATCTTGTTTTATTTCTATTGGTTTATAATGTGATTCTTATCAACGCTTGAAGATGAGTCCATCCTTGCGCAACTGCTTGACGGCATTGTTGAGGATACCGTTCACAAACTTGCCACTTGCTGCAGTGCTGAAATTCTTGGCCAGTTCGATGTACTCGTTGAGTGTCACGGCTGCGGGAATTTTTTCGAAGGTGCGCAGCTCGGCCAGTGCTGTGCACATGATAATGCGGTCCATGAGCACGATACGGTCCTTGTCCCAGCGGCTTTCCTCAAGCAGTCCGTCAATCATGGCATTGCTCTCGGGCATCATGGTCACGGCGGCACTGAACAGTTCTTTGCCGAAGTCACTGTCCTCTTCGTCCTTGAACATGGGCAGGATGGGGTCGTCGGTACCGTCAGCCAGTCGCTTGAACGTCTTGGTCACGAATTGTCCCACCAGATCCAGGTCGTCCTCGGTCCAGAACAGGGAGCGCTGCTCGATGGCCTCTGCCATATTCTCGTCGGGCAGGATGACCTGCTTCATCAGCTGTTGCCACAGCAGGGCATCGGCAGTCATGCTGTCCTCATCGTCGGCCATGTAGTCGTTATAGAGATCGCTCTTGAGGATTTTCTCGAGCATCATGCGCTCAAAGATGGGGTCGTCGTTCCACGTCACCGTATGTTCCTGGGCAAATTGTGCCAGCTGCTCGTTGTCGGCAAGAGCCTTCACCAACCTGTTGTTGACGAACTTCATGTTCGGATTGAGTTCCTCCTCGGTGGGCATATACTTGTTGCGGGCCTCATCCAGTCTGATTTCCTGAATATGCGTCAACTCGACGGGCAATAGCAGCAAGTAATGGTACAACTCGTAGGTCTTCTCGAGACATGCGTTCAAGTCCTTGAGCGCAGCCGATAACGTGCGCTCAGGGCGGGTAAGCATGTATGAATATAGGTTTTGTACGACTTTGGTACGGATTAAAACGCGATTTATCATATCATTAATATTTGAACTTGCAAAGTTAGCGAAATTTGATGGCGTTTGCAACAAAACGGCCGCTTAATTCACCTCTTGGTTGTCGTTGAGACGCTGTCTGACCACTTCATAAATCATGATGCCGCCGGCAACCGAGACATTCAATGAATTGATGTGGCCAAACTCGGGAATAAGCACCTGTGTGTCACACAATTTCATGATTTCGGGTGAAATGCCCTTGTCCTCAGCGCCAAGGATGATGGCGACAGGACCTGTGTAATTGCCCTGGGTATAAGGCATCTGGCTCTTGTCGCTGGTACCGACAATCTTGAAACCGCTGTCGCGCAGCAGCCTCACTGCCTTGACTAGATTGTGCTCGCGGCATACAGGCAGGTAGTTGAGCGCTCCGGCAGATGTCTTGACGGCATCGGCATTGACGCTCACGCTCTCGTGGTCAGGGATGACGATGGCGCTCACGCCGGCACACTCGCATGTGCGGGCCACTGCACCAAAGTTGCGCACGTCGGTAACACCGTCAAGCACAACGATAAACGGATTCTCGCCCTCGTCGAATAGGTGAGGCACCAAGTCCTCGGCACGATAATAGGTCACGGCTGCCATCATCGCAAGCACGCCTTGATGGTTGCGGCGGGTGATGCGGTCAATCTTCTGAACAGGGACACGCTGCACGGGCACGCGCAGTGCACGGGCCTGCTCGATGATTTCTCTGGCCGTTTCGTCGTTGAGCGTTTTGCTCAACAGGATTTTGTCTATGTCTTTGCCGGCATCAAGGGCCTCGAGCACGGCATGAATGCCGTAGATGTATTGGGTCTTGTCAATCATTTGTCTTTATGCTTGTGTTTTATCAGTGATTTTGCGTTCTCGATTGCGGCTTGGTTCAATTCCTTGCCGCTCAACATGCGTGCAACCTCGGTGATATGTTCTTGCTGATCTAGAGTCTCTACACGGGTGAGCGTCTCTTTATCGGTGTCGGTCTTGTACACACGCATGTGGTGGTCACCGTTAGCAGCGACCTGGGGCAGGTGGGTGATGGCGATGACCTGGATGGAACGGGCAATGTCGGCCATCATCTCGCCAATCATGTTGGCCACGTCACCGCTCACGCCCGTGTCCACCTCATCAAAGATGATGCTGGGCAGCTGCATGTGACGGGCGATGATTGTCTTGATGCACAGCATCACACGCGAGATTTCACCGCCTGATGCGGTGTCCTTGACGGGCATGGGCTGCTGGTTTTTGTTGAAAGCCATCATGAAATTGACGTCATCGGTGCCGCTGGGTGTCAGGCCAGTTTGATCGAATGCCACGTCAAAGGCGATGTTCTTCATGCCTAATGGGGTGGCCAGCGCAAGAAACTCCTTGCCAAAGCTTTTCGCCGCATCGTGGCGACGATCAGACAGTTTTTTAGCCAGATCCGTTGCCGCTGCGTGATTGGCCTGGACTTGGGCCTTGAGTTCCTCGATAATGTCGTCGTTATGCTCTATCTCACCCAGCTGCTTCTCATAGTCATGCTGGATGTTGATGAGCTCGTTTACATCCTGGGCGTTGTGCTTGCGCTCAAGGGTATAGATATTGTTCAGGCGTTCATCGACGCGAGCCAATTCTGCCGGATCGTCGTTCAATGTGTCAACAATCGAGCTGACGCTCATTGCAATATCTTTGAGGTCGATAAGGGCGCTTCTCGCTCTCGCGGACATGCCTTCAACCTCATTGAGGTTCTGTTCGGCGTCTTCCAGCCGTTGGGCAACTGACGAGAGCCGTTCCAGCACACTGTTTTCCTCGCTGTTCAGTTCGCTTTCAACGCTCCACAGCGCTTCCTTCAGTGTAGTAATATTACTTAGCTTGTTCTGCAATGCTTCCAGCTGCTGGTCCTCATCGGGTTGCAGCTGCATTTCCTGCAACTGGTTGAGCTGGAAGCGGATGTAATCCTCGTTGCGCTTGAGCTGTTCCATCTCCTGCTCGGTCTTTTCGAGTTGGCTGATGGCGTTGCGATAAGCCTGATAAGCCAGATGGTATTTCTCCAACAATTGGCCGTTCTGGGCTATACTGTCAAGAATGGAGAGTTGAAAAGCCGGCCGTGACAACAGCATATTGCTGTGCTGGGAGTGGATGTCAAGCAGACGGGTGCTCAGCTCACGCAGCACGTTGAGCTGCACAGGACTATCATTGATGAACGCCCTTGTGCGGCCTGTTGGAGACAATTCACGCCTGATCAGGCATTCATGCTCGTTCCAGTCGATATCGTTGTCTTGAAAGAACCGTTCAAGCCTGTATCCCGCAATGTCAAATGTGGCCTCGACAATCGTTTTGGCCGCTGTGTCGCGAATCGCCTTGACATCGGCGCGCTCACCCAGTATGAGTGATAGAGCGCCCAAAATGATGGATTTGCCTGCACCTGTTTCTCCGGTAATGATGGTAAGCCCGTCGGCAAACCCGATGTCGAGTTTGTCGATGAGCGCATAGTTAGAGATGTGCAGCTGTTTGATCATTATTCTCCAGCTGTTTTAATTCTCTGTTTTCTTGATTTGTTCCAGCCTGTTGGTTTCACTGGGATAAACTTGGTACAGCATTTCATAGACCGTTTCCTTCTCAGTCGTGTTGGCTTTGCTGTAAACGTTGATGAGTTCATCGAGCTTGGCGTCCTTGAACATCGTCAGGCACACCGACAGCGGTGCCACGCTGTAGATTTTGCCCAGGTTCTCAAGCGTGTGGGTAATGGCCGAGCGTCCTTTGTCGACAGTGATCACCATCTGGTCTAGGCCCATGCGGTGATAGTCGTAAAGCATCTGGCGGATCGGTGCGGTCTGGGTTTCGGTAAAGGCGCTGAGTACAGCACTGCGGTTGGCGTTGTCCTCAAATGCTTTCCATCCGCTTTCGCCCGAACTCTGAGCCAGGCGGACCACCTGTGCGGCCATATCGTAATAGGGCGTGCCGCCGTTGAGCTCAAACGAGTCAAAGTCCAGCGCAAGAATCATATAGGCCCAGAAGTTGAGAATCGCAGTCAGGTTATCTTCCATCTCCATCTCGTTGAATACGAGTTGTTGTCCGGTCTCGAAATGGAAGTCCACCTTGGTGTCCCTGAAGTTGATGAGGGCAGTCGTATAGGTGCTGTTGAAAACAGGCCGTTGTGACTGGATCTGCAGGTCGCCCTTCATCAAACCGGTGTTTTCGTCCCAGGAGCTAAGCGTCAGCAGGAGTTTGCAGTTGATTTTCTCGTTCGTGCTGAAGATAGCGTTGGACCACGGGGTGGTGTTCATGTAGTCGGTAACCTTCTCCTTAAGCTCATTGAATATGTCCTTGTTGGCGTTGGAGATTTTCTGGCTGTTGACCTCGACCTCGCAGTTGAGCGCTGTCGCCTCGTCATCGGCAACGGCAAAAAAGGCACACAACAGTATGCTTGCAATCAGCAAAAGTGTTTTTTTCATTTCTCAGTCAGATACTTGTATAAAACATCGGTTATGTCGCGGGCTACATCGCGTTTGGACTTGCACTCACCCTCAATCGTCTCACCGCGGTCGGTGATGATGGTGACCTTGTTGGTATCGACCTGGAAACCGGCATTCTTGTCGCGCAACGAGTTCATAACAATGAAATTCAGATTCTTACGTTCAAGTTTGCCTTGAGCGTTAGCTTGTTCATTATCGGTTTCCAGTGCAAAACCCACAGTCACCTGGTCGGGACGCTTGGCTTGTCCAACGGCACGGGCGATGTCGGGATTGGGGATCAATTGTATGACGGGATTCTGTGTTTTCTCTCGCTTGATTTTGCTGTCGGCCACATTCTCTACACGGTAATCGGCTACAGCAGCGCACAGGATGACGGCATCACTTTCGGGCAGCGCTTTCATCACGGCATCATGCATTTCGACGGCCGTTGTCACATCAATGCGCTCGATGTTCCCCTCGGGAGTCTTGAGGGTAACCGGGCCGGCTACTAGGGTCACTTCAGCGCCACGGCTGGCACATTCCTCGGCGAGGGCAAAGCCCATCTTACCCGATGAGAAGTTGCTGATGTAGCGCACCGGGTCGATTTTCTCGACCGTGGGGCCTGCGGTAATGAGTACGCGTTTGCCTTTCAGGTCCTCTTTTGCGGCAAAGAAGCGGTCAAGCGCTTTTAGAATGTTCTCGGGCTCTTCCATGCGCCCCTTGCCGATGAGATGGCTTGCCAATTCACCCTCGGCAGGCTCAATGATGTGGTTGCCGTAGTTGCGCAATAGTTCCAGATTGCGCACGGTGCTCGGGTGGCGCATCATGTCCAGGTCCATTGCAGGAGCAACGAAAACGGGCGCCTTGGCCGACAGGTAGGTCGTTACCAGCATGTTGTCGGCAACGCCGTTGGCCATCTTCCCGATTGTCGATGCTGTGGCAGGGGCAATGATGAGGGCATCGGCCCAAAGGCCAAGGTCCACATGGCTGTTCCACTGGCCTGTGTTGGCCGTGAAGAACTCGCTGATGACAGGCTTGCCGCTCAGCGTCGAGAGCGTCAAGGGCTGAATGAACTGCTTGGCGTTAGGGGTCATGATGACCTGTACCTCGGCGCCGGCTTTGATAAGCAGCCGTGTGAGCGTGGCACACTTGTAGGCGGCGATTCCGCCCGTGATACCCAAGATAATGTGCTTGCCTTTCAACATGATGCGTTGTTTTTGTCTTGAGTTATTTTCTCTTGTATTGGATGTACAATCGGGTGATGACCTGCTTGGTGTTCTCGGCAAAATCGCTCTTCATCATCCAGTCATAGTATCCAAGGTCTAATTTGGTGAAAACCTCTTGAACCGTTTTTCCCCTGTGCTTGCCAAAGTTGAAGACCGGCTGTTTTTGGTCATTGAGGATGATGCGTCCTGCCAGGTCCACATTTCGGTTGTGAGAAGAGTACTGTGACAGGAAGTCGATATCATTGACCAGCGGCTCGGCATCGTTGGCATAGTGGTCAAGTTGGGCCTTGAGCACCTCGAGGGTGGTCTTGGCATCATCGGCGGCAGAGTGGTGATTCTCCATCGGATGGCCGCAGTAGAAGATGCAGGCCGCCTCCAGATCTCGCTTCTCCCGTTTGTGGTAGATCGTCTGCACGTCGATGAACTTGTGCTGTGAGGGGTCAAACTCCACACCGGCTTTGCTCATCTCTTGGGCCAGCAGGGGAATATCGAAGTGGTTGCTGTTGAATCCCGCGATATCGCTGCCCTCAAACACACGCGCAATCTCGTGTGCCCGCTCCTTGAAGGTGGGCTCGTCCTTCAGGTCCTCGTTCGTGATACCATGCACGTCGATGGCCTGTTGGGGAATCACCTTCTCGGGGTTGAAGCGGTAGGTGCGGCTTTCCTCCTCACCGCCAGGGAACACCTTGACGTAGGACAGTTCGATGATGCGGTCCTCGGTGATGTTCAGTCCTGTGGATTCCAGGTCAAAGACCACGAGAGGGCGTTTCAGGTTCAGTTCCATGTGGTTCTTGACAGTTAGATTAAATCATCATGGGCATCTGCAGCACGATGAGGTCCTCGCCAGCCTTTTGCTCACTGGGTACGAACACACCTGCGCGAGCAGGGTCGAGGAGCTTGAGGAAGACGCCCTCGCTGTCGATGTTGTTCACCACATCGATCACGTCGGCACTCTTGAAACCGATGTTCATGGGTTCACCGTTATATTCGCAGGCGATGGTCTCCTCGGCAGCAGTCGAGTGGTCCACGTCCTGGGCGGTGAGCACCACGTGGTCAGCGCTCAAGTCCAGGCGAACCAAGCCACCCACGTTGGCAAACACGGCCACGCGGCGCACTGCGTTCAGCAGCGTCTGGCGGTCCACAGCCATGGTGTAGGGGTTGTCCTCAGGAATTACCGAGTTGTAGTTGGGGTAGCGACCGTTGATGAAGCGGCACGACAGTTGGAAGTCGGCGTTCTCAAATGTGGCGCTGTTCTCGTCGATGGTGATGCTCACGGGTTCCTCGCTGCCCTTGTCCAGCACGCTCATCAGGATGGCGGCGGGCTTAGCCGGCAGGATGAAATTGCGCTCAAAGTCGGGTTTTACATTGGTCTGACGGTAACGCACCAGCTTGTGGGAGTCACTGGCGACATAGACAATCATGTCGGGCTTGATGTCCCAGAAGATGCCGGTGAACTGCGGATGCATGTCGTCCTTGCCTACTGCGAACAGGGTGTGGCCGATGCCTGCGGCGATGCTCCTGGCGGGCAGTGCGAACTGCTTCACGTCGTTGGCATTGGCAGCCTTCTCGGGGAATTCGTCACCATTGAGGGCCATGGCATCGTAGTAACCGTTCAGATAGGTCACTTTCACGGCCAGCGTCTCGTCGTTGATTTCAAAGGTCAATGCCGTGTCGGGCAACTCTTTCAGGGAGTTGATGGTGCGCTTGACATCAATGGCAAACTTACCGGTACCTTCCACATTCTGCACCTCGATGTTGGTCGTCAAACGGGTTTCCATGTCGCTGCCGGTCACCACAAGACGGTCGCTCTGCAACTCGAACAGGAAATTGTCGAGGATTGCAAAGGCGTTGTTACTGCTCACCACTTTGCTCACCGCATTCAGACGGCTGAGCAACAATTTACTTTGAACGTTGAATTTCATACAGTTATGTCTCTTTATTGCGTGATTAATTTTTTGTTTTCTCTTTTAACCTACAAATATAGTTCTTTTTTCGTTAATAATGGTGGCTTTGTTAATAAAAAACGAAAAAAAGCGTCATCGATTGCCTCGATAACGCTTTTTAAGTTTTTTCTTAGTTTTTAGTCCTTAGCCTAAAACCTAGTCAAGCTTGTGGATGATGAGACCCGAACGCAGTTTGGGCTCAAACCAGGTAGCCTTGGGAGGCATGATCTTGCCGCTGTCGGCAATGTCGATGATCTGCTTCATGGTCACGGGATAGAGGGCCAGAGCCATCTTCATCTCGCCACTGTCAACACGACGTTTCAGTTCGCCCAAGCCGCGGATACCGCCAACGAAGTCGATGCGCTTGTCGGTACGCAGGTCGGTGATGCCCAGGATGTCGCGCAGGATATAATCGCTGCTGATGGTCACGTCGAGCACGCCGATGGGGTCGTTGTCGTCATAAGTGCCTTCCTTGGCAGTCAGTGAATACCACTTGCCGCCCAGGTACAGCGAGAAGTTGTGCAGCTTGGCGGGCTTGTAGATTTCGGTGCCCTTTTCCTCGACGATGAACTTGTCGGCGAGTTTCTCGAGGAACTGCTCCTCGGTGTTGCCGTTCAGGTCAACAACCACGCGGTTGTAGTCCATCACCTTGAGGTGTGACTGTGGGAAGCATACTGCCAGCAGGTAGTTGTACTCCTCGGTGCCGTTGTGGTTGGGATCGGCCTTGGCTTTCTCCTCGCCCACGTGGGCAGCGGCAGCGGTGCGGTGGTGACCGTCGGCGATGTACAGGTAAGGAATTTCACCGAATTCACGGGTGATGGTGTCGATGGTTTCCTGATCCTTGATTACCCACAGGGTGTGGCCGATGCCGTCCTCGCTCACGAAGTCATATTCGGGAGCCGTCTGGGCAGTGCGGTCGATGATGTCCTCGAGGGTGCTGTTATCGGGGAATGCCAGGAATACCGGCTCGATGTTGGCGTTGTTGATCTCGATGTGGTGCATGCGGTCGGCCTCTTTCTCACGGCGGGTGAGCTCATGCTTCTTGATGCGGCCGGTGAGGTAATCCTCAACGCTGGCGCCTACAACAAATCCATACTGGGTGCGGCCATCCATGGTCTGAGCATAGATGTAGTAGCAGTCCTGGGGATCCTGAACCAGCCAGCCCTTCTCCTGGAACTTCTTGAAGTTCTCTACGGCCTTGTCATAGACCTTGGGCTCATGCTCGCCAGTGCCGGGTTCGAAGTCGATTTCGGGCTTGATGATGTGATACAGACACATCTCGTTGTCGCCGGCCTCGGCACGTGCCTCTTCACTCGACAGCACGTCGTAGGGCTTGGAAGCTACTTTTTCTACATACTCTTTGGGCGGTCTCACGCCACGGAACGGTTTTACTTTAGCCATGATGAATTAAATTAATGGTTCTAAAAGTGTTAATAGATAAATTATTTATTCTTGAGTTTACTCGTTTTATTGGCCTGTGCTGAGCGCTTGGACTTGCGTGCACATGTGCTGCAGGTGCCGTAGATGTACAGGCTGTAGTGGTCAGTGTTAAAGGCATTGAAGCGGTGCGCGTTCATGAAAGCGGCAAAGTTGGTGTCCCTCACTTCCTTGACCTTACCGCATGTGGTGCAGATCAGGTGGGTGTGAGGCAGGGTAATGCGCTCGTATTGGGCCTGCATACCCTCAAACACGTGCCGGCGCAGCATCTTGGCCTCCATCAGCAACTCGACAGTGTTATAAACCGTCGAGCGGCTCACGCGAAAACCCTCCTCTTCGATCATTTGCTGCAGTTCCTCGATAGTGAAGTGCCCGTTGATGGACATGATACGGTCCAGGATGGCGTACCGCTCGGCTGTCCTGCGCATGCCCCGTGAGTCAAGAAACTCATTGAACTTGCGCACAACAGGGTTGTTGCGGCCAGCAAGATCATCAATATTTGGATTGGTCTTCATTGGTGTGACAAAAGTACAACCAATTTTGAAACTAAGCAAAGATTTTTGGTCTTTTGAAGATAATTCACCGTAAGGGGGAGAGTTAACGCTCCATGTCCAGAATCTGCTTCACGCTCAACTGGCTCACCGCGTCCACCATCATATCGCACAATTGGCTCACCTCATCTGGCGCCAATGTGGTGGGCAGGCCAATGACCATTGCGCCCGATTCGCGTGCGGCAATCAGCCCGTTACGGGAGTCTTCAAACACGATACAGTCCTTGATGTCCACTCCCAGCAGTTTGGCGCCTGTCAGGAAACACTCGGGATCGGGTTTGGCCTTGGTCACCATGTCGCCTGTGATGATGTGGTCAAACAGGGTGGGGAATTCGGGATACTGCTCATACAGGGCCTGCATTTTCTTGTGGTCGCTCGATGTGACGATGGCCATGGGGATGCCGGCGTCACCCAGTCGCCTGACAAAGTCGAGTGCGCCTGGGAAGAATTCATATTTCGTGTCGCGTTCAAAATCCAACAGCCTGTCCTGTACCTGCTGTCGCACTTCATCGTTTTCAAAAAAGCCAAGAATACGGGTCAGATGAAGCCCTTTGATGTAACTGGCGAAATTGTCAATGCCTGTGGGAAATTCCTTATCCATCTGTGCCCAAAAGATGGTGTAATTGCCCTCACTGTCGAGCAATACACCGTCCAGGTCAAAAAGCACGCCCCGCTTGCGGGTGGTATTGTCACTCATGTCTGTT
The DNA here is from genome assembly GCA_900318535.1 of uncultured Prevotellaceae bacterium. Taxonomy (GTDB): domain Bacteria; phylum Bacteroidota; class Bacteroidia; order Bacteroidales; family Muribaculaceae; genus Sodaliphilus. The sequence continues at coordinate 121,412 of ONKU01000005.1, read as the reverse complement.
TGTCTGATTGATGAATTAAATGACAAAAGTAGTGTAAAAATGCCAAATTTGCCGTATTTTTGTGCTCTAAAAATGATTTAGCTATGATTCAGGAACTTCAATTGCGCGTCAATCCCCGCACGGCTGCCAGCATGGGCGACATCGCCCAGCATCTGGCCAAGCACCATGACATCCCCGCCCAAAGCATCCAGGGTATCAGGGTATTGAAGCGCTCCATCGACGCTCGCCAGCGCAATGTGGTGGTCAACCTCAAGGTGCGCGTCTATATCGACGAGCCCATGACGCAGGACTATCTGGTGCCGCCCATCGAGTATAAGCCCGTGGACGGTAAACGTCAAGCCATTGTCGTGGGCATGGGTCCTGGCGGACTGTTTGCTGCGCTCAGGCTCATCGAATTGGGCATCAAACCCATTGTGCTGGAGCGCGGCAAGGATGTGATGAATCGCCGCATCGACGCCTCGATGATTCAACGCGAGGGAATTGTGAACCCGGAGAGCAACTACTGCTTTGGCGAGGGTGGGGCAGGAGCCTACAGCGACGGCAAACTTTATACCCGCAGCAAGAAGCGTGGCTCGGTGGACCGTGTCCTGGGCATTTTTGTCCAGCACGGTGCACGTGAAGACATTCTTATCGATGCGCACCCCCATATCGGCAGTGACAAGTTGCCAGGCGTCATCAAGGCGATGCGTGAGACCATCCTGCGTTGTGGCGGCGAGGTACATTTCGAGACGCGCGTTACCCGCCTGATTGTCGAGGGTGACAAGGTGACTGGCGTGGAAACCGCTACTGGTGAAGGCTTTGAAGGTCCTGTTATACTGGCAACCGGACACTCTGCCCGTGACGTTTACCAGATGCTTCATGACAGCGACATCGACGTCGAGCCCAAAGGCATTGCCGTGGGCGTTCGCCTAGAGCATCCCCAGCGCATCATCGATCAGATACAATATCACAGTGTGCTGGGCCGTGGAGAATACCTTCCTGCCGCCGAGTACAATTTTGTCACCCAAGTGGACCACCGTGGCGTGTATTCATTCTGCATGTGTCCAGGCGGTTTCGTTGTCCCGGCAGTGAGTGAGCAAGACGGTCTCGTGGTCAACGGCATGTCGCCCAGCAACCGCGGCTCGCACTGGGCCAACTCGGGCATGGTCGTGGAATTGCATCCCGAAGACTTGCCCGACCAGTATAAGAAATTTGGCGTGCTGGCGATGATGAAGTTCCAGCAGGACATGGAGCGCCGCGCCTTTGCCGAGGCCGACAACACGCTGATTGCGGGAGCCCAGCGCATGAAGGACTTTGTCGATGGCAAGTCGTCGCGCAACCTTCCGCCATCATCCTATCTGCCCGGTGTGCAGCCTTCCCGACTGGATTTGTGGATGCCGCCCTTTGTTGCCAACCGTTTGCGCAAGGGCTTTAAGGTCTTTGGCAAGAATGCCCGTGGCTTCCTCACCAACGACGCCATCGTCATCGGTGTCGAGACCCGCACTTCATCGCCATTGCGTATTCCCCGTGACAATATGCTGCTGCACCATGTTACCCTGCAGGGCCTTTATCCCTGTGGCGAGGGTGCCGGTTATGCCGGTGGCATCGTTTCCAGCGCCATTGACGGTGAACGATGTGCCGAGGCTCTAGCAGATACTTTCAGCGCTCAGTCGACATAAATAACAACAAAAACAACATTTTTTTACTTGTTATACACAATATGGCGCGGATTTTGCAGTTAATGATGCGATTGGATTTTATTCATTAGACTTTTTACACAATTATGAAACAGAAAGAAATCATTTCGGCAGCCCTTCTCGCATTGAGCGTTTTTTGCCTGGGCTGGTTTATCAAGGCTGGTATTGATGACTTTGCCAGCAAGGACCGCAAGGTCAGTGTTAAGGGTCTTGCCGAGCAGGAAGTGCCGGCCGACAAGGTGACGTGGCCCATAGTCTCCAAGGAAGTGGGTAACGACCTGCCGGGTCTTTATGACCGCATTGCCGCCACTCAAGCTAAAATCAAGTCCTTCTTGATTAAGGGCGGCGTGAAGGAAGATGAAATCAGCCTAAATGCTCCCCAGGTAGTCGATCTGACCGCTCGAGAGTATGAGACGAACAAGGCTTACCGCTATATCGTGACCTCGGTGCTTACCGTGACGAGTAAGAATGTTGACCAGGTGCGCAAACTCATCGCCAAGCAGGGTGATCTGCTGAAGGAGGGGGTGGCCATCACAGGTGACAGCTATGAGAACCAGATTAGGTATGAATTTGTTGCTTTCAAGGAGATGAAGCCCAAAATGATGCAGGAAGCCATCGAGAACGCACAGGCCACTGCCGAGCAGTTTGCCAAGAATTCCAAGAGCAAACTCAACAAAATCGTGAGCGCCGACCAGGGCCAGTTCTCTATCGATAATCGTGACGAGTACACGCCATGGATCAAGAAAGTGCGTGTCGTTACCACTGTCACTTACTCATTGAAGAACTAAAATACGGTTACAAAAAATCAATCAGGTCGCAGTGGCTATCCCCGTTGCGACCTGATTTGTTATTGAAACCAGTAGAGACGCAAATAATTTGCGACTCCAGTTAACATGGCTCTATATTCAGTGCTTCTCTAGAGATAGGAGCTCTCGTTTGATATCAGTACCCGAGGCGTAACCTCCCAAAGTGCCATCGGCATTGATCACACGATGGCAAGGAACGACGATGGCAACAGGGTTGTTATGGTTGGCTTGTGCAACAGCACGTGCTCCCTTGGGATTGCCCAAGCGGGTTGCCTGTTCGCCATAGCTGATGGTCTCGCCATAGGGAATCTTTTGCAGCTCGTCCCATGCCTTGAGCTGGTAGTCGGTGCCTGTCACATGCAAGGGTAATGAGAACTCGCGACGGGTTCCGTCAAAATACTCGCCCAACTGCTTGATGCACTGCGAGAGCAGGGGAGAGAGCTCTTCTATCGGCTGCAGATTCAGTTTTTGGGCCAAATCGCCGATGTCATCTTTGTTCCAGCCGATATAGGCGATTCCCTTGTCACTGGCAGCGATAATCAGTGAACCCACAGGAGATGGTATCGTCGTGTGGCACAATTGGCCGGCGTGAACGGGAGAAATACCCAGTTCTGCGGCCTTATCAAGCATGAGACGGTAGGCCGACGCATAGTCGTTGGTGATAACGCCGTCGAGAATGGCGTCCTTGATGGCATCCTTGATATACCCTACTGGACGGGAGGGTTCCAGGCCAAAGGTCGTCATGATTTCCTCGCCATCGATAGGGGGTTGGAAATTGCGCACCCGGTCTTTCTCCTCGATATCCACCAGTTTTTGCTTCACCAGGTCGAAGTTTTCGCGGAAACGCTGCACCTTGTTCTGGTTCTTGCTTGTTATGTCGGCTTTGCACAGCGTCATCAGGTCGTCAATGTCATCGCCCGCATCAAATAGCAGACGGCGCACGGCGCTGTCGGTCACCTCGTCCTCGACCAGTGCAATGGGGCGCATGTGCAGTCCAACGAGCTTCTTCACATATTTCATGTGCTCGTTGAGCGGCAGGCGCATCTTGGCAAAGATCTTGGGCACCATTTTCTCGCCTACGAAATTATGGTTGTGGAACGTCCAGCCCAGCTGCGGGTCCCAGCGCTTGGTGCGTGCCTTGCCCACATCATGCAGCAGTGCGGCCCAACGGAGCCATACGTCATCACTGACAGCAGCCACGTTGTCAAGCACCTGCAGGGTGTGCATGAAATTGTCCTTATGGCCACGGCCGTTCACGGTCTCGATGCCCTTGAGCGCTGCCAACTCGGGGAAAATGAGTGGCAACAGTCCGCACTGTTCCAGCAGCTTCCATCCGCGTGACGGTTGGGGCGAACGCATGATTTTCATCAGTTCCTCGGCAATGCGCTCACGGGTGATGATGCGGATGCGCTTGGCATTGCGGCGAATCGCCTCGAAAGTCTCAGGATAAATGTCAAAATCCAACTGTGTGGCGAACCTGACGGCACGCATCATCCTCAACGGGTCATCGCTGAAGGTGATGTCGGGATCCAGCGGAGTACGGATAATGCGGCGCTCCATGTCGCCAATGCCGTCAAAGGGGTCAAGCAACTCGCCATAACGCTCCTTGTTCAGGCAGATGGCCATGGCGTTAATGGTGAAATCGCGGCGTTTCTGGTCGTCGTCCAGAGTGCCATCCTCCACAATGGGATTGCGGCTCTCGCGGTGATAGGACTCTCGCCGTGCCCCGACAAATTCCAGTTCCCACTGGCGGGTCTTGACCTGGGCCGTGCCGTAGGTGCGGAAAACAGCCAGGTGGGCACGCTTGCCCAGACGGTTAGCCACAGCCCGAGCCACCTCGATGCCGCTGCCCACTGTCACAAAATCCATATCGTTGCTGGGCCGTTCAAGGAAAATGTCCCTGACATATCCACCAACGACATAGCACTCGCGGTGCAGCTCATCGGCAACACTTCCCACCAGTTTCATTACTGGCAGATTGACATGTTCGGCTATTATTTGACGGTTAATCACCATATTTTGCTGATTTGGACCGCAAAATTACGATTTTTTTTGCTCAGATGGAAATAAATTCATATCTTTGCACCGCATTTCAGCCCAAGAGGGGCATTTTGCATTTGATAAATCACTCAATTCCACTTCCCCCACTTTTACCGATACTTTTGTTGGGCAAAATTCTGGCCGGCTTGTTATATACACAATGCCAGTATAAATACAGAAAGTGTTTGGGAGTGATGAAATGGATTTTATATCACAACAATTATTGAAGCATTAACTAGAAATGGCGTGTACTCCAGTGCACGCTAAGATGCGATAAAAGGCAATCTTGCCCAAGCGCATCTTTTAGAACTTATATAAATATGTACAATATCAATCAACTGAATGAGATGAGCGATGAGCAGCTCCGCGATTTAGCCAAGTCAATGGGGATTAAGCGTGTGGACTCAATTGATCACGATGATCTCGTCTATCAGGTCTTGGACCAGCAGGCCGAAACTGAAGCAGCCAATGCCTCGGAGCCTGTAAAACGTCGCCGCGAACGCATCCGTCAGCCGGCCGCTAAAGCCAATGGCAATGAGGTGACCAAGGATGATGCCGTCGCTACCAAAACCAACAAAAATAATCAAAAGAAAACTAAAGCTGAGGAAGCACCCAAAGCTGAAGATACCCCAAAAGAAGTAAAACCGGCCATGCCTGCAGTAGAACAACCTGCCGAGGCAGAACCGCCTAAACGTAAGAGAGGACGTCCTTCGGCAGCCGAGAAAGCCGCTCGTGAAGCCGCTTTGATCGAGGCTCAGGCTGGCGATCAACAGGACGTAGCCAAAGACGCTGACGGCGAAACCGATGCCCAGAAGGAAGTGATGACCGCTGAACAGCCTGCACGTCGCCGTGGCCGCAAGCCCAAACAGACGATTGCAGAGCCCGTTTTGCCGTTTGATAACCTGGACGCACCGATTGACCAACAGGGTCCAAACGAGGTTTTACTGCAAGAAGAGCCCGAGCCTGTTCAATATGAACCGGTCATGGACGAAGAGGTGGCTGAGACCGAGCAGACTGCTCCTATGGTTGAAAGTCGCGAGCGCGAAGATGTATCGCTGAACTCGTTCTTTAACACTGGTGGCTCGTTTACCTTCAAACCCCGCACCCAGCAGGAGCGTGAAGAGGCTCAGCGCCGTGCCGAGGAAGAGCGTAAACGTCAGGCCGAAGAAGCAGCTGTCGCTCCCATTGTCATCCAGGAGCCTAAAGTGGTGAAGGAAAGCAAGAAGAACAAGCGCAAGATGAAACAGCAGCAACAGCAGCAGATTGCCGATGTGAATCCTTATCTTGAACAGCCCTATAACTTCGATGGTATTCTGGAGGCTCAGGGTGTGCTTGACATCGCTCCCGAGGGTTATGGATTCCTGCGCTCGAGTGACTACAACTACTTGACTTCTCCTGATGACATCTATGTGCAGCAGTCACAGATCAAGGCTTACGGCCTCAAGACCGGTGACGTCATCGAGGGCACTATCCGTCCGCCCATGGAGGGAGAGAAATACTTCCCCATGAGCGAGATCCGTCTGATCAACGGACGCACTCCTTCTTATGTGCGCGACCGTGTCCCCTTCGAGCATCTGGTGCCTCTGTTCCCTAACGAGAAATTTGATCTTGTCAGCAAGACGCATCCCACTGTCTCGCAGCGTGTAGTGGATATGTTCTCGCCCATCGGCAAGGGTCAGCGCGGCCTCATCGTCGCTCAGCCCAAGACTGGTAAGACCATGCTCTTGAAGGAGATCGCCAATGCCATCTCGGAGAATCACCCCGAGACCTACATGATTATCCTGCTCATCGACGAGCGCCCCGAGGAGGTGACCGATATGGCCCGCAGCGTGAATGCCGAGGTGATCGCATCAACCTTTGACGAACCCGCCGACCGCCATGTCAAGATTGCTGACCTGGTATTGAGCAAGGCCAAGCGCCTGGTGGAATGCGGTCACGATGTGGTGATCCTGCTTGACTCCATCACTCGTCTGGCACGTGCCTATAACACGATAGCTCCCGCATCAGGTAAGATCCTGACCGGTGGTGTTGATGCCAACGCATTGCAGCGTCCCAAGCGCTTCTTTGGTGCCGCACGCAATATCGAGGGTGGCGGTAGCTTGACCATCATTGCTACGGCGCTCACAGAAACCGGCTCTAAGATGGATGAGGTCATCTTTGAGGAATTCAAGGGAACCGGTAACATGGAGTTGCAGCTCGACCGCAAGCTCTCCAACAAGCGCATCTTCCCCGCTGTGGATGTGATGGCTTCGAGTACCCGTCGCGACGACCTGCTCTTGCCGCAGGATACCTTGAACAAGATGTGGATCATCCGTCGTTTCTTGAGCGACCGCACCTCGGTCGAGGCTATGGAGTTTGTTAAAGAACGCATGGACCGCACTCGCGATAACGAGGAGTTCCTGCTCACCATGCAACAGGAATAATCCCGTTTTTCAGTCATTAAGGACGATGGGACGTATCATGGGCATCGACTATGGGCGCAAGCGCACTGGCGTCGCTGTGACAGACCCGCTGCAGATTGTGGCGGGCAATCTGGCCACAGTGCCCACCCACACGCTCATGCAGTTCATCAAGGATTACATTGCCCATGATCCGGTAGACCGGATTGTCGTTGGCAAGCCCACCCAACTCAATGGGGAACCCAGCGAGAGCATGAAGTACATCACCCCCTTTGTCAACCGCCTGAAAAAGGAGTTGCCCGACATGCCCGTGGTGATGTATGATGAGCGCTTCACCAGCACGATAGCCCACCAGGCGATGATCGACGGTGGCATGAAGAAAAGTGACCGACGCGACAAGTCGCGTGTCGATGCCATCGCAGCGACCATCATCCTTAATGATTACTTGCAAAGCATATACAATCAACCAAATACTTAATCTATGATATTACCTATTTATATATATGGTCATCCCGTGTTGCGCGCCGAGAACGCGGAGGTCACTCCTGATTATCCCAATCTGCAAGAGCTCATTGAGAACATGAAGGAGACCATGTATCACACACAAGGTATCGGCATTGCCGCACCTCAAGTGGGCGTTAACGCCCGCATCGTTTATATCGATGTGGATGTGTTGGCCGAGGATTTTCCTGAACTGAAAGATGTGCGCATGGTGCTTATCAATCCCAAAATCACCGTTGACGAGAGCGCTTCACCAGTCACACGCGAGGAAGGCTGCCTGAGTGTGCCCGGCATTCATGAAAACGTACAACGCATCGAGAAAATCCATCTCGCCTGGCAGGACGAGCAGTTCCAGCAGCATGAGAAGGACATCGAGGGCTATCTTGCCCGTGTGGTGCAACACGAGTGCGACCACCTGGAAAAGACCCTGTTTGTAGACCGCATTTCACCCATCCGCAAACAGATCATCCGCAGCAAACTTAACAATATGATGAAGGGGAAAGTCTCTTGTGATTACAAGTGCAAGATTGCTCCCGCAAGGCGGAAAAAATAAAAAAGTGGAAGATGTCTCCCGACAGCCTCCACAAACCTTAAATCTAATACCATGAAAAACACACGTACAAATGTACTATGGATTTTTTGAATCTTACAAATATTTTAAGTAATTTTTATATTTTTATATATAAATTTAGAATTCAAACTACTGTAATCAACAGCAGGTCGTAGCGATGTCTTATACAAGATTTTTTGTGACCATACTGGCGAGAAGAATTAAAGCGGCTGCTCCAATGACGGAGCAGCCGCTTTACTGAATTATTTTCTCTCTCAATCTTGATTCTATAATCAGAACTTCATACCGAAGGCAATCTGGATGTTGCCGTTCTTGACGTCGGGAGAATCGCCACTCAGTTCGATGTCATATCCCTCATAGTCAAACGTTTCGCTGCCACCTTTGAATGCTTTGGTCAAACCAAGATTATAACGGGCCTGAACAAAAGCATTATTGGTCAAGTTATATGTGCAACCTAATCCCACACCAAAGTCAACTAAGTTGGTCATCTCCTTAATATCAAGAGTTGCTTTGTAACCGCTGTAGGCAGCCGTGGCTTTGCTATAAACATTGAAGCCAACTTGAGGTCCAAAGTCAATGCTGAATGACGGCGTAGCATAGAACTTGAGCATCACGGGGACATTAATATAGTTGGTGTGATAGGTGACTTTAGCGCCATCTTCAGATTCCTTGCCACCTTGGGCTGCAAAGACAACTTCAGGAGCGATAGCAAACGACGGATTAAACTTATATTCCATCATCAAACCTAATTGATAGTTGGGTACAAGATCGTGCCCAACATCCTTGCCCCAGAAGTGGGTCATGTCAAAACCGACCTTTCCACCAAATTGAACTTGAGCCATAGCGCTCATGCTAACGATTGCAGCAGCAATCAAAACAAAAACTTTCTTCATAATCTTTTCTTTATTTAATACGATTGGGTTGTTTTCTTGTTTATATGCTTATTTACGAAAAAACGTTTCTTTGACACTTGAAAACTCGCTTGGTTTAATCAAGCAGGCTTAAAACTACCAATTATGTGAAATTTGGGACACTTTGCCGCTCATAAAGGACACCCTATTTGTTATACTGCTTGCAATACTGCTGGATACCGCAGTTCAAGCAATCGGGGCGAAGTGATTTGCATACATACCGCCCGTGCAGCAATATCCAGTGGTGAGCCTTGAAGCGTAATGGAGCGGGAATGTGGCGGCTCAGGTCGCGTTCAACGTCGTCAGGAGTTTTGCCTTGTGACAAGCCCAAACGGTGCGAAACGCGATAGACATGAGTGTCAACAGGAATTGTCGGTTGACCAAAGGCAGCGCCCATCACCACATTGGCCGTCTTGCGTCCCACGCCGGGCAGCGAGGTCAGGTCCTTCATGTTGTCGGGCACCTGGCCTTCAAACTCATCTACCAGCATCCTGGCCATTGCCTGCAAGTGGGCGGCTTTGCTGTTTGGATAGGAGACGCTCTTGACGTATTGCAGGATTTCCTCAACACTGGCAGCAGCCATGGCTTGCGGAGTGGGGTAGGCCTGAAACAGGGCAGGAGTGACCATGTTCACCCGCTTGTCGGTGCATTGGGCACTCAACATCACTGCCACCAGCAGTTCATAGGGACTGCCGTGCTGCAATTCGGTCTCGGGATTGGGCTGTGCCTGCTGGAAATACTCCAGTATTCCCTGATATCGCTCCTTAATTGTCATGCTAGTTTTATTGCAAAGCCTGTCATTTGCCGTAGAGCCAGGTTCCCTGTGCCGTGACTCAGTCACGGCACCTCTCTAAACCCTAAACTCTATACTCTAAACTTTTTTACCGCCAAGCGGTAAAAACTCAATGTGCGCTCTTGAACTCGTCAAGGAAGCGGACATCGTTCTCGCTGAACATGCGCAGGTCCTTCACCATATACTTGAGGTTGGTGATACGCTCTACGCCAAGGCCGAAGGCATAGCCGCTATAGACGGTGCTGTCGATACCGCTGGCTTCAAGCACAGCGGGATCCACCATGCCGCAACCCAGAATCTCGACCCAACCCGTATGCTTGCAGAAACCGCAGCCCTTGCCGCCGCACAGCATGCAGGTCACGTCCATCTCGGCACTGGGCTCGGTGAACGGGAAGTAGCTGGGACGCAGACGGATCTCGGTCTCGGTGCCGAAAAGCTCCTTGGCGAAGTGCAGCAGCACCTGCTTCAGGTCTGCAAAAGTCACGTTTTTATCAATGTATAAGCCTTCAATCTGGTGAAAGAAGCAGTGGGCGCGGGCGGTGATGGCCTCGTTGCGGTAAACGCGGCCGGGGCAGATGATGCGGATGGGCGGCTGCTGACGCTCCATCGTGCGCACCTGTACCGAGCTGGTGTGGCTCCTGAGCACGATGTTGCGGGTCACATCCTGTTCGTTCTTCTCGATGAAAAAGGTATCCTGCATGTCACGTGCGGGATGGTCAGCGGCGAAGTTCAGCGCACTGAAAACGTGCCAGTCATCCTCGACCTCGGGGCCGTCGGCAATGGTGAAGCCCAGACGGGAGAAGATGTCGATGATCTGCTTGCGCACCACCGAGATGGGGTGACGGGTACCCAGTTCAGCTGGGAAAGCGGGACGAGTGATGTCAATCTTGTTCTGCTCTTTGGCCTGTTGCTTGGTGGCCTCGCGCAGTGCATTGATCTTCTCGGTGGCCAGGTTTTTCAACTCGTTGAGTTTCTGGCCAAGTTCGCGTTTCTGCTCGGGGGGCACATCTCGGAACTCGTTGAATAAAGCGGTTACTTCACCTTTCTTGCTCAGATATTTGATACGCAAAGCCTCCAAGGCCTCCTCATTCTCAGCCTTGAGGTCTGCAATTTGCGCCTTCAGCGCCTCTATTTTGTCCTTTAACATAGTCTTCTCTATTGAATTAACGTGCAAAAGTACATAAAAAAAGTAGAGACGCAAAATTTTGCGTCTCTATATTCATTAAACGGTTAGTTTAATTTGTGTAATTCGCAGTTTGCTTTACGGTTCGCGACCCTCGACGATGGCTTCGGTGTCACGGGCAATCATGTATTCCTCGTCGGTGAGGACGACAACAACCTTGACTTTGCTGTCGGGCGTGCTGATCTCGCCTTCCTTGCCGCGCCACAGGGTGTCGTTGAGCTCTTCGTCAATCTTCACGCCCAGGTAGGACAGGTTGCGGCACACGCGCTTGCGGGTCTGGAACTGGTTTTCACCCACACCGCCCGTGAAGGCGATGATGTCCACACCGTTCAACTCGGCTGCATAGGCGCCGATGGTCTTGAGGATGCGCAGCTCGTACATGTCGAGAGCCAGCTGAGCACGCTCGTTGTGGTCCTTCTCGGCGGCGTCAACGACGTCACGCATATCGCTGCTCACGCCAGTGATACCCAGCACACCGCTCTTCTTGTTGATGATGTTGAGCATCTCCTTGGGACTGAGGTTGTATTTCTCCATGAGGAACAGCAATGCACCGGGATCGACGTCACCCGAGCGGGTACCCATCATCAGGCCCTCGGTGGGGGTCAGACCCATCGTGGTGTCGATGCTCTTGCCGTCCTTGATGGCGCTGATGCTGGCGCCGTTACCGATGTGGCAGCTGATGATGCGCTTGCCCTCGGGAGTTGTGCCCAGCATTTCGCACACGCGCTGAGCGATGAAGCGGTGGCTAGTGCCGTGGAAGCCGTAGCGGCGAACGTGGTCGTTGGTATAGTACTCCATGGGCAGGGGATACATGAATGCCGACTTGGGCATCGTCTGGTGGAAGGCAGTGTCAAACACAGCCACCTGGGGCACATTGGGCAATACGGCCTCGATAGCCTCGATGCCTGCCATGTTCACGGGATTGTGCAGCGGGGCAATGCCGTAGCACTCGCGAATCATCTCCTTCACCTCGTCGGTGATGAGGACACTGCGGCTGAACTTCTCGCCACCATGCACCACGCGGTGACCAACAGCGTCGATTTCCTTCAGATCCTTGATGCAGCCATATTCGGGGTTGATCAGGGCATCGAGGATAGCCTTGATGGCACCCTTATGGTCGATAAGACCCAGGTCGATGTTCTTCTTGCTGCCATCGTCGAATTTCAGCTTGATGAAACCGTCGGGCAGACCGATTTTCTCCACACCACCCTCGGCGAGGGTCTTGTTCTCTTTAATCTCGATGAGTTTATACTTGGCAGAGCTGCTGCCGCAATTCAATACTAAGATATTCATTATTATAATAGTTTTTAAATTTCTCTAATCACTAATCTCTAATCACTAATCTATCTGTTAATCGCCTGGTTGCAGGTCAGGATCACGGTGCGGTAGATGTCGTCATCGTTGCAGCCGCGCGACAAGTCGTTGACAGGAGCGGCAAGACCTTGCAGGACGGGACCTACGGCCTTGGCACCAGCGATGCGCTGAACCAGCTTGTAAGCGATGTTGCCCACACCCAGGTCGGGGAAGACGAGCACGTTGGCATGACCGGCAATCGTGCTGCCGGGAGCTTTGCTGGCGCCCACACTGGGAACGATGGCGGCGTCGGCCTGCAATTCACCGTCAATCTTCAGGTTAGGATTCATCTCAAGGGCCAGGCGGGTAGCCTCTACAACCTTGTCCACGCGCTCATGCTTGGCGCTGCCCTTGGTCGAGAAGCTCAGCATGGCAATCTTGGGATCGTCGATTTCGGCCAGAGCGCGTGCGGTGCGGTCGGCGCTCACGGCAATCTGTGCCAGCTGCTGGGCATCGGGATCGGGAACGACAGCGCAGTCGGCAAATACCATCACACCATTGTGGCCGTAGGGCGAACCCTCGGGCAACAGCATCAGGAATGCGCCGCTCACGGTGCTGATGCCGGGAGCAGTCTTCAATACCTGGAAGGCAGCACGCAGCACGTTGCCTGTGGTGTTCATGGCACCGGCTACCTGGCCGTCGGCATCACCGTTCTTGATAATCAGGCATCCCAGGTACAGTGGGTCGAGCACTTTCTTGCGGGCGTCCTCGATGGTCACGCCCTTGGACTTGCGCAGCTCATAGAACAGCTGGGCATATTTCTCGACAGCTTCGGCGTCGTTGGGATTTACAACCGTGGCCTTGTCGATGTTTTCGAGTCCCAGTTCAGCGGCCTTGGCCAATATTTCGGCTTTGTCGCCAATGAGGACGATGTCGGCGATGCCATCGGCGATAATGCGGTTGGCGGCCGTCAAGGTGCGGGGTTCAGTACTCTCGGGAAGGATGATGCGCTGCCTGTTGGCAATCGCGTTGCTCTTGAGTTTCTCAAACAAAGGTTCCATTGTTCTCTTTTTAAATCGTATTTTAGGAAAATTGATTATTCACGTTTAATTGCCCCAAAGGTAATGCTTTTTTCCCAAATATAGTGCAACTAATATTAAAAACCTATTGAATAAAAAAACAGACAACTCAGATTGTGAAAATCCAAGTTGTCTGATTGATTAAATCTTAGCGCCTTAGCGCCTTAGCATGAAGCCCAAGAGCGCGGATGCCAATTAGTTAAATTCGTTTAATTCGCCGACCTATAAAATCTTAGCGGCTCTGCGCCTTAGCGTGAGGCCAAATCGGCAGGCTAGGGTTACTCGCCCAGGATGGCTGCTACGCCGGGCAGGGTCTTGCCCTCGATGGCTTCGAGCATAGCACCGCCGCCGGTTGAGACGTAGGATACCTTGTCGGCAAGGCCGAACTTGTTGACGGCTGCTACTGAGTCGCCACCGCCCACGAGCGAGTAGGCTCCGTTTTGGGTTGCCTCGGCTACATACTTGGCGATCTCGCCGGTGCCGTGTGCAAAGTTTTCAAACTCAAATACGCCTACAGGACCGTTCCACAGGATGGTCTTGGAGTCGAGGATGATCTTCTTCCAGTTCTCAAGCGATGCTTCGCTGGCATCCATACCCTCCCAACCGTCGGGAATGTTGTAGATGTCAACAGTCTGGCGGTTAGCGTCATTGGAGAAGCTGTCACCGGCTACAGTAGCTACCGAGAGGCTCAGGTTCACGCCTTTCTCCTTGGCAGCGGCGATGACGTTCAGAGCCTCGGGCATCAGGTCGTCCTCGTGCAGCGAGTCGCCGATGTGGCCACCCTGTGCCTTGATGAAGGTATAACCCATACCACCGCCGATGATGAGGTTGTCCACCTTGTCGAGCAAGTTCTTGATAACCGACAGCTTAGATGAAACCTTGCTGCCGCCGATGATAGCGGTGAAGGGGTGCTGAGCATTCTTCATCACGTTGTCGATAGCGGTCACTTCCTTCTCCATCAGGTAACCCAGCATCTTGTGGTCATTGTCGAAGAAGTCGGCGATAACGGCAGTGGATGCGTGGCGACGGTGAGCGGTACCAAAGGCATCGTTCACATATACGTCGGCATAGCTGGCCAGGGTCTTGGCAAACTCGGTCTGGCGGGTCTTCATCTCCTTCTTGGCGGCATCATAGTTGGGATCATCCTTCTCGATGCCAACGGGCTTGCCTTCCTCTTCGGGGTGGAAGCGCAGGTTCTCGAGCAAGAGCACCTCACCGGGCTGCAGCTCATCGGCTTGAGCCTTGGCATCGGCACTATCCTGAGCAAACTTTACAGGGGTGCACAACGCAGCGGCTACAGCACTGGTAATCTGGCTCAGAGACATTTTATGGTTGATTTTGCCTTTGGGCTTGCCCATGTGTGACATGATGATGAGCGCACCGCCGTCGGCAAGAATCTTCTTTAATGTGGGGACTGCACCACGGATGCGGGTGTCGTCGGTGATTTCTCCTTTTTCGTTCAGGGGTACGTTAAAGTCTACGCGCACGATTGCCTTCTTACCGGCAAAATTAAAATCATTGATTTTAGCCATGTTGTTATTAAATGTATGAATTGTTGATAACTGTTATGATCTATTTAAACTGCAAAATTAAGAAATTATCTTCAAATGGAGTCCGTTTTATGGAAAAAATCATTTTTTTAGCGGTGATTTCTGCTATTTTGCCATTTTTAAGAATTAACATCGACCATTAACGGACTTTTTGCGCTATATTTGCCCTCTGTAAACTAAAAAAATGTGTAGATATGAAAAAAGCACTGTTATTATTGTTTTCAGCATTGGTGGTTTCTTGTAGCCTGTACACCCGTAATGCCGATGACATCATTAACGACCTGCGTGATGCAAGGCATGCCGAATATGTCAACGTGGGCAGTGGCTTACTGGGACTAGGACGCATTTTATCGCCTACCTTGTCAGAATCGAGCATCGGCATCAATTCGGTGCAAGTGCTTGATTTGAGTAAATGCAACGGCAATGTTCGCGATAAGTTCCGCAAGCACCTGCAGAATCTTTATAAGAACCGCTACTACGAGGAAATAATGACCAACCAGCGTGGCGACGACAATCTCATGGTGCTTGCACGTCGTGATGGTCAGTACGTCACCGAGCTCGTACTTGCGAATGCCAGTATGACGGCCGATGCCCTGGTTGTCATTAACGGACACATCAATATCGAGAACGTTGAGCGAATCATCAACGACAGAAGCAACTACTTTATCAAGTAGCTTCTGGGTTGTGATTCAACGGGGCGGGAATTGCCGGTAAGGTATGTTCCCAGTGTTTTGTTGCAATATCCCTATCGCATTGTTTCTATACTATTAGATTAGAAGATCAATCATTAACTAAATATTTTATTCACAATGAAAGAGAGAATTCAAGAGCAATTCAAAAATCGTTTCGGCACCGATTGCGTGATTTATGCTTCGGCTGGCCGCATCAACCTGATTGGAGAACACACCGACTATAACGGTGGTTTTGTATTTCCGGGAGCCATTGACAAGTACATCATGGCTGCGATCAACATTAACGGTACCGACAAGGTGCGTGTCTACAGTATGGACATGGACGCCTACAGCGAGTTCGGCCTCAATGAGGAGGATGCACCTCAGGAGCAGTGGGCGCGCTACATCTTTGGCGTTTGCCGTGAGACCATCAAGCGCGGCGGCACGGTCAAGGGCTTTGACACGGTGTTTGCGGGCAATGTGCCCCTGGGAGCTGGCCTGTCTTCATCGGCAGCGCTTGAGTCCTGCTTCGCCTTTGCGCTGAATGACATGTTCAACGACAACAAGATTGACAAGTTCGAGCTGGCAAAAATCGGCCAAAGCACTGAGCACAACTACTGTGGCGTGAACTGTGGCATCATGGACCAGTTCGCCAGCGTGTTCGGCAAGAAGGATTGCCTCATGCGCCTTGATTGCCGCTCGCTCGAGCATGAATATTTCCCCTTCCATCCCGAGGGCTACAAGCTGGTGCTGCTCAACAGCAAGGTGAAGCACGAACTGGTGGACTCGCCCTATAACAAGCGCCGTGAGTCCTGCGAGCGCGTGGCTGCTACCCTGGGTTTAGAGACCCTGCGCGACGCCACCTATACCATGCTGGCCGACGTGCGCGATAAGGTGAGCGATGAGGATTACCGCCGTGCCCGCTTCGTCATCGGCGAGAAACAGCGTGTGCTTGACGTGTGCGATGCGCTGGAGCGTGGCGACTACGAGACCGTTGGCCGTTGCATGTTTGAGACGCATGATGGCCTGTCAAGGGACTATGAAGTGAGCTGCGAGGAGCTGGACTACCTCAACGATGTGGCCCGCGAGTGCGGCGTGACCGGTTCGCGCATCATGGGCGGCGGCTTTGGCGGCTGCACCATCAACCTGGTCAAGGATGAGCGATATGACAACTTCATCGCTACAGCCAAGGAGAAATTCAATGCAAAATACGGACATGAGCCCGAGGTAATCAACGTCATCATCAGCGACGGAGCTCACAAAGTAGTGGACTGACATGAAGAGCATCAGAATCGATACATTTGAAACCGAGCGTGGCGAAATTACCACCTATGAACTCATCAATGCCAGTGGTGCAAGCGTGAAACTGTCGTCGCTGGGCGCAGGTATTTTGGAAATCAAGGTTCCCGACCGTGACGGCAAACTGGCCGACGTGGTGCTGGGTTACAAAGAACTGAATGACTATTTCTTTGATGGCCCCTGTGCCGGCAAGGTTCCGGGACGATTTGCCAACCGCATCTGCAAGGGTCAGTTCGAACTGGATGGCAAGGCCTACCAGCTCAACTGCAACCATCAGGGCAAGCACCACCTGCATGGTGGCAATGTTGGCTTCCAGAACAAGATTTGGGAGTGCGACATGGATGGTGATACCGTGGTCTTCACGCTCGAGAGCCCCGATGGAGACGAGAACTATCCCGGATGCCTCAACGCACGTGTGGCCTATACCTGGAGCGACGACAATGTGCTCAAGATCGACCTTGGCGCCGTGACCGATGCTCCCACGGTATTGAACCTGACCAACCACACCTATTTTAATATGGCTGGCGAGGACAGGGAGGGCACAGCACTCAACCAGGTGCTCCAGCTCAACTGTTCACGTTATCTGGTGACCGACGAGGACATCATCCCCACGGGCGAAATGGCGCCCGTCGAGGGCACGCCGATGGACTTCACACAACCCAAGGTGGCCGGCCGTGACATCAAGCAGGATTTCCCCGCTTTGAAGATAGGCAAGGGCTACGACAGTTGCTGGGTTATCGACGGCTATGAGGACGGCGATTTGCACTTGGCAGCTGTGCTGTGTGACGAGACTTCAGGCCGCAAGGTTGAAATCAGTACCGACCAGCCTGGCGTCCAAGTCTATACGGGTAATTGGCTCGAAGGCTGCCCCATGAGCAAGAGCGGCAAACAGTATCATGACTATGACGGTGTAGCCATCGAGTGCCAGGGCATTCCCGATGCTCCTAACCATGATAATTTCCCGTCAGCGGTCCTTCGCCCCGACGAGGAATACCGCCGTACTATTATCTTTGACTTCAAAACCATCTAGTAACTAAAAAAACTAACATGAAACCTACATTATTTGTACTTGCAGCAGGCATGGGCAGCCGATATGGTGGCCTCAAGCAGCTTGATGGTCTGGGCCCTCACGGTGAGACCATCATGGACTATTCGATTTATGACGCTATTCACAGCGGTTTTGGCAAAGTGGTCTTTGTGATCCGCAAGGACTTTGAGGCTGACTTCCGCGAGAAAATTCTGTCCAAATACGAAGGCCATATTCCTGTTGAACTCGTTTTCCAGGGCCTGAACGATCTGCCCGAGGGCTTTACATGCCCTGCCGACCGCGCAAAGCCATGGGGCACTAACCATGCACTGCTGATGGGCAAGGACGTCATTAACGAGCCCTTTGCCATAATCAATGCCGATGACTACTATGGCCGTAACAGCTTCGAGGTGATGGCTGCCGAATTGTCGTCATTGCCCGAGGACAGCAAGGGTCATTACAGCATGGTGGGCTTCAAGGTGGGCAATACCATGAGCGAGAGCGGCACCGTGGCACGTGGCGTGTGTGAGACCCGCGACGGCCTGCTTACAGGCGTTGTCGAGCGCACTAGCATCGGTTATGATGCCGATCACAACATCGCGTTCACCGACGAGAACGGCGATGTGCAGCATCTGGAATTCGATACCCCTGTATCGATGAATTTCTGGGGCTTCACTCCTGATTACTTCGCTCACAGTGAAGCTGCTTTTATCGACTTCCTCAAGGAATGCATCGACAAGCCCAAGGCCGAATTCTTCATCCCCACCGTTGTTAATGAAATGGTCAACAACGGCACAGCCCAGGTTAAGGTCCTTACCACCGAGAGTAAGTGGTTCGGTGTGACCTATGCAGCAGACCGTCAGGGTGTAGTTGATAAGTTTGCAGAACTTCACGCCACCGGCGTTTATCCTGAAAAGATGTTCTGATTACATATCACGGCATTACTGCCGGATGGATTAAGATAAAATCCCGTGAGGCAATATTTTGTCCTCTCGGGATTTTTTGTATTTTTGCAGCATGAAAAGATCTCTACGTCCCCCAAAACCGATTAAGAAGAATACCCTCAAGCGCAGACTCAAGGCTTTTGATCTGCGTCTTGATCGCCGTCAACAACGTGGACACTCGCCACGTCCTGCTGATGAAACGATGCGCACTTGCACAAATTGCGGTGAGCAATATAAAGGCCGTTTTTGCCCGCAGTGTGGGCAGGCAGGCTCGTGGGACCGTTTCTCCTGGCGTAGGACTATATTGAATTTTCTCGACATTTGGGGATTAGGTAACCGACCGATGTTCCGTACGATAATGGAACTCTTTTGGCGCCCTGGCTATATGGTGCGTGACTATTTGCTTGGACACCGTCAGCTTTATTTCCCGCCATTCAAGCTGCTTGCCGTGACCATGGCATTGACGCTGTTTGTCAATTTTGTCACAGGTGCTGAGATTGATTCCTTCCTGGGCACGATTGCCAGTGAAATACATGTCGAGAAAATGAACTTGTCACCAACTCTTGCATCTGTTGCTCAGAGCTTGGTCAATGTTGCTCAATTCCTGTCTGATCACCCACTTTATGAAGTGTTGGTTTTGGTCCTCTTCATGGTTTGTTGTATTCGTGTGGCTTTCCGCAGGGTAGGGGATTACAATTTTGTGGAGACCTTTATCTTCATGATATTTGTAATCAGTCAGATTTATATCTGTAATCTGTTTGCTGCACCCATCAATAGTCTCTATAATTTAGCCGAAAAACAGTTGCTTGCTTCATCGTCAACAATTTTGGTGGGTATAGGTGGTTTGGTGTCCGCCATCGCAGAACTTATCAAATGGGCTTTCTATTTGTTTACGTTTTACCTATATGTTTCTGATTTCCATCAGTTCTACGGTTTGACCTGGAAAGCGACAATCATGCGATTGCTTTTTGCGGTTTTTGTTGCTTTCTTTGTAGTATGCACGCTGGTTGCTATAGGCGGCGCGACTTATGAGAAAGGGATAGAATGGGGTGTTTGCATACTGCTGATGGCGATACTGTTCTTCTTGACCTACATTTTTGCCAGCAGTATTCTGCACAGGAGCAAACCGGTAGCCAACAGGTACGTATTCTCTCTGAGTAAAGTAATTTCTTACTCGTTGATTATAGCCATTCCCTTACTGTCGGCCTTTGTGAGCAAATTGATTTGTGGTCATCATAATGTCTGGATATTTTTAGCGGTAACGTTGTGCTGTTGCGCTCTCTCAGCCGCTATCGCATTCTTGCCCGGTTTCTTCTATAAGAAGTACAGCTGCAAGGTTAAAACTGGCAAAGAATAATCAATGATGAGAATAAATATATCCGTGAGCCATCAGCATGTTGTAGGATGGCTCACGGATAATTCTATGTCAATTATAAACTAGCGACGTAGCAGGTGGTTGAGTACCAGCCAACCGCCTACGGCTTGCAGCAGCATGCCAGGCCATCCCAGTTTCCAGTCTTGTAACGCACTGGCAAGGCTACCGGTCATAGCCCATTCAATCAATCCGCCAACGAGCTGATATCCAAGTACCACGGCGATGAGAGCCAGCAGTGATGCACCCTTGCTACGGTTGGCGATCCATGCAGCCGCAAGTGCAAGTAACACGCCCTTAATCATGATGATGGGCAGTGCGGCAGCAGGAGGCATGCCGAATAATGCCGAATTCACTAGCGGTGACAGTACAGCCGTCAACAGGCCCACGCGGAAGCCGA
The DNA here is from genome assembly GCA_900318535.1 of uncultured Prevotellaceae bacterium. GTDB lineage: Bacteria > Bacteroidota > Bacteroidia > Bacteroidales > Muribaculaceae > Sodaliphilus. Next base: position 100,897 of record ONKU01000005.1, on the reverse strand, counting down.
ACTTATAGGCAGCAATCAGCGTGAAAAAGTAGATGGGCAACAGAATGAGACCACCTTGCGGGAACAGGTGGCACAACTGCGGTAACGCGAGATTGCCCACAACAAACAACAGAGTTAACAGATAGGTGCGCATCTCGCGCCAGCCTAACGAATACAGGTTGATAACTGCGTTTCTTTCCATTTTCGTTTCTTGTTTTGATGGTTTCTTCGTGGCAAAGATACTGGTTTTCTTTTACACTAACAAGGAAAAACAGCCATGTTTCGATGATATACGGCATTTTTTTGTTCAAAAAAGTGGGTATCAGCATGATTTTTACTACTTTTGTGGTTTGAAATTATTGGTCCCCGGATGCCGGGGGTATGGTTTGTTGAAATAAAGGTTTAATCCGTTTGGAATATGAAAAGGAATCTATTATGCCTGGTGCTTGCCTGGCTGTTTTTGGGTGTTGTATGCCCTCATAACATGAGGGCTCAGTCCAATCAAGATTATTACGAGGCATTCCTCGAGGTGAACAGCTCGCTCAGTGAGTTCTCGCTTTACCAGTTAAGCCAGTCTGGTGTGCTAATTACGGGCCGCTATGACGGCTTTATGACTGTGCGCATCAAGAACGATGTCGACCCTTTCTCATTGCTCGATATTGAGGGCGTAGAATATGTGACCAAGGCGTTGACGCTGCTCACCAGTAGCGACACTGCCCGCTACATGTCAAATGTGGAACCCGTGCATCTGGGAGAAGGATTGGAGGGGCCCTATACTGGCGAAGGCGTTATTGTGGGCATTATTGACTGCGGTTTTGACTTCAGCCATATCAACTTCTTGAATCAAAATGGTACATCACGAGTCAAGGCTGTGTATTTGCCACTCGATACTACCAGCACACCTCCCATCGTCAACCTGGTGCGCCTGCCAGGAAGTGCTTATGAGACACCTAGCGAAATAGCTAGTCTCACTACCGACGACAATGCCAGTACCCATGGCACGCTGACCGCAGGCCTTGCTGCTGGAGGATACCGGGATAATGGATGGTACGGCATGGCACCTGAAGCCGATATTGTGATGTGCGGTATGCCCGAAGGCGAACTCAACGATGTCAGGGTGGCTAACTGTATCAGCTATATTATGGATTATGCCCGCCGCAAGATGAAGCCCTGTGTGATCTCCATGAGCCTGTGCTCCAATGTGGGATCGCACGACGGTACGTCTTACCTGAACCGCCTGTGCGAACAAGTCACGGGTGCAGGTCGAATCATTGTGGCTTCGGCAGGCAACGACGGTGCCTATAACGTGACTGCACATCGTTCGATTGCTAATTCCAACGACACCGTGTTCACGCTGCTTAATGGATTCCGTGGCGCTACCGAGTATACCGGCTATGTCAATGCCAGGAGCAATGCCAAGAAACCGTTTAACACCCGCTTGATTGTTGTCAATACCATCACAGGCGAGGTGCTGTACCGCTCGCGTGCCATCGGTGCCACATCCACGGGTGTTGTCGCAAATCTCTCGACCGAGACCGACACTGTGCTGGCTCGTTATTTCACGGGCGATGTGGAGATTATCGGTTCGATAGAGTCTAATGGCAAACCTAACTCGATGAGCCGCTTAAACATGCTCGCCAAGAGCAACAGCTATTGTTTGGGATTCCAATACTTCTCGCCATCGACCAATGAATTGGCAATCTTCACGTCAAAATATGCCTACATCGACAGTTATGGTTTTTCGTGGGCGTTGAAAGGATCATCGGTAGGTTCTATCAGTGACATCGCAACAACCGACAGCGTGATTTCTGTAGGTTCTTATAACAGTCGCCAGACTGTCCCGTTGAGGGATGGATCAACATATTTCCGCCCCAACAGCAAACCTGGATATCTGTCCTCTTTCTCCTCTTTCGGACCTGATGAGAACGGTATATCTCGTCCCGACATCTGCGCTCCTGGAAGTGTGCTGGTGTCGTCGGCAAACCGATATTTTGTAAATCCTCCCAATCTGCAGTACTGGCAGCCCTCAGCCTGGGTTAATGGAGTGGAATATACCTATTCGCCTGACTTGGGCACATCAATGTCGGCTCCTATTGTCGCTGGCACTATCGCATTGTGGTTGCAGGCCAACCCCAGTCTATCGGTGAATGACGTTCGAGATATTCTCAAGTATTCTGCTCGTCAGGATGAATATGTCAAGCCTGCTGACCGTCAACGATGGGGCGCTGGCAAGCTGGATGCCTATGCCGGACTGTTGCACGTCTTGAAACTCGATGAGATTGTTGGTGACGTGAATGGTGACCGCGAGGTGAATATTGCTGACATCAATGTCGTGATCAGTATCATTCAGGGCGAAGAAGTCTCAGCTGATTTTCTTAGGAGAGCCGACGTGAACAAAGATGATGAAGTCAACATCAGTGACGTAAACAGGATTATTGAGATCATCTTGAATAGCTAATCAGGTGTACATCTGATGGGTATGCGGTTAAAGTTGACGATGTTGGGCCTGGCCGTGATAGCCATGACTGCCTTGGCGTCGGCACCATTGAGTGTGGCGTCGAGGCTGTTGTTGTCCCATCGGCCATACGCTTCGATATTCAACTCAGCTGCCGTCTCAACATATCAGGCGTTCATTGGCGTGAATGACATGGGGTGTTTAGACGATCTTCAGCGTCAGGGCGTGGTGGTAGATGCCGTTTTCGATGGCTTTGTCTCGGCACGCATTTCTCTTGATCGTTTGCCCCTGGTTACTTCACATTCAGGAGTATCCTTTGTCTCTCTGGCCCAACCCTTGCACTTGTGCAACGACAGTTCCCGTTATTATTCTAATGTGGATCTTGCACAGGTACAACATGGGCACTTGGGAACCTTCAATGGACAAGGAGTGATTGTTGGTGTGATTGATACGGGTATCGACTTCAAACACATCAACTTTTGTGATAGTGCCGGTCGTTCACGCATTCGTGCTGTCTATCTCCCTGTCGACTCCACGGGACGCTCTCCAGTGATCGATGGTTATGAACTGCCGGGTAGCTGTTATGAGAATCCATCGGACATCGCGTTGCTCAAGACAGACGATACGATCTCCTCTCACGGGACTCACACGTTGGGCACGGCAGCTGGCAGCTATAAGTCAAATGGATGGCATGGCGTGGCTTGTGATGCTGATATCGTGGCGTGCGGCATGCCAGAGCAGAAGTTTACCGATGTCAATATCGCAAATGCGGTGAAGTACATTTTTGATTATGCTGATCGAGTGGGCAAACCCTGCGTTATCAACATGAGCATCGGCAGCAATTCGGGACCCAATGACGGGACATCCTTCTTATGCCGAGTGTTCTCGTCGCTATCTGGTGCTGGGCGCGTGTGTGTGCTTTCAGCCGGTAACGATGGCGAATACCCCGTGTGTTTCCGTTACCAGACGAAGTTTGCTACTGATACCGCGACTACTTTTCTGCGTAACCGATGGGGTGGACTGCAGCGGCAGGGCTATGTGAGTATGTGGAATAACAGCCCCCAGGAGCACCGGACCCGTGTCGTGATTGTCAATCGCTCTACTGGTGCGCTGGAGTATGCGTCTCCAGTGGTCGGCACTTTGCCCGAAGACAGCATTTTCACCATCTCAAGTGAATGGGACCCTGCTTTTGCAGCCTTTTATATTGGTGAACTTTACTTTGCCAGCGGCTTAGAGCCTCAATTTGACGAAGAAGGGAATCTGTTGAGCAATGAACGCTTTCATTCTATCTGGGAGTTCGACGTGGAGTCCGTTCAACCAGGCCATCTCATTGGACTGCAGTATATTGCTGAAACCGGTACTGAATTGGTTGGCTGGTGCACTCAAAACGCCTATTTCTACTCTTTTGGAATGCCTGGAGCCACGGGGGGGTCCTCGACGGGTTCCATCAGTGACTTGGCAACAACCGATGATGTGATTTCTGTGGGAGCTTATTGCTCTAGACAATCTTATCCCATGGCAACTGGAGAAATGGCCTTCTTTGACGGCTTTTGCCCGACAGACATAGCATCTTTCTCATCGTTTGGACCTGATGAGAACGGTCTTCAACGCCCTGATGTGTGCGCTCCGGGTGCAGTGGTCATTTCTTCGGCCAACCGTTATGATGTGAACTCTGACCGCAGCAGCTGGCCGGCTTCGGCGGTAGTCGATGGGGTGGAATACCCTTATTATCCCAATAAGGGTACATCCATGTCAACTCCAGCCGTTACAGGCGCTATTGCATTGATGCTGCAGGCTAATCCCATGCTTACAGCCCATGACGTGCGTGAAGCATTGAAACGCACCTCGGTGAAGGATGAATATGTAGTTCAGGGTAACGCTTTACAGTGGGGAGCTGGCAAGTTAGACGTGTGGGCTGCTGTGAATGACGTGATAAACAACACCCTCATGACTGGCGATGTGAACTGCGATGGCGAAGTGAATATTGCTGATGTTCAGGCAATAATTAGCATTATTCTAGGATCAGCTTCAGACCATGCCACATCTGTTCTGGTTCGGGCAGATGTGGACAGGAATACCGAAATCAATATCTCGGATATAAACCGAGTGATAAACATAATTCAAAACTAAGATAATTGACAGCATATGATTGATTATATCAAAGGGAACATTACCGAACTCAATCCTGCCTATGCAGTTATTGATAATCACGGCATTGGATACATGTTGAACATATCCCTGTTGACTTATGACGGCCTGGCAACGATAGGGCAGGGGAATGAGGCTAAATTGTATGTCCACGAGGCCATTCGTGAAGATGCCCATCTGCTTTATGGCTTTAGCACCAAAAAGGAGCGAGAGGCTTTCCTCCTACTCATCTCTGTATCAGGTGTTGGCCCTAATATCGCCCGCATGATCATGTCATCGATGAACGTGGAGGATTTCTCGAGAGCAATCGCAGGTAACAATGTTGCGCTTTTCAAATCAGTGAAAGGGGTTGGTGCAAAAACGGCCCAACGCATAATTGTTGACCTCAAGGATAAAATAAAACTGGCAGATGATACGTTATTAGATAAAACTGACCTTGCCTCGGGTGAGACTTTTGACGAAGCACTTGCCGCCCTTGTCATGTTGGGATTCACTCAACAAGCATCGCAAAAAGCGCTTAAGTCCCTGTTTTCCAGCAATCCGGCATTAACTGTCGAGCAAGCGATCAAACAGGCTCTCAAACTGATGTGATCAGGCGACGACGACGGGGTCGAGTGACTTGTTTTTAGATTATTGTTCATGCTGAACCGTAAAAAAATAATAATTTCGATCATCTTTGGCGCCCTGCTGGGTTGGTGGGCCGGCAATGACTCTATGTTGGCTCAATATGTGACCAGCACCTTGCCACCTCCTCCGCCTCCTCCCGATACCCGTCCCAGTGCACGGCAACAGACAACGCCTCAACTGGATCTCCACTTTGACGTTAAGCCCACCATTCCCAGCAATTACAACGATGTGCAGGGAATGGGTGAGTATTCTGCTGACTTGAAGACTCCCTCTAACATCAGCAGTGAGGTGGAATTTGACCCCGAGACGGGCTGCTATGTTATCCATACTCGACTGGGTGACCATGACATCGTCACTCCCTACATCATGTCACCTGATGAATTCAGCAACATGGATTTCAGGCGCTCGATGATGGAATACTACCGGCAGAAGAATGCCGAGAATGCTCAAAACAAGGAAAAAGACCCGTTCAATTTCTTGGACATGCAGTTTGGCATGGGACCTCTGGAATCGGTCTTTGGTCCTGGTGGCGTGCAACTTAAAACCACTGGTTCGGTGGTCATCAACATGGGTGTGAAGAGCAACTCGACTGACAACCCCGCCCTGTCAGTATCGCAGCGCCGCAAGACCTACTTTGACTTTGAACAGAAGATTCAGGCCAATATCACGGCTTCGGTGGGCGACAAGATGCGCTTTAACATGTCCTATAATACGGGAGCTACCTTTGATTTCGACAGCAAGAACCTGAAACTGGCCTACGAGGGCAAGGAAGACGAAATCATCAAGAACATCGAGGCCGGTAATGTGAGCATGACTACCGGATCGTCCCTGATTCATGGTAGCGCTGCCCTGTTCGGTGTGAAGACCAAGCTGCAGTTCGGTAAACTCACCGCCACAGCTCTGGTTTCGCAGCAGAACAGTGAATCCCAGACAGTAAACACCAAAGGCGGTTCGCAGACCAACGAATTCTACATCCAGGCCGACAAATACGACCAGAACCGCAACTTCTTCCTCTCCCATTTCTTCCGTGACAATTACGACGCCTGGTGCTCAAGGTTGCCGCTGGTGTCGTCGGGTATGCACATCACACGCATCGAAGTGTGGATTACCAATAAGCGCAACAACTACAATGAGTCGCGCAACATCATGGCATTCATGGATCTGGGTGAGGGTGACGAACGCAACATCAGCAACCATCACTGGATTGGTACAGGAGCCAGTATGCCATCCAACTCCTCGAACAACCTGTTAACGGAAATCAAGGATAACTACCCCGATGCCCGCTACATGAGCAAGGCCTCAACAGCACTGAGCCCATTGAAGGCGTACGACTTTGAGGGTGGTACCGACTACGAGAAGATCGAGAGTGCACGACTGCTGTCCTCGTCGGAATACACTTTGAATTCCAACTTAGGCTACATCATGCTCAAGACGGCCTTGTCGAGTGATGAGATTCTGGCCGTTGCTTATGAGTACACCTATGGTGGTAAGACTTACCAAGTGGGCGAATTCTCTGGTGATATCACATCGACCGACCAGTCGCTCTACGTTAAGATGCTTAAGAGCACCACTTCATCGCCTTACTATCCCATGTGGGATCTGGCGATGAAAAATGTTTATGCCTTGGGTGCCTACCAGATCCAGAAAAACAACTTCAAACTGAACATTAAATACCTGAGTGACACCACGGGTAACGAATTGACTTATATCCCCGCCGGAGAAATAAACGGTACCCCGCTGCTGCAGGTGATGAACCTTGACCGCTTGGATGCCAATCAGGAAACAAATATTGATGGCCGTTTCGATTATCTGGAGGGCTATACGATCCAGTCCTCGACGGGTAAGGTCATTTTCCCTGTAGTGGAACCCTTTGGTGAGCATCTGCGTAAGAAATTCAACAACGACGAAATCGCCAAGTATTACATCTATACCGAGCTCTATGACTCAACACTCACTGTGGCTCAGCAGTTCAGTGACAAAAACAAGTTTGTCCTTGCGGGTGAGTACCAGTCCAGTTCGGGTAGCGTCATCAAGCTCAATGCCACCAACGTGGCACGCGGATCGGTTGTGGTAACAGCCGGAGGTGTGACCTTGACCGAGAACAGTGACTATACGGTGGATTACACCATGGGTACGGTGACCATCACTAACCAGAGTATCATCGATGCGGGCACCAACATCAGCGTGTCGCTGGAAAACCAGTCCACCTTCAGCATGCAGCGCAAGACTCTGTTGGGTTTGGACCTGGATTATGCCATCAACAAGAATTTCCATATTGGTGCCACTGTGATGCACTACGGCGAAAAAGCCATTGGTGATAAGGTAGCGATCGGTAGCGAGTTGGTGAACAACACGATTTGGGGTATGAACATGTCTTTCAACACCCAATTCATGTGGCTGACCAACCTGCTCAACAAGATTCCCACGGTCAATGCCGTTGCTCCTTCCAGCATCAACTTCCTGGGAGAGTTTGCCCAGTTGGTTCCCCATCAGGCCAAGCGCGGCTCCAACTCGGGTAGCTCATACATCGACGACTTTGAGTCCACCCAGTCGGGTATCGACATGCGCACTCCTTATTCATGGTTCTTGTCATCTACGCCTTATGACCCTTCAGGTGATGCCTTGTTCCCCGAGGCTGCGACCACCAATGACGTGGCATACGGCAAGAATCGTGCGTTGCTGTCATGGTATTATGTTGACCGCCTGTTCACGCAGCGCAACTCGTCCTATGCGCCTGGCTACATCAAGAATGACCTGAATGCCTTGTCCTATCCTTATGCACGTGAGGTGGCTTACAGCGAGGTGTTCCCGGGACGTGAGCTGAACTATGGTGAGTCGTCGGTAATCCAGACGCTGAACCTCTCGTTCTATCCCCGTGAGCGTGGCCCGTACAACCTCGACGGCACTAACGTCGATCAGGACGGTTACCTCCTCTATCCCGAGAAGCGATGGGGTGGTATCATGCGCAAAGTCGATAATACCAATTTCGAACAATCCAATATCGAGTACATCCAATTCTGGATGCTTGACCCGTTCATGGATCCCGAATTGGATAACATGGATGGTGGATCTCTGTACTTCAATCTGGGTGAGGTGAGCGAGGATATCCTGAAAGACGGACTCAAGAGCTACGAGAATGGTCTGCCCATCAACAATGACACTACCTATCTTACCTCAACCGTATGGGGTAAGGTATCGTCCCAATCATCGTTGACTTATGCTTTTGATAACACCAACGGTGCACGTATTCTCCAGGATGTGGGCTTGGACGGCTTATCGACTGCCGATGAGTTCAACCATCCTTCTTACAAGACCTTCCTCAGTGAGTTGCGTGCTGTTCTGCCTGAGTCCACAGTTGCATCGATGCAGGAAGACCCGTTCTCGCCGTTCAATGACCCTGCCGGTGACAATTACGCATTCTATCGCCACTCCTATTACGATAACGTCCGCAGCTCCATCAATGATCGTTACAAGCATTATAACGGCACTGAAGGAAACTCGTTGTCTCAAAGTGATGCCAGCGATGGCCAGTATCAAACGTCGCGCTCCACTCCTGATGTCGAGGACATCAACCAGGATAACACGTTGAACGAGTATGAACGCTATTTCCAGTATCGCATAGCCATTCATCCTGACTCGTTGAAGGTTGGCATGAATTATGTGACCGACAAGCAGGTCGCAAATGTCCACACCCGTAATGGTGAGACACAGCAGGCCACTTGGTACCAGTTCACGATTCCTTTGGGCGACTACCAGAAGAAGGTGGGAAGCATTCAGGATTTCTCGACCATCCGCTTCATGCGTATGTTCATGACGGGTTTCAAGGCGACGACTCACTTGAGATTTGCTTCGCTTGAACTCGTGCGTGGCGAGTGGCGCAACTACAAGTATAACCTCAACATGCGTGGTGAGCATCCTGCAAACGGCAGTATCAGCATCAACACGGTGAATATTGAGGAGAACGCCTCACGTGAGCCGGTTAACTACGTGCTGCCTCCTGGTGTGTCGCGCATCATCGATAGCGGCCAATCCCAGATCACCCAGCTCAACGAGCAGTCAATGCAACTCACGGTTGATAACCTTGATGCCGGTGATGCCCGTGGCGTTTACCGTAACACCGATCTGGACCTGCGCACTTACAAGCGCTTGCAGATGTTTGTCCACAACGAGGCAACCATCGGCAATGAGAGCAATCTGAGGAATGGCGACATCTCCCTGTTTGTCCGCATTGGCTCAGACGTCAAGAACAACTATTACGAGTACGAGATTCCGTTGACAGTGACTCCTGCCGGCCGTTACAGCACCAACAGCTCCAGCGACAGGCTCAAGGTGTGGCCCGAGGAGAACATGCTGGACATCAATCTCGATGTGCTGGTCAATGCCAAGAAGAATCGTAATGCCGCCAAGATGGCAGGTGCCGAAGGCGTCGGATATGCAATACGATTCCAGGACATCGACGAAGATCATCCTAATAATAAGGTATATGTGATTGGTAACCCCTCATTGAGCAAGGTGAGGGTAATGCTGATTGGTGTGCGCAACAATTCACCTTCTACCAAGAGCTGCGTAGTTTGGGTCGACGAGTTGCGTGTAACCGACTTTGACAGCGAAGGCGGTTGGGCTGCTAAGGCATCGATGACGCTCAACATGAGTGACATCGCTACGGTCAACGTGGGCTTCCACAAGGAGACCGAAGGCTTCGGTTCGGTTGACCAGAGCCTGTCGCAGCGCCGTCTCGACAATTACGACCAGTATAATATTGCCGTACAGTCCGACCTGGGCCGCTTCATTCCCGAGAAGGCCAAACTGCATGCTCCCATTTACTATTCCTATAGTAATGAGAAAACCACTCCCAAGTACAATCCTCTTGACCAGGATGTGAGACTGAACGAGTCGTTGGACATCTGCGAGACCAAGGAACAGCGCGACAGTATCATGGAATATGCTGTCACTCAGCGCACAGCCAAGAGCTTCTCGATTTCGGGTCTCAAATTTGATGTGAAAACGATGAAGAATCCCATGCCGTGGGATCCTGCCAATTTCTCGTTCAGCTACTCATTCAACAAGCAGCATCTCAATGATCCTGAGAATGTCTACGAGAACACAAATGACTATCGCGGAAGCCTCCAGTATAGCTGGACACCTTACGCCAAGCCTTTCAAGCCGTTCTCGCGTTTCGTTGATGAGAAGAACAAGGACATGAAATTCTTCCGTGATTGGGAATTCCACTGGCTGCCCACCAATCTGGCATTCAGCACCAATATCTCCCGTTATTATTACGAGCAACAGACCCGTAACGAAACGGGCATCGATGTTGAGTTGCCGGTATCGGTCAGCAAGAATTTCATGTGGGACAGGCAGTTTGCTTTGTCATGGAATTTCACCAAGTCATTGACGGCATCATTCAACAGCAACACGACTGCTCACATCATGGAACCCGTCGGACAGGTAAACCGTAAACTCTTCCCTGATGAGTATCGTGACTGGCGCGACTCGGTGATGAGGTCGATCAAGGATTTAGGTACACCATGGGCCTACAACCAGACCTTCACGGTTAACTATAAGGCTCCGTTCAACCAGATTCCTATCCTGAGCTGGATTACCGCCAATGCGTCCTATAATTCTGTCTACCGCTGGGATCGTGGAGCTATTGTCGATGAGATTTCATCGGGTAACACGATTGCCAATCAGACATCTCGCATGCTTGAGGGCCGCTTTGCGCTAGAGCAGTTCTACACCAAGATTCCTTACCTCAAGAAGGTGGATGAGCGCTTCTCGAGCAAGAATACCAAGCGTGGTAAGCAAGCACAAAAGAAGGAGAAGCCTAAAAAGTTCTCAAGAACGATCAAACTGAATCCTGATTCAGCTACGGTCATCAACCACAAGTTGGGCGTGAAGAACGTCAAAGTGACGGCAACAACGACCGACAATGAGATCTTCAAGGTTGAATACAATATCAAGGACAAGGATAATGTGGAAATCACCACCTTGGGCACCGAGAACCTGAAATTCACGATTACCGAGGTGCAGAAAGAGGAACGGCACAACTTCTTCACCGAGGCTGCCCAATACGCAAGCCGTGTGATGATGAGTGTTCGCAGCGTGAATGTGCGCTATAAGCACACCACCTCGCTCACAATTCCGCAATTCATTCCTGAAATTGGTGATATCTTTGGCCAGTCGACCCGTTATGATTACATGTCTCCTGGTTTGGACTTCGCCTTCGGTTTCGCCGGTCAGTCCTATATTGACCGAGCATTGGACCGTGGATGGCTCATGGGAGACCAAAGCCAGACAACCCCGGCATTGTATGCTCGAACACAAGAGTTCAATGCTGAAATTCAGCTTGAGCCCATTGCCGGCCTGAAGATCACGCTGACGGGTAACCGCACGGACAACCGTACAAACCAGATTCAGTTCATGTATGACGACCCGACGATTATCTATGGCGGTAGTTACACCAAGACGCATGTGGCGCTGGCTACGGCGCTCAAGGGCTTTAAGTCCGATGACAATTACCGCAGTGAGGTCTTTGATAAGTTCCTGGAGAATATTCCTGTCGTGGCCGATCGCCTGCAACAGAAGTACATGGGCTCGACCTATCCTGACCGTGGCTTCCTGCTGGAAAATGGATTGGCAGGGAAAACTTACAGTCTGGAGAGTGGTGCCATCAACAAGTCGAGCAGTGACGTGTTGATTCCCGCATTCATGGCGGCATACTCCGGCAAGGATCCCAAGAAGGTTGACTTGAATCCCTTCCCCGGTATCAAAGCGATTTTGCCTAACTGGCGCGTTACTTATGACGGCCTGATGCGCATTCCGTTCTTCAAGAAGCTGTTCAAGTCGTTCAACTTGAACCATGCTTACCAGTGTACTTACAGCGTCGGTTCGTTCACTTCGTTCAGCGACTGGGTAAGTATCGGTGAAGGATTGGGCTTCACCCAGGATCAGTTGACTCTGGGCGCCATCCCGTCGTCACCTTACAATATTGCTTCCATCACGCTGACCGAGAAGTTCGCGCCTCTGGTGGGATTCACCGCCACCTTCTTCAACGACATCTCGATCAATGCGCAGTATGACGACCAACGTACCCTGACGCTCAACTCGTCGGCAGGCCAGCTTGTCGAGGCGTCAGCCAAGTCGTTCACTCTGGGCGGCAGTTATAAGATTGCCAACTTCAATCAGGTGCTGAAGCTCAAAACCAAGCAGCAGAATGTGAACAACGACCTCACGCTCAATCTGAATGTGAAGATGACGAGCAATGTTTCTCTCATTCGCAAAATTGAGTCCAACACGGCTCAGGCCACGAATGGTACTCGCACTTGGGGCGTCAATTTCACTGCCAACTATGTCGTGAGCAAGCGCATCACTTTGGGTGCTTATTTCGACTACCAGAGCAACATGCCGCTTGTTTCTACCTCGTCCTATCCCACGACGAACAGCAACTATGGTTTGTCCATCAACATGTCTCTTGTCAAGTAGGCGACTATGGTATTGAGTCTTGTTGTATATACTTGTACTGCTCTTGTGATGGCATGGCTGGGCTGGCATGTCGGGCAACGTGAGCAGCATGCCATTGCTGCTGGCGGCAAACAGTTGTCGTTGTTCTCCTGGGAGATTTTAGCGTCGATTCTCATCTATGTGGTGGTATCTGCACTGCGGTGGCAAACGAGCTGGGACTACAACATGTACTACAACCATTATGTAGCCATGCAGTCCCTGGGTGAGTATTCGCGTGAGAATTTCGAGCCCGGTTTTTCGCTGGTGGCCCATGCCTTTGGCAAGGCGGGAATGCATTTCGCCTTCTATTTCGCCTTCTGGGCATTGGTACAGATTGTATTGTTGTTCTATGCCCTCAGGCAGCGCAAGGTGTTGTTGCCATGGCTGGCACTGTGCATATTCTTGGGCCCATATTATATCTTCTGGATGGGTTTTATACGTCAGTCGGTGGTCGAAGCCCTCTTTGTCGTGATGGTGGAATTCATCGTGCGGCGCAAGTTCTGGTGGTACCTGCTGCTGTCATTGGTTGCGGTATCCATCCACAAGATGTGCGTCCTGTTCATTCCCCTGTATGTCATTCCGCTCATTCCGGCATCCAAAGCTAAACGTTGGCTGCCGTTTGCACTGTTGGCTCTTTGCATCGCTTTGGGATCTTTCCCGCAGTGGATCCGCTGGATCTTTGACCGCATCGGCCAGATGGCCGAGGTGATGGGTTATGGCCATTATCACCGCCTGTTCATGTCCCATAATTTGGAGTATGCTTTCCGCTCGGTAATCGGTCCTGCGCGACTGTTCCCGTTGTTGTCCTGCTTAGCGATGATCTGGTTCTATCCAGGCATCAAGAGCATGTTTGCAGGTGACAAGTATTTGTCGGCCACCTATCGTTTTGCTCTGCTTTATATGGGATATATCAATCTGTTTGCCAACACAACCCAGTATCTTGCTCGGCCGGGCGAACTCATGCGCACCTGCTTCGTGATCATGCTGTGCTACCTGTTGTATTACCTGTGGCGCAAGCGCCTGTGGTGGGCCTTTGCGGTCATCGCGGTCTCCAATTTCTATTATGTTTATTACGAGATTGCCAAGTCAGTAATGATTGGTGGCAGCATCTATCAGCCGGAGCTTTACCACACCTTCCTGTTCTGATTTTTCAGATGCTCTTAGATACAAGAAGAAACTCGCCCGCACCTGTGTGTGTGGACGAGTTTCTTGTTTCCGTTCAAGGAATTGAGGCCTTATTTCTCCAGCTTTCCGCCGAACTTGTTATAGCTGATGTTCTCCTCCTTGAATTTGTTCTTGGGCTCAGGAGCCTCGTCAGGATAACCGACGCGCACAACAGCAACGGGAACGATGTTCTGCGGGCAGTTCAACACATTGGCTACCTCGGCGACACGCTCCATTGCTGGATATACGCCTGTCCAGACGGCACCCAGTCCCAGGGCATGAGCGGCGAGCAGCAGATTCTCGGTAGCAGCCGACACATCTTGTACCCAAAAGTCGGGCAGCTTCATCTTGCCGTCAGGCATGGTGGTCTTGTCGGTGTCACCGCACACAGCGATCAGCAACGGTGCGTTGGTAGGCTGTTTGCCGGAGAGCAGACCGATAGTCTTCTTGTCGGTGATGACAATAAAGTGCCAGGGCTGCAGGTTAACGGCAGTTGGTGCTGCCATTGCGGCCTTGAGCATGATGTCAATCTTCTCTTGCTCCACGGGCTGGTCTTTGTATTGGCGGATGCTAGTGCGGGTCATGATGTTTTCGATAGCAGCCTGGCCATTGTCCTTATTGGCAGCTGTGGCCACTTGGTTCTCGTCGGTGCCCTGTGTTGAACAAGCGGCTAGAGCCATCAACACAGTAGTCATTGCAAATAATAATTTCTTCATCGTGAACTGTTTAATGAGTGAATAAAAAGGGTTATTGAGTCAAAATATCATAGAACGACTTGGGTAATGCAACATTGTCCAGTGCTAGTGCATCACCGAATAGGGGAGCGATATCCTCGTCGATAAATCCTGCGATGCCGCACCCGATGCGAGTGACATAGAAGTACAGGTCAGGCCGGGTCTTGGCAAACTGGATAAACTCGTCAACATAGGGCTTGATGGTCTCGACACCGCCTTGCATTGTGGGGATGGCATAACACTGACCTTGAAGTCCTACACCTTGACCCCAAATCGCACCAAACTGGTTCACTGCAGCGCGTGCAGCTCCACCGGCATGAAATCCATCCAGATTGCTGCCGAACACAAATATCTCATTCGGAGCTAATTCCCTGATCTTCTCGGGTGTGAATCTGCCCATTGATCCTTCATTTTTCTTTTTGTTCTCTTCCATAGTAACAGGTAATTGATAGTATAACTGACTGCTGCAAAGATAGTCTATTTTCCCGCCGGAATCAAGAATTTAAGATTGTTTTTGCTAATGTAAATTAAAATCGGTTTGGAGAGTTTGTATTTGTAAATAAATGTGTATCTTTGCAGCCGCAAAATCGACAATGAGCATTTGGCATAACATATTTTGTGTGATAACAGCCCCAAAATACGGCTGGGAAGTCATTAATGAGTCCAACATTCCGACGGGCAAGGTGCTGCGTAGCGCTTACCTTCCGCTGTTGTGTGCGTTGGCCTTGTCGTGCTTTGTGCCAATGCTTTATGATCACACGATCACGTTCTCGACGTCGCTGATGACGGGTATCGTACTTTTCTCGACCTATTTCATCAGTTACTACATCATCATCTACCTGCTTGGCGGCTTTTATCCCGAACTGGTGAAGACCGAAGGCGCCACGGCCAGGTTGAATGACTATATCCTGTACAACCTTATCCTGCTGGTGCTGCTCAGGGTGTTGCGCAACCTGCTGCCCAGTGATTTCACGCCGGTGCTTTTCTTGATGGTGTATCTGCCCTGGATGGCCTACCGCGGTACCGACCATCTGTTTGTCAAGAAGGATAAGGTGGCTAAGTTTGTTGTCATCTCATCGGTATTGCTGCTGGGTTTGCCCTTGTTGCTGGAGGCGCTGCTCAGCCTGCTGATCATTTAATTGTTTTGAGCGATGTCCAGAAACAACAATAACCATAACAATACGATCAACGTCAAGAACCGTAGGGCGACATTCGACTATGAGATTGTCGAGACCTTTACTGCAGGCATCGTCCTAACGGGTACCGAGATCAAGTCCATCAGGCAAGGTAAGGTCGGTCTTACCGATACCTATTGCATGGTCATCAATGGTGAGGTGTGGGTTAAGAACATGTACATTGCCGAGTACAGCTTCGGCTCCTATAACAATCACACGACCCACCGTGACCGTAAACTGTTGCTCAACCGCAAGGAGATCCGCCGCATCGCCAAGGACAATCTGCAGCCCGGCTATTCTATTGTCCCGTTGCGGCTGTTCATCAATGAACGCGGCCTGGCTAAACTGGTTATTGCCATTGCCCGAGGCAAGAAGCAGTACGACAAGCGCCAGAGCATCAAGGAGCGCGAGGACAAGCGCGCCATCGATCGCATGTTCAAGCAGTAAAACCCTACCATTACCCATGATATAAAAAGCGGTTGATTACCCATGAGGTAATACAACCGCTTTGTGTCTTAAAGACGAATTCATCTCATTCTTTTGGATTCCTTAAGATCCAGTCAAAGGCGAGTCTTAGTTCATTCGCCTGATAGATGACATTATCCACCATGAAAGGCGTAGGCTCCGGACCGATAACGTGGTAGATGCTTCTGTCATGGAAATAGAAGCGGCGGTCAAAGCGTTTTCCATTTTCATCATAGTCTTGTGTTAAAGCAAATAGCAGATTTTGACTTGATGGATCGTAAAGGAATTCCTCGTAGTATTTCTTTTTCCCGATATTATAAGTGCGGGTGACAAAATAGAGAGGGTAGTAAAAGAAATGAGGATCTCTGTCATCGCCTTCAGCGAGCCAGTAGGTACCTTCGACAGTGTTGTAGTAGAAATGGAGAGTCTCATTGCTTTTTCCTTGACCACGCACAGTATAGTTGAGTGTTGTGACCATTTCGTTGCCCATGCCCTTGTTCTTCTTCATGGACTCTTTGGCTTTTTGATAAGCGTCTCTAATCGATGAGATAACAGGGTCAGGTTGCTCGGCGGCTACAGCAAGCGCGGTTATTATGCATGCAAGCAGCAGGATTTGTCGTAGGTATTTCATAATTGTCAATATTTAAAGTGATTTACTTTTAATTCTGGAAAAAGGATAAATGAACAAGCACGGGTTAGCAGCAGTTGGTCAACGGGTTGCTGCACAGCCACTCGTTTTCTATCCAGCCGACGATGTCGCAGCCGTCCACCATGACCTTGGTCCAGTCGCCATCGAAGTCCAGAGGCATGAGTATGAGTTCCTGATCGAAGGAAAAAACGATGTCGGCATCCTGATGGGGAGCTGAACGCAGGTGCAGCTCTTGCCCTCCATAGTTGCTCGTGCCCAGGCAGAGGTCCGAGAAATGAATCCAATATTCACCAGTGTCGGAGCCCACAAGCGATGTCGGGTCCTCATCGTCGGCGGCATTCCACAGGTCATTGATTTTCCACCAACCGTCCTGAGGCGATGACAAGCTGAACATGTATGGCTCTTCATATGACAGCGTCATGACTGTGGCCCCACTGGGCTTGTTCAGGATGTAGGAGCTGGAATCGCCGTAAAGATAAGCGATTAACGTCTTCTCTTGAGCGCCGACAGTAAACGCTGTCACAAGCAAAACAATCAACAATGCTATCTTTTTCATCTTTCCACGCATTTATTTATAATTTATTGATGTTTTATTATTCATCTCTGCAAAGATAAACAAATTTCACTTATTCTGTTTGTTTTTCGGCAATTTATTGTGGAGAAAAAAGAGAATAGTCAATAGCGGGCAGATGCCCCGACTATTGACTATTCTCACTGATATCTATTATCTAATATCTAATATCTGATGTTATCCCAGGAAGCCCAGGAGGACACCAGCGGCAACTGCCGAACCGATCACACCGGCCACGTTGGGACCCATGGCGTGCATGAGCAGGTAGTTGCTGGGATCTGCCTTCAGACCCTGGTCATTGCTGATGCGGGCAGCCATAGGAACGGCCGAAACGCCTGCATTGCCGATGAGCGGGTTCAACTTCTTGCTCTTGGGCAAGATGAGGTTGAAGATCTTCACAAACAGTACACCCGAGCAGGTGGCGATGACGAAGGCACAGAAGCCCAAGAAGAAGATGAAGATGGTCTCCTTGGTCAGGAACTGCGAAGCCTGGGTCGATGCACCCACGGTCATACCCAGCAGGATGGTTACGATGTCGGTCATGGCATTGCTGGCGGTATGGGCAAGACGCTTGGTCACGCCACTCTCGCGCAGCAGGTTACCGAAGAACAACATACCCAGCAGGGGAATTGCCGAAGGCACCACAAAGCAGGTGAGCAGCAAACCGAAGATGGGGAAGATGATCTTCTCGAGCTGGCTGACCTTGCGGGCAGGTTTCATGCGCATCTTGCGCTCCTTCTCGGTCGTGAGCAGACGCATGATAGGCGGCTGGATCACCGGTACGAGGGCCATATAGCTGTAGGCACTCACGGCGATAGCACCCATCAGGTTGGGAGCCAACTTCGACGACAGGAAGATAGCAGTGGGACCGTCAGCACCGCCGATGATGGCGATAGCACCTGCCTGGTCGGGCATAAAGCCCAGGGCAAGGGCAATCATATAGGCACCGAAGATACCGAACTGCGCAGCTGCACCCACAAGCATCAGTTTGGGGTTGGCAAGCAGGGCGCTGAAGTCGGTCATCGCACCGATGCCCAGGAAGATGAGCGGCGGGTACCATCCGTTGCGCACACCCTGATACAGGATGTTGAGCACGGAGCCCTCCTCATAGATGCCTATCTCGTTACCCGGCTGGAAGGGAATGTTACCAATCAGGATACCAAAGCCAATGGGAACAAGGAGCATGGGCTCAAAATCATGTTTAATGGCGAGGTAGATGAAGAACAGACCCACCAAAATCATGATCAGGTTAGTGTAGTCAAAGTTGTAGAATCCGGTAAAGTGCCAGAAGTCCAACAACTTGGTGAACAGGAAATTGTCAAGCAGTACCATAATCAGGTGTCAATTTATCCGATTACCATGATAGTGTTACCCTCGAGTACCGAATCTTCCTTCGATACCTCGATGCTCTTGACTGTACCGTCAACGCCAGCGTGGATCTCGTTACCCATCTTCATGGCTTCGAGAATGCAGACTACGTCGTCGGCCTTTACCTGCTGACCCACCTTGACAAAGATTTCCTTGATGACACCGGGAAGCGGTGACTCAATCACGTGACCGCCAGCGGCGGGAGCAGCCTTGCGTGCTGCGGGCTTGGGAGCGGCTGCGGGAGCATCGCTCACTGCGACACGCTTAACGGCAGGCGCTGCCTTGGGCTGCTCGGGCAACTCTACGTCATAATTCACACCGTTGACCTGGATGTGGGCGATGTTGTCCTCAATGTTTTCGATGGCAACATTATACTCGTTACCATTGATCTTATATTTATATTCCTTCATTAGAGTGAATGATTTTTATTGGTGATTATTTCTTGATAACGGGTAATTCACGCATCAGACCAGCCTTGCCAGCCCATGACGAACCATCGCGCGGTGCCAGCGTCAACACGCCACTCTCGGTGTCGTGGGCGTTGAGGTGCTGATAGAGCGCAAAGCAGATTGCTGCCATCGTCTCGCCATCGGTGCCGCCAGTTGCGGGAACGGCTGCGGCTGTAGCTGCAACGGGGGCAGCAGGCTCTTCCTTGCTGTTGTCCTTCAGGTTGCGGCTGGCAAATTTGCCAAACAATTTGAAGCAGATGTACAGCAGGGCCAGGGCGCTGAACACTACCGACATCGCCAGCAAAGCAATCCAGAAACCGTGGGGATCCTTATCGTGGAAGGCCTCGATGTTCTCGTTCACTTCGCGGATGTTGTAGTTGCCCTTGGTGATGGCTTTTTCTATCGTGCTGTTGTCCTTGACGGTCCAGATCGAATCGGCAGGAATAGCGTCGTTCAAGATGCTGGGAAGACGTCCCTCAGCCTTAACGGCATAGGTCTCGCCATAATTCAGACTGGCGGGAATAGTAACGTCGTCAACCAGGTCTCCATTCACGTCATAGAGGGCGATGTAATTGTCCTTGCCGGCGGTGAAGGTGAAAGGCATGTGGAAGGTTCCTTTCTTGGGGGTTCCGTCAGCTTCCATGACAAAGTGGGTGCGGGGTGCGATTTTGGTGTTGCGCTCATCGCCACGAGGAATCTCATAGATGTCCATGGGGCGCTCCTTGCACAATTCAATCAGCACCTTATTGGGTTTCATGTTGGAAGTGTCAGTCACTGCTTTGATGTGATTAGTGATTTCCTCACGGCTCAAAGTGGTGATGAACATCTTCTCGACGGCAACTGTGCTGTAAGACGAGTTGTAGAACTCGACCCAGCCGTTGCCGCCCGTGCTGTCCTGCTGCACCATCACCTCGTTGATGCGCACGTTGCGGCGTCCTTGGGCGAACGTGGGCAGTGCGAGGATGGCGCAGAGCAGCAATAATGTCAATGCTTTTTTACTCATAACAGTGTGCATTGATGGATTACAGGGGGATATTACCGTGCTTCTTGGCAGGGTTGGTCAACTTCTTGGTGCGAAGTACTTCCAGGGCGCGGATTACGCGGAAACGGGTGTTCCTCGGCTCAATCACGTCATCGATGTAGCCATAGCGGGCTGCATTGTAAGGCGTGCAGAAGAGTTTGTTGTACTCGTCTTCCTTCTCCTGGATGAACTTCTTGCCAGCCTCGAGCAGTTCCTTAGCCTTGGCTTCGTCGCCAGCAGCCTTAGCCTCTTCGGCCTGGGTCTTGAAGTTCTTGCTGTCCTTGGCATAAAGAATCTCGGCAGCACCGGCAGCACCCATCACAGCGATCTCGGCGCTGGGCCAAGCGTAGTTCAGGTCACCACGCAGCTGCTTGCAGCTCATCACGATGTGCGAGCCACCATAGCTCTTGCGCAGGGTAACAGTCACCTTGGGCACGGTAGCCTCGCCATAGGCGTAGAGCAACTTGGCACCGTTCATGATAACGGCGTTGTACTCTTGGCCGGTACCGGGCAGGAAGCCAGGCACGTCAACGAGGGTTACCAGAGGAATATTGAAGGCATCGCAGAAACGAACGAAGCGGCCGCCCTTCTTCGAGGCGTTCACGTCGAGCACACCTGCCATGCAGTTGGGCTGGTTGGCAACAACGCCGACAGCCTGGCCGTTGAAGCGGGCAAAGCCGACGATGATGTTCTTGGCGAAATCCTTGTGGACCTCGAGGAACTCACCGTTGTCGACGATGGCGCTGATGACCTGATACATGTCGTAGGGGTCATTGGCACTCTCGGGGATGATGTTGTTCAGGGCATCCTCCACACGGTCGATGGGATCGGTGCACTCCACGCGGGGAGTCTCCTCCATGTTGTTGCTGGGCATGTAGCTCAACAGCTGACGGATGATGGCGATGGCCTCTTCCTCGGTCTCGGCTGCAAAGTGAGCCACACCACTCTTGCTGGCATGTACACCAGCACCACCCAGTTGCTCCTGAGTCACGTTCTCACCAGTCACGGTCTTAACCACCTTGGGACCGGTCAGGAACATGAACGAGATACCCTTGGCCATGATGATGAAGTCGGTCAGGGCAGGGGAGTAAACGGCACCACCGGCACAGGGGCCAAGGATGGCACTGATTTGAGGAATGACACCCGATGCGTTGATGTTGCGCTGGAAAATCTCGGCATAACCGGCCAGGGCGTTCACGCTCTCCTGGATGCGGGCACCGCCCGAGTCATTCAGGCCGACAACAGGTGCACCCTGCTTCATAGCCAGGTCCATCACCTTACACATCTTCAATGCCATGGTCTCACCCAGCGAACCGCCAATAACGGTGGCATCCTGAGCAAAGACATAGACCAGACGTCCGCCAACGGTACCGAAACCGGTCACAACGCCGTCGCCGTCATAGGTCTTCTTCTCCATGCCGAAGTTGGTGCAACGGTGCTGAACAAACATGTCCAGTTCCTCAAAGCTACCCTCGTCAAGGAGCATGTTGATGCGCTCACGGGCAGTGAATTTGCCCTTCTCGTGCTGCTTGGCAATAGCTTTCTCGCCACCGCCCATGCGTGCCTTCTCGCGACGCTCAATCAGCTCTTGAATCTTTTCAAGTTGTTTTCCCATAATGTTCTGTGTGGATTATTTTTTGTTGGGATCTTCGCAAAGCTCTACAAGAGCGCCACAAGTGGTCTTGGGATGCAGGAAGGCGATATTCAGGCCCTCAGCACCCTTGCGGGGCTGTGCATCAACGACGCGGCCGCCCTTCTCCTGTACCTCGGCAAGTGCGTTGGCAACGCCATCCTCGATAGCAAATGCGATGTGCTGGATGCCACCGCGTCCACCGTTCTTCTCAATGAACTTGGCGATTGCGCTCTCGGGGGCAGTAGCCTCAAGAAGCTCAATCTTGGTCTGGCCAACCTTGAAAAAGGCGGTCTTTACCTTCTGGTCAGCTACTTCTTCGATTGCAAAGCACTTGATGCCCAGCATGTTCTCATAGAAAGGGATGGCCTCCTCAAGCGAGGTAACGGCGATGCCCACATGTTCGATGTGCGAAATGTTCATAACTTTCTGGTTTTTAAACAATTATTTAATGTTAATAAGTAGGTTTTCAAAATAACGCACAAAATTACAAAAAATATCTTTTATATAATGTGGCTAGATGCCGAAAAACAATGCTTATATTTGCAAAAAAAATGATTTCACCGTTATGTTGACCGCTTTCATTATTCTGTCTGTCATTTCGCTGCTGATTGTCGTTGTTGCAGTTGTCATCATGCTGGGACGCGGCGACGACTTTATCGTGGGATACAACATCGCTTCCAAGAAGACTCGCGACATGTACGATATTCGCCGCGTGCGTGTCATCGTTGGGGTATTGCTGATGCTTATCGCCATGGCCTTGCCGGCAATAGCCGCCATGTTGATCATGGGGTATAAAGAATTGGTAATGACAACATTGCCCGCTATCGTTTTTGTCTTGATAGCGGCCACATTCACGGCCAGTCATTTGTGGGCTAAGAAAAAGAGCAAGTGAGGAGCATACTGCTCTCGATCACTTCAAGCGGTAAAAGTATCCAAGCGTTACTGTTACCGTCATGGAATTGGAGCTTGAAAAAATGTCGGTTTTGTGGTTGGGAAAGACATCAGTCAGTCCATAGTAAAAGCGCCCCTCCAGTAACAAGGAGTGTTTGGGATTGATGTTGATTTCCATACCGGCACCGCCACAGATGCCATAATCGAACTTGTTATTGACTTTCATGGTCATCTGCTCGATATGACGGGTGTCGTTGATGAAATAATCCAGACTAGCGGCATCCGGGTAGGAAAAGTTGGACTTGATGCCGTCGCCCAGCATCACATTGATTTCAGGACCCAGATTGAAGAAACCTTTAATCCGCTGATTCCCAAAGAAAATGTGAGTCATGATCGGCAACTCAAGATAAGTGAAACGGTGATTGTAGCTGTAGTCGCTCTCCTCAAACGCTTCTTTCCATCCTCGCTGGGTCATGTTCAGTTCTGCGACAAGTCCAAAGTTCTTTTCTTCGATGTAACGGAACATCACACCTGCTGTCATGCCCGGCAGCATCACTTGCTGGACAGTGGGGTTGAAATTGACGCGTGAAAACGATGCACCGGCCTTGCCTCCCACAGCAATAGTCCCCTCATAGTGGGTTTGGGCCGTAGCGAGCAATGCGGTCAGCGCTGTCAATAGGAATGCGATGCGCCTCATTTCACATGGACGGTAATCTGGTGATCGGTAGAGAAGTGTACTACCTCAATCGCTTGGTTGGTGTAACCGCGCCAGTTGTCGCCGCGTTCCCAGCGGAAACTCGTCTGAATGCCCTTGTAAAGCGGTGTCTCTTCGTCAATAATGCCGTCGACTCCCAGTGATTTGAGCAAATACATGCCCGTGTCATAGCCATAGATGGCCATATTGGGCACTGCCGACAGCGGCTCGCCGCCGAAGTTGGTCTTATAGGCAGCCTCGAGATCACGGGTACGGAATCCCTTGGCATTAAAGAATCGTGTAAACATGTAGGTATCTACGTCCTGAAGGTCGGTCTGATAATCCTTGAGGTACAGTACGTACTCGGGATAGGCAATCAGTGACAGGTCGCAGTCAAAACGCTCGTTCTTGACTTGCTTGAGCGCCTTGATATACTTCTTGACCAGCGCCTTGTCGCCCGACGAGGGGATGAATACATATTTTGAACCGGGATTCATCTGGTTAGAGATGTCGTTGTAGGTCAAATCACCACTCACGTTGATAGTGGCCGTGGGATACTTCTTGCGGTTGATGTGTGTGCGCATGTGCTCAAACATTTCCTTGTCACTCTCGCTGGAGGCATTCAGGAAAACCACATTGTAACCCTTGAATTGCTCATCAAACCATTTCATTACATCGTGCATCATCTCGTTGGTGGGAGTGTTGACCTGATAGACGTAAGGATTATCCAGATAGTCTTCGTTCTTGGTTGTGAAGCAGTTCATCACGGGCACGCCATTGGCTTTGCCAAAGGCATTGATTCTTGCCAGTTGCTGGGGCTCGCTGGGTGCGATGATCATGTTCATCGACTTGAGTTCGGGCAGGGCAAGAATGCTGTCGGTGACATTCAGGTTGTGCTGTGTGTCATATACCTTGATGTTGATATGCCTGTTGGTAATCCTGCTTACACTGTCCATGGCCAGCAGGAAGCCCTTATAATAATCCGTGTAAAGGTAGGCCTGCTTGGGTGGTGCGCTCTTGTGCAACTGGAACGGCAATACCAGGGCGATATTCACCTCGTTCTCAAGTCGCTTGGCCACAAGGTTTTCATACAGGTCTTGGATGCGTGGCTGGTAGTAGGCGCGCAACTCTTCGACGGGAATGGTTGCCATGTCGCCGGTCACCTGTTCGGTATAGGGCTTGGGAAGGATGATGGTTTTGCCCTTTTTAACCTTCTTCAAATCAGGATTGGCAGCCTTGAGTTCAGCCTCGCTGATGCCATTGTCGGTAGCAATAGAAGCATAGGTCTCGCCGCGTTTCACTTCGTACTTGTAGTTGCGGCGGCCCACGCGCTCATAGTTGAATGGAACGGCTGTGTTGGGCACGACCTTAATGTTAGTGCCGGCAACGTACTCGTCGGGCTTCAAGCCGGGATTGTTGATTAGAATAGACTCTATCGAGGTGTTATAATGTTTGGCGATGGTGTAGATGTCCTCACCGTCATTTATGGTCTGGTAAACTGGGTCAGAACCTTGCGGAGTGATTTGGATTGAGTTCTGGCTGAATGCGTCATGCACCTGCTTGTCGGCGTCAACGGCGGCCCGCTCGTTGGTTCGAGACGATGGTATCATCAGCTTCTGACCAATCTTGATGCCATTTTCCGATCCGGGATTAACTGCAATCAACTCATCGATGGTTGTTCCGTAGCTCTTGGCCAGACCGTAGAGGGTTTCTCCTTGCTTGACTTCGTGCATGAGGACAGGATATTGCGATTTCAGTGTCGCTTGTGCTGGCGTCACTGTCTTCCCGGTTGGGAAATAAAGCGTCATTCCGTTGGAGATCCCGTCGGCCGCATCAGGATTATTTTGGATGATGTAATCCTTGGTGACGCCGAGCTTTGCAGCGATGTCATAAATACTCTCGCCGTTACTCGAGTCGTAGCGGTAATACTCCTTGTCACCAATCTGTGTCGTGGGCAGATTCAATTGAATCTGAGCCAATGATGAAACAGCAAGCGATAAAAATGCCAGCGTGATGATATTTTTGAATTTCATAATCAATAAATTATCAATGTATGCTTAAAGTAATGGTCGAACGTATCGGCATTTTTCATACCAATACATTCGGCAAATTTACAAATTTTTACTTGGAAAAGGAGTCAAACTCCCATAAAAAAACCGAAAAAACTATTTGGGGTTGACAACCCTGTCTCCGATGAAGGCTGCTAGTGTGTGCCTGGTGGCATACAGAGTCTGCAACTGTTCCATGAGTTGCGGCTGTTCCTCGGGGGAGGAGTGCGCGATTTTAGACTTCAGTTCGTTAATGCGAAGCACCAGTATGGCGTTTTTCCAGTTAAACAGTCGCTGGGGAACAAGATGAATCAGTTTGTCACGTTCCTCGACAATGACGGCAAATTGCGTGTGTATCTTACTGAGTTGAGGCAAGTTATCGGTTGCGAGCTCGCAAGCCAACTGGCGCACGGGATCATCGTCCAGCGAGCAAAGTGCCTTCATTAGATAACCGCTGCTGAATTCCATCAAGTCGTTATTGGCTCTTACGTTGGCACGTGAGGTGGCCGTTTTCTCTTTTTGTTCCTGAGCCAGAATGAGCGCTGTGCTGTCGAGAGCATCTAACTCGTTGTTGTCGAGCTCTTTCATCTCTTCGTCGAAGTACTCGCGGATGCGCTCCTCGAGTTGGGCTTTGAACGACTCAAGGTCACGATAGTAGCCGTCGATGTATTGTTTGGCGAGCTCGAATGTGTGGCGGTACAACGGGTCGCTGAAGCTCATGTTGTCCAGCATCAATTCGTTACTGATGTACTCCAGGACACTGGTGGGCTTCACTGTTCCGTCTTCATATCTGGTGTCGGTCAAGTAGCACATGCCATAGTTGACAATGAGCCTGATGACCTCTCGCTCCTGAACATTGACATTATTTGACCTGCTTCCGGTTCGAGGCACATCTTGCACTTGTTGAGGTGCTATAGTGGTGTTGTCAGTCAGTTCATCGGCAGGATGGGGAGCGTCTATCGGCATTTCCTCGGCTTGCACATTGCCTGCCAAGCGTTGTTCTCTTGCTTGTTGCTGCTGGCGCTCCTTGCGCCACTGCTCGATATACTTGTTGCGGTAGTGCTTGATCTGCCGCAGGATCGTTTGCTCATCCATGCCGAACAGGTTGCTGCATTCCTTGGCATAGACCATTTGTGCAATCTCATCGGGAATGATGGCGATAGACTTGACAACGTCGGTAATGGCTGCGGTGCGCTTGATAGGATCATTTTGCGCATCCTTCAGCACCACACTGGACTTGAAATTGATGAAATCCGCCTCGTTCTGCTTGATGTATTCTTCGACCTCGGTGTGGCTGTGGGCACGGACAAATGTGTCGGGGTCATCCTCGGGAGGCAAGGGCAAGACCTTGATATTGAGGCCTTCTTTAAGCAGCATGTCAACTCCACGTAAGGCCGCTTTAATGCCAGCCTCGTCACCATCAAACATCTCGGTTACATTCTTAGTGTATCTGCTAATCAGATGAATGTGCCCTTCAGTTAACGCCGTGCCAGACGAAGCAATAACATTCTTGAATCCGGCCTGATGCATCGAGATGACATCGGCATATCCCTCAACAATAAAACATTTGTCCTGTTTGCTGATCTCACGTTTTGCCTGATACAGCCCGTAGATGACATCACGCTTGGAGTAGATGGACGACTCTGGCGAGTTGACGTATTTGGCGATGTTCTTGTCCTTTCTAAGTGTCCTGCCGCCAAAGGCGATGACTTTTCCAGCAGTGTTCATGATGGGAAACATGACACGGCCACGAAAACGGTCACGGCCGCCTCCGCGGTCATCAGGCATGCACAGACCGACATCAAACAGCAATTGCGGATTAAAACCCTGAGCAACTGCAGCCTTGTAAAAGTCGTCATATCCCTCACTGGAGTAACCCAGCCTGAACTCCTTGATGGTGACGTCATTGAAGCCGCGTTCCTTGAAGTAGGAGAGTCCTATGTCTTGACCAGCCTGGGTATCGTGTAACTGTTTCTCGAAATAATCACAAGCCCACTCGTTGAGCATGAGCATAGCCTCACGTTTGCTCTGCGCCTGCTTTTCGTCATCGGTGAGCTCCTTTTCATGGATCTCAATATGGTATTTACGGGCCAGGTATCGCAGGGCCTCAGGAAAGCTGAGTTGTTCGTGCTTCATGATGAAATGAACTGGGCTACCACCCTCTCCACATGAAAAACACTTACATAGACCTTTCGATGGAGATACCCAAAAAGATGGTCGTCTATCGTTGTGAAAAGGGCACAATCCAACCCAGTTAGCTCCGCGGCGTTTTAATGCGACGAAATCACTCACTACGTCAACAATATCGGCAGCGTTAAGTATCTGTTGTACCGTTTGTTCGTCAATCATCACTCAAGTGTTACTTTAATCATTTTGTTGTGCCGAGCACACGGCATCCGGAATCAGCGCCTGGTCAACTGTGGATATGCCGTGAAGCCTTAATTCCATCGCGTCATCTTTGAAAGCAGCTCTGAACTTATGGGCATCGCCACCCATCTTCTGCAGGCACTCGCGATATGCTTCAATGGCCTGTCGTGAGTTTCCTTGACACAGCAGCACGTGTCCAAGATTGAGGTAATCCTGGGGTGAGGGCTTGTCGTCATGGATGATGCGGTCATAGTAATCAATCGCACGGTCATAGTCGTTTAACAGGAACGAGCACCATGCGATAGGCCTCCAGGCCCTATGTTTGGCATTTGCCAACAAATCAGCCTTAAAGTACTGCTGTAGAGCATCGTTGGTACGGTTAAGTTCGAGCAGAAGATGGCCGATGGTCAACGTCAAGGAAACATTCTCGGGGTTGAGTGCCTCGGCGCGGCGGTAATACTCAAGTGCCGCATCATGCTTGCCGATGGCACGATAACAGGCCGCAATGTGGCGGATGTTCCAGGCATCATCCTCATGCAACAGCTCATACCTTTTATAATAGGTGAGAGCCCGCTCGGCCTTGCCGGCATTCTGATAGGCAAAACCAATTTTCTGATAAATATGGTCGTCGGTCACGTCATCCATGCCTTCGAGGCGGGTGAAACAGTTGATGGCGTCATCATAGAACTCGTTCTTGAAATACAGTGCTCCCAGCAGTTCCAGCACGTGGGCATCACGTGTTACCTGGGCCAGAGGCAGACAATCGGTCATGTCCAGCCCCTCGTAATCCATCACCGGAATGAATTCCCGACGACGCGAAAACAGCTTGAAGAAGCGATATAAGTCCTGAATAAATGAATTTACAATGCTCACCCGCTGCTTGCGGTTGTCGGGGAGTTCGTTCAGCCTAGCCTCATTCAGTGCGGCATTCTGTTCCTCGAGTTGGGCCGACATCAAGCTGCGTTGGGAATCGGGCAAGGCACCCAGGGACAGGCAGAACGAGAATTTGTCGCTGTTGCACAGGTAGGGCGCATGCTGCACGACCTCGGCCAGCGACAGTTTATCGGCCCCCAGATTCTCAAGCACCGTCGAGTGGGCAGGGTAGAAGGGGAGAAACCAGTTGCTCAGTGTCTTGAAGAATGGGAAAGTCTTGAGGTGGGCAAATGTGGCGATAAACACGTCACTGCCCTCGAGCTGCATGGCGTTGAACTCCTCGATTTTGCGGGTTATACCCGTCTGGTCAAGCCAGTCTTGCCACTCCGGATTGGCCTCAATGTCGCTCAGATCAATGATTTGGGTGTCCTTGTCCTTGAGCTTGTCGATGATGTCGGGCCGCATCTTCATGATGTTGGGAATCAAGTCGTCACGCACGCGATGCTTCACATTCTCGGTATTACGGGAACGGGCCAGCTGCACCTGAATGCTCCACACGTCGTGTTTGAAATCAGGCATGTCAAGCATGGCGGCAATCCTGGTGTGCATGGCGCGAGAAGATGAGGTGCGGCGCCTGTGGGCCAGCATGGTAAGCATCGCACAGGTCAAGGCTCGCAGTTGCACCTGTGGCTCATCGCTCATGGAATAGGACTCAAGCAGGATCAGCAATTTGCTCTCATCATAAAACTTCATCAATCCCAGCATCAATGCCGCAATCAGCAGGCAACGGGTGTGAACAGGCAAAATGTCACCGTTGATGCACAGTTTCAAGGTCCCGGCATCATCAGCCGATAGGGGAAATGACGACCATACCCTGTTGAAAATTTTCGTCTCAAGAGCTTCGGCATCATGTAATCGTGACAAAATGACATGACTATCACGTTGCTCAGCATTGGAGGACTGAACCAAGGATAATTCTTTCAACGCATTGCGGTACTCCTCGACAATACTCACTAAAGACGTATTGCCAAGTTCACGGCGGCGTGTGTAGAACACGTCGGGGCTGACACGCTCCAGCAGGCCCATGTAGCACTGATCGTTGAGCGTGTATAACGATTGGCGGATACCTGACAGAATCTCGTCACGCTGGGGGTCCATCACGCCCTGTTCAAGGTACTTGAGCATGAAGGTATAGGACATGCGCAGGCGCACGAGCTCATCATTCATGTCGGCACGGCCATATTCGTCAACCAGTGTCGATATATGCCCGAACGCATCGTTGATACCAGCCTCGTCAAGACTTTGAGTCGCTAACTGGTGTTCTTTATCTATTTCTTGTATTGTCATTGGTTGTCAAGTGTGATATTTCGCCTTCAATGTAGCAAATACCATGCAAAATTAACAAAATTGCGTTGAAAAAAGAATTTTCTAGGGGAATAATGTTGATTATAGAAAAATTTCCTTAATTTTGCCGCAAATTAACAGCAAACTTTATAAAACATATAATTGTATTATTATGGTTATTCAACGCATCCAATCTGTTTACCTGCTTATTGCAGTGATTTTAATGGTGGTGTTTGCATTTGTGCCGGCCCTCACTTTTGAGTTGGCCGACAAGACGGTTCTCTATGGCGCTCTTGAAACCGGCAGAGCCGGGAACCTGCACATTAACCCGTTGCTGATTACCCTGATTATTCTTATATCGCTGCTTGCCTTCATCGACATTTTCCTGTATAAGAACCTTCAGCGCCAGATGACGGTATGCTTTGTTGACATCATCATCGGCTTGGCCATGCTGGTGGCAATTGGCATTCAGGCTTTTGTCGTTGGCAATCGTGAGGGCTGGACCGTTTCGTGGCAGTGGTACGTTTTGCTGCCCGTGCTGTCTATCATCTTCCTGATGATGGCTCACAAGGCCATGTCTCGCGACAAGAAGAAACTTCTTGATGCTGACCGCCTGCGTTAAGAGTGCTGGATTATAATTAGTTACGATAATATACTCAACATTTACTAATACCACTACTTCATTACGATGGTTACAACAATGATCATCATCTTTGTAATCGGCTATGTGCTGATTGCGTTGGAGCACCCGTTGCACATGAATAAGGCAGTGTTTGCTTTAGTCACTTGTGGCATACTGTGGTCCATATATGCCATCTTTGGGCACGACCCTGAGATGCATGAGGCTATCGTGGTCCAGTTGGGTGATGCGTGTGAGATCGTTGTGTTCCTTATCGGTGCCATGACTATTGTGGAGATCATCGACCGTTACGGTGGTTTCTCATTCATAACCGAGCACATCAATGCCAAGAGCAAAAAACAGCTCTTGTGGATTCTGTGCTCGCTGTCATTTGTCATGTCGGCCGTGCTCGATAACATGACAACTACCATCATCATGGTGATGATGCTGCGCCGCTTGCTTAGCGACCAGAAAGAGCGTTGGCTGTTTGCCGGCCTCATTGTGATTGCCGCAAATGCCGGCGGTGCGTTTTCTCCCATTGGTGATGTGACTACCATCATGCTGTGGATGGATGAGAAGGTGAGCTCCGTTGGTCTGATTCTCAATCTGTTGATCCCCAGCATTATTGCAATGGTAGTGCCGGTATTCATCGCACAATTCTTCTTGACAGAGGGTAGAGTACAGACGGTCACCAGGCTCTCAGACAAGCATCCTGACCTGCATGAACGTCATCCTCACTTGAGCAGAGCAATGCTCATCATTGGCGTCTCGGGTTTGCTGTTTGTGCCTATTTTCAAGACGGTGACCGGTCTTCCCCCGTTCATGGGCATCATGTTGTCACTGGGTGTGATTTGGGGTGTGACTGAGTTCTGGGTGAAACACTTCAAGATTGATTCCAAGCTGGGTGGTCGCGTGTCATCGGCACTGCATACCATCGACATGCCCACTATCCTGTTCTTCCTGGGCATCCTTATGGCAGTGTCAGCGCTGTCTCAGGTGGGTATCCTGTCAGAACTGGCACAAGGCATGAACACCAAAATCCATGAGCCCGTGCTGATGACCACCATCATCGGTGCATTGTCATCGATTGTCGATAACGTGCCGCTGGTATCGGCATGTATCAAGATGTTTGAAGGCATGGCGCCCGCCGGAACCGTTGATCCTTATCTGATGAACTTCATTGAGGATGGACTGTTCTGGCACCTGCTCACCTTCTGTGCCGGCGTAGGTGGCTCGCTGCTGATCATCGGTTCGGCCGCAGGTGTCGTTGCCATGGGCATTGAGAAGATTCCGTTCTTCTGGTACTTCAAGCGCATTTCATGGCTGGCGTTGATCGGTTATCTGGCCGGCGTTGGCATCATCTATCTCGAGAGCTTGTGTCCTTTCTTCCTGCAGACTGCAGGGTAGCGCTCAATACCTTTTAAGAATCGCCCCACTTTATCCTGCGCTGGATAGGGTGGGGCGATTTGATTGTAGGACAGTTTTGTTATGAGATTTCTCCGCCCGTATACAGCTGATAGTACTTGCCGTGCTGTGCGAGCAGTTCCTCGTGGGTGCCGCGCTCGATGATGCGTCCCTTTTCCAGAACGATGATGCAGTCGCTGTTGCGCACGGTGGACAGTCGGTGTGCAATGACAAATGTCGTACGTCCTTTCATCAGCGAGTCCATTCCATACTGAACGAGTTTCTCGGTGCGCGTGTCGATGCTGCTGGTCGCCTCGTCAAGGATGAGAACGGGAGGATCGGCAACGGCAGCGCGGGCAATGGCAAGCAGCTGGCGCTCACCCTGGCTCAGATTACCGCCATCGGCATTGAGGACAGTGTGATAGCCGTCGCTCAGGCGGCGGATGAAACTGTCGGCATTGACAAGCTTGGCGGCTTCGATACATTCCTGGTCGGTAGCCTCAAGACGTCCATAGCGGATGTTGTCCATCACAGTGCCGGTGAACAGATGTGTCTCCTGCAGCACCATACCCAGACTGTGTCGCAGGTCGCGCTTGCTGATGTCATTAACGCTGATGCCGTCGATAGTGATTTTGCCGTCCTGAATGTCATAGAAACGGTTAATCAGATTGGTAATGGTCGTCTTGCCTGCGCCAGTGCCGCCCACAAAGGCGATTTTCTGGTCAGGCATGGCGTCGATATCGATGTCGAACAACACCTGTTTGTCTTCGTTGTAGCCAAAGTCCACATTATTGAACTTAACGCCGCCTGAGACCTTGACATAGCGTGTCCTGCCCGTATCTGTAGGGATTTTCCATGCCCAGATGCCCGTGTGTTGGAGGGTGGGGTGGAGCAGTCCGTCCTCTCCGCGTTTGGCGTTCACCAGCTTGACTTTACCTTCGTCAACTTCTGTCGTTTGATCAAGAACCTTGAAGATGCGGTCAGCGCCCACCGACGCATTAAGCACACTGTTGATCTGCTGACTGATGCTGGCAATGGGGCGCGCAAAACTCTTGTTGAGCGTGAGGAACGCCACCAGTGTACCAAGTGTCATGCCTGTGTGCCCGTTGATAATGAGTGCTGCGCCCAACACGCCCATGAGCACATAGCTCAAGTGACCCAGGTTGCCGTTGACGGGCATGACGATGTTGCTGATGCGGTTGGCATCGTAGGTATTGCTGCGCAGTTCCTCGTTGATGACCTCAA
The DNA here is from genome assembly GCA_900318535.1 of uncultured Prevotellaceae bacterium. Lineage (GTDB taxonomy): Bacteria > Bacteroidota > Bacteroidia > Bacteroidales > Muribaculaceae > Sodaliphilus. Next base: position 67,474 of record ONKU01000005.1, on the reverse strand, counting down.
ACTGCTTAATGGCCTGATCCTCATGGCAAAAGACCTTAACGACCTTTTGGCCAGTCATCATCTCTTCAATGAAGCCGTTTACCTCGGCCAGTTTTTGCTGCTGGACGCGGAAATGCTTGCGTGAACGCTTGCCCAAATAGGTCGTTGACCATGCCATAATCAAAGCCATAACAATAGATAAGATGGTCATGGGCACACTCATCACAATCATGCTGGCAAAGGTGATTCCGAGTGTGATGAGTGAGTTAAAGGCCTGAGGCAAGCTGCCCGAAATCATCTGGCGCAGTGTGTCTACATCATTCGTATAGGTAGACATCACATTGCCGTGGGTGTTGCTGTCAAAGAATTTGATGGGCAATGCCTCCATGTGCTCAAACATGCTCTTACGCAACTTGAGCATCGTTCCCTGGCTCACGTTAATCATCAGGCGGCTATGCAGATAGGAGCACAGAGCGCCAAAGATAAGGACGATTCCCAGCTTGACGAGTGTCACAGCCAGTGGTCCGTAGTCGGGCTGGGCTTGACCCATCAGCGGTGTGATGTAGTCGTCGATGAGCGTTCGCGTGAATAGGGTAGAGGCAAGGGTAGTGCACGCCGTAACAACGATACACACCGCAACTGCCAGGAACGAGAACTTGTAGTTCTTCATCACGAACTTGAAAAGCCGCCACAGGGTGCTTCTCTTGTTCACGCCGGTCGTGTCCACCACAACGTGGCGGTTTCCGCCGCCTCCAGGTCCTCCAGGCATTCTCATGATTGTCCCTCCTTTCTTTGATTTTGCGGACTGTCGAAATCACCGCCAGCCTCTTCTTGAATAGCACAGATCTCTTGATAGATGCGACATGACTTCAGCAGGTTGCCGTGGGTGTCAAATCCAGCCATCTTGCCATCGTCTAGCACAAGGATGCGATCGCAATCCTTGATGCTGCTAATGCGTTGGGCAATAATGATTTTGGTCATTTCGGGCAGGTTATCGCGCAAGGCTGCACGAATGCGGGCGTCGGTGGTGTTGTCACAGGCGCTGGTGCTGTCGTCCAGCACCATGACTTTGGGCCGTTTCAGTAGGGCGCGTGCGATGCACAATCGTTGCTTTTGGCCGCCGGAGACGTTGGTGCCGCCTTGCTCGATGCGGGTTTCATAGCCGTTAGGCATTTCCATGATGAACTCGTCGGCACACGCAACGCGGCAGGCTTGACGGCATTGCTCCAACGAGGCATTCTCATCTCCCCAGCGCAGGTTCTCGAGGATCGTGCCCGAGAAGAGGACATTCTTCTGCAAGACTACCGATACATTGTTGCGAAGGGTCTCTAAGTCATAGGTATTCACGTTGTTACCTCCGATAAGCACTTCGCCCTTTGAAGCGTCGTACAGGCGGCTCACAAGGTTGATAAGTGATGATTTTCCGCTACCGGTGCCGCCAATCACGCCAATGGATTCACCGCTGGCAATGTGCAGGTCTATGTCGTTGAGGGCATATTCACCACTACCTCCCTTATAGGCAAAAAAGACGTGGTTGAAATCAATGCTTCCGTCGGGAATTTCTGTCAGGGCATCGTCAGGATTGACGATATCAGGAATTTCGTTAATCACCTGAGCCACACGCTGTCCGCTAGCAAGACTTTGAGTAATGGTTACAAAAATCATGCTGAGCATCATCAGTGACATCAGGATGGTCATCACATAGGTGAACAGAGAGGTAAGCTGACCGGTCGTCAAGCTACCGCCAACGACAAACTGGGCACCGAACCACGAAATGGCAATGATGCAGCCATAAACCACCAAGTTCATCACGGGACCATTGAGGGCCATCAGACTCTCTGCTTTCACGTTGAGGTCATACAGGCGCTTGGCGGCTTTCCAGAACTTGCTGTTCTCGTGGTCTTCACGTACGAACGCTTTGACAACGCGTATGCCGGTCACATTCTCCTGTACCACAGCATTGAGTACATCATACTGCTTGAAAACCAAGGCGAACATCTTAGACACCTTGCTGATAATCAGGGCCAGAATAATGCCGAGAACCACACTGGCAATGATGAAAATGAGACTTAACTGAGGACTGATGACGAAACACATCACAATGCTGGACAACAGGTTGAATGGAGCACGAACCGATGTGCGAATGATCTGTTGATAAGCATTTTGCAGGTTGGTTACATCGGTCGTCATTCGGGTGACCAGGCCAGAAGTGCTGTACTTGTCAATGTCACTGAAGGCAAAGCGCTGAATGTTTTTGTACATGGCATCACGCAGGTTGCAGGCAAAGCCCGATGAGGCATAAGAAGCGTATTTGCCGGCCAGAATGGCAGCCATCATGCTCAAGAATGCCATGACAACCATAATGAGGCCATATTTATAAACGCTTGGCATGTGGCCTGCATTGATGCCATTGTCGATGAGTTTGGCAGTAACAAAGGGAATAAGCACGTCAAGCACTACTTCAAGCATAATAAAAACAGGCGTCAATAATGATGCTGTCTTGTACTGCTTGACGTGTTTGAGCAATGTCTTTATCATTATAATGTAGTTTTGATAGTTACAAAGCAACAAAGATAGTAAACTTTTATGGTTTTGTCGCAATTAGTGACAGAAAAGAAGTAAACAGCCCACAAAAATTCATAATGAAAGAACAGGTTTGCGAACATTAAATAATCACTTTACTTATGTAATATTAAAATACTGAAAAACAACGTATAAAGCGTTCAATAGACATTAAAACACATAGAAGAATCCAGATCTCAAGAAAGATATCCATTATATTGCTTATAGTTTAATTATGAATGATTCAAATCATCTAAATAATTACTTTAATTTTGATAGAATAATTTATTAGAATATAAATCATCAGTTCACAAAAGTAAATTGTAAGTATTGAATTAGTCTATTATTAAATACCATCAAAGTAGAGACGCAAAATCTTGCGTCTCCAGACGTGAGAATATTTCTAGTATTCTAACCAAGGGGCGCAAATTTTTGCGTCTCTACATTTTTTACAATGCTTTTTTCATCAACTCAAGTCTCTGAGAATTTCATATTTGAATTCATCTCCACATTCTGATCAGATTTTTTATCTGATTTTCAATATGTAGTGATAACCATTGCCCCCTTAAAGAAAAATTATAATTTGTATTATGTAAAATAAGCAATCGATAAAATTATAAAATACTCCCCTATATCAAAAGAGGAGAAAAATCAGCGTTTCTTTCGTTTCGGGTTGGGTTTGGCTTTATAAATCGCTCTCCTCAAGCGTTTTGCGATTTCTTGTTCTTCCTCGGCTAAGTCATCAAGACCGATCTTCTCGAAGATATCCTGGAGTTTTTCATGGGGTTCGGGACGTTTCTTGTCGGCTTTTGCCGCCTTCTTATAACACTTGATGGCCTCAGGAACATCATGTAGTTGCTGCATCAGCTCACCCATGATAAAAAGAGCAGAAAAATTGTTTTTGTCCTGTTCCAGCGCTTTCTCCAATTCTTTTTCGGCACTATCCAGTTGATCCAGAGCCATTAACAGTCGAGCCTTGCCAATCATGGCATCGATACAGTCAGGCACAATTCTCAACGCTTTGTTGTAATTGGCTAGAGCAGAACGTATTGCGATGTCATCCAATCGTTTGCCGTAGGGTACACTACCCTCTTCCACTACCCCACTATCGTCCATCGCAAGTGCCTGATCGCCCATCGATACATATTCTAGTGCAAGCTCTTGAAGCGTTTTCTTCTGACTTTCAATCACTTGCTTCAAGCGCTCGATAGTGCGCACATGTTTCTTGAATGAGTTTAATTTTCTGGATATCAGACGCTTGACTGCTGGATTCTGCAAATTGTCCCGGATTTTCATGGCATCGGCAAAGCAGTTGACACAGTCCTCAAATTCCTGATTGTCAAATGCATGCACCGCCCGTCGATAGAGTTGGTTGGCACGTTCATGTTCCATCGCTTCATCAATCACCTTACGGTTATTGAACTGATGGCTGAATTCCACAACGGCCATATTGACGATGATATCCCTCTCACTCAGAGGTTTAAGCAGTGTAATGCCTTCTAATGACGTACAGCGCGACAATGCCACATAGGTCTGGCCACCGGTAAACGCACCGCCGGCAAAGTCGATCACCACCTTATTAAATGTGAGACCTTGGCTACGGTGAACGGTCAAAGCCCATGCCGGCTTGATGGGAATCTGTGAAAATGTGCCCAGCACCTTCTCCTCCACTTTTTTCTCCTTCTCGTTGTAGGTGTACTGCATGTTTTCCCACACTTCTCGCTCAACGGCCATCTCTTCCCCATTCTCAAGAGCAACATATACCCTGGTTTCGGTCAGTTTGGTGACTCGGGCTATCGTACCGTTGCACCAGCGGCCTTCTTTGTCGTTACGAATGAAGATGACCTGGGCGCCTTCTTTCAGGGCCAGGTTGTAGGCCGTCGGTAAGCTGTTCTCTGGAAAATCGCCCTCGATGGCGCCCTCATAGACATATTCAGGCGTCTTGAGCGCTTTCATGTGCTCGTCATTGATGCTGTCGACGGTGTCACGACGTGTGGCGAGAGTGATGGCAAAGTCATCGTTGACCTCATGGTAGTTCGGGTCGCATCGTTGGTTCAGGTGTGCCATGTCGGCGTCGGATGCCCGATTGATGCGAATGCGGTCCAGCAGGGCAATGAATGCATTGTCGCTCTGACGGTATATCTTACGTAACTCAATGGCAACCAGGTTGATTTGGGCGAATGCCCGCGCATTGAAGAAAAAGAAGTTCTTGTAATAGCGCCGCAGGATGTCACGCGTGTCATGCGTCACCACCGGTTCCAACTGGAAGATATCCCCCACCAGCAGCAACTGCTTGCCGCCGAAGGGTTCCCGCATGTTGCCTGAATAGACGCGGAGCACACGGTCCACAAAGTCGATGATGTCGGCCCGCACCATTGATATCTCATCAATGATGATCAGCTCCAGTTCACGGATGAGCTTCACTTTCTCCTTGGTGTACCGCAGCATCTTGCGCATCCTTGCGGGATTCGCATAATCGGGGTCATCGGGCACCATGGGTTTGAAGGGAATCTTGAAAAACGAGTGCATCGTCTGTCCGCCCACATTCACGGCAGCAATGCCCGTGGGTGCCAGCACTACGGTTTTCTTCTTGATATTGTCCCGGATATACTTCAGAAACGTACTTTTGCCGGTCCCCGCCTTACCGGTAAGGAACACCGAGCGGTGGGTGCGTTGCAGCACGCTCCAAGCATCCTGGAACTCGGGATTGTCAAGGTCAATATGCTGCAGTTCGTCGGCCACGTTTCCCTCTCAACAATGGGCAAGTTGACAACTACAACTCGCCATACCTGACAATTAGTCGAGTTTCAAGACGGCAAGGAAGGCCTTTTGCGGCACTTGCACGGTACCGATTTGCTTCATGCGCTTCTTTCCCGCTTTCTGCTTCTCGAGCAGTTTGCGCTTGCGGCTCACGTCACCACCGTAACACTTGGCGGTCACGTCCTTGCGCACCTGCTTCACCGTCTCACGGGCCACAATCTTGGCTCCGATGGCGGCTTGGATGGCGATGTCATACTGCTGGCGCGGAATCAGTTCCTTGAGTTTCTCACACATGCGGCGGCCCAGCGTCACAGCATTATCCACATGGGTCAGCGTGCTCAAGGCATCCACAGGCTGGCCGTTGAGCAGGATATCCAGCTTGATGAGCTTAGACTCGCGATAACCGTTGATGAAGTAGTCAAACGAGGCATAGCCCTTGCTGATGCTCTTGAGTTTGTCGTAGAAGTCGATCACAATTTCGCCCAGCGGAATGTCAAAAGTCAGTTCCAGACGGTTGCCCGAAATGTACTCCTGTTTCACCAGCTCACCGCGCTTCGACAGGCACAGGGTGATGATGGGGCCCATGAACTCGCTCTGGGTGATGATCGATGCGCGGATGTAGGGCTCCTCGATGTGCTCGATGACGGCGATGTCGGGCAGGCCGGCGGGGTTATGCACCTCGGTTAGGCCACCTTTCTTGTCATACACCTTATAGGATACGTTGGGCACCGTGGTAATGACTTCCATGTTGAACTCACGGCTCAGGCGCTCCTGCACAATCTCCATGTGCAACAGTCCCAAGAAACCGCAGCGGAAGCCAAATCCCAGTGCCACCGACGACTCGGGAGTGAACGTCAAGGCCGCATCATTCAGCTGCAGCTTCTCCAGCGAGGCACGCAGGTTCTCAAAGTCCTCGGGGTCAATGGGATACACACCGGCAAACACCATCGGCTTCACTTCCTGGAAACCCTCGATGGCTTTCTCGCACGGCCGCTGCACGTGGGTGATGGTGTCGCCCACCCTCACCTCGACAGAATTCTTGATACCCGAGATGATGTAGCCCACATTGCCGGTCGAGAGGCGGTCGCAGGGTTGCTGGCGCAGTTTAAGCACGCCCAGCTCATCGATGTTATATTCCTTTTGGGTATTGACGAACTTCACAAAGTCGCCCTTGGCAATCGAGCCGTTCAAAATCTTGAAATAGACGATAATGCCGCGGAACGAGTTGAACACCGAGTCAAAGATCAGCGCCTGCAACGGTGCCTCGGGGTCGCCCACGGGAGCGGGAATACGGTCCACAATGGCATCGAGGATGGCAGGCACGCCCTCGCCCGTGCGGGCACTGCAGCGGATGATATCGCTGGGGTCGCAACCCAGCAGTTCCACGATTTCGTCCTCCACCTCGTCAGGGTGGGCGCTATCCATATCAATCTTGTTGATAACGGGGATGATTTCCAAGCCGTTATCAATGGCCATATACAGGTTGGAGATGGTCTGTGCCTGCACGCCCTGGGTGGCATCCACCACCAGCAACGCGCCCTCACAGGCCGCAATCGAGCGAGACACCTCGTAGGAGAAGTCCACGTGTCCCGGAGTGTCAATCAGGTTCAGGGTATATTTCTCGCCGTCCTTCATGTAGTCCATCTGGATGGCGTGGCTCTTGATGGTGATGCCGCGCTCGCGCTCCAGGTCCATGTCGTCGAGCACCTGGGCCTGCATGTCCTTGCCAGCCACCGTGTTGGTGACTTCAAGCAGTCGGTCGGCCAGTGTACTCTTGCCGTGGTCGATGTGCGCCACAATGCAGAAGTTGCGTATTGTCTTCATATATGGAATTCCTTTATTTTGGCTGCAAAGATAGTGAAACCCGACCAAAATGCCAAAAAAAACTCACATCCTAAGGCAAGTCAACCGCCCCAAATGATAAAAAGCAAATCAATCAACACAACCCGACGTGTCCCGTATTGCGAGGCATCGCCTCGTACAACACCACCAGCAGTGTTGTCCCGTATTGCGAGGCATCGCCTCGTACCCCTTGACAACCGCCCTAAAAAGTATTATCTTTGCAACACAGGAGGCCCCACCGCACCGCGTCCCCTCCTCAAAACCGACTTTACCAACTAATAAAAAACACAAAATCACCATGAAAATCAACTATTATCGTTATCCCACCGCCCAAGGCGAACAAGAATCCTGGCAGAACTGCCAATTCACCCACGAGACCGACCTCAGCCAATTCACCGGCAGCAAGCCGCTGGTATCCATCAACGACCAGCCCGTCATCCGGCAGCACCACGTCACCTACCTCACCGGCAAGGACACATGCCGAGCCCACCACTTCGCCAAGCACCTCGCCATCCAAGTCCTCACCGGTACCCCGCAGCAGCCCGTTGAGGTATTGCAAGCTTCCAGCTTGCACAATCCCGGCCTGGCTCCCTGCAAGGTTCTCTGGATCGACACACTCCACGGCCCACACATCTGCACCAGCATCTACCGCGAGCTGGCAGCCCATGCACAAGCAAAGCAAAACCTCCATTTCGTCTGCCTCGACATTCTCGGCAGCCAGCGTGACAACTTCTACGCCATCAACCGCAACATCGAGGCACTCGTCCGTCAATTCAAGCCACAGCTCGTCGTCATCGACTACATCGACCATTTCATGCCTTTCTGCGGAGTACGCATCGCCACAGAGTTCTGCCGCATCATCCGCGACATCACCAACCACAGCGAGACAGCCTTCCTCTTCATTGGCTACAACCATCTCGGCAAGAAAGCCAGCACCACGGGCAACCTCGGCAAGTACCTCTTCCTCGACGCCTCCGACGTCTTCTCCTTGACCACACAGCGCGAAGTCACCACCGTACGCCTTGTCAGGAGCTACGACCTCTGCCGTTGCCCCGACGACACCCAATACCGATTCACCATCGGCGACGACAATCTCCCCCACGAAGCCCAACGCGATGCTCCCCAGCCCAACCCCGAGGGCTGCGACAGCAGCACGAGCCATGCCCGTAACCAACAGGAACCCAGCAATAAACACGATACTATTAACACTTCATTAACACTTCCGCCCCCCCTTCCAAGCAAAGAGCCGTCCCGTATTACGCGTTGCCAACGCGTAAAATCCCCCCACTCCCACCAGTCCACAACGTCACTGACCCATTACCGCCAGCCGCTGGAGACCGCCCAAGCTCATCATCAACATCAGTGACGTGACTGCATTGATCGATTTCCTGCTCACTGGGCGGTAATTGGTTGTGTCGTTAGGCAATCAAGTACAAGCGAGGGGGATGCGGAAGGGCTGTGTCTCCCTCGCTATTTGTATATTTTGCAATATCGGGAATCTAGTAATCAAAAAATATGCTATATTTGTGCCATCTAAATGAAAATGCGGCAGATGAAGTGGCTTAAACATATCCTGTTGTTTTGTGCGTTGATATTCACGATGCAACTGGCTAAGGCCGAAGGCGCTTATACTTATGGTGATGCAGTCGTCTTTAAGTCGGGCAAGGTGTTCATGAACTTTTGTCTATATGATGATCATCGTGAAAACTCCGAGCCACATTATCTGTTTACCGTCGTCCTGAAATCATCTAAAAAGCACCTTTCCTATCCCCGAGACTGTAAATTGATCGTTAAGTTCGCTAATGACTCCATCCTTGAATTGAGGAGTTTTGGTGATGTTATTCGTGAGATGGATATCTCTAATGGCGTAGAATACGCAGATAGCGGGATTGAATACACGGGACGCATCAATAATCCTTATTATGAAATACCGTGGCTTTCTCACTCAATGCCGTATATTTCCATCTACTATACCGGAAGGGATTATCTGCTTGAAGACACCGATTTGCAGAAGCTGCTCATGTGGCCCATTGTGAAAGTGGAGGTCGAACTTGCCAACGGGGTCAAAAAATCCTTCAAAGTCAGTAAAAGACGAGGGAAGAAAGTGCTGAAGCAACTCCAGGATTGCTGGCGGAGCCTAAAGTGAAATGCCGCCATTGGTTCCAGCGCTGTTTTTTGCCTTTTTATTTGCCAAGCCAGCTATAATGTGCTACATTTGCAGACCGATGCAGGTGCATTGCTTGCTGTGCTAATCAAATCAAGATGAAGAAGATATTTGCGATATTATTGATGGCATTCGCTTTGGCCGGTGCAAGCCGGGCGGCGACCGTCGATGAGTTAAGGACGCCCGACTTGAAGGGCTTGAAAGTGACCAATCAGGAAAAGGCCGCGTTGGAATTCCTGTATGCCTACATGCCGCTGGCCGACGTGACGGACTATCCGATAGAGTTCTATCTGGAGAACGTGCGCGCCACTTTTGAGGCGCGTGAGCAGATGCCGTGGGGCAAAAAGGTGCCCGAACTGATGTTCAAGCACTTTGTGCTGCCGTTGCGCGTCAATAACGAGGCGCTGGATATGTCCAGGCCTGTCTTTTTCAAGGAATTGAAAGAACGTGTGGCCGGTATGAGCATGGAAGAGGCCATCCTGGAGGTGAACCACTGGTGTCACGAGCATGTGACCTATCAGCCCAGCGATTCCCGCACATTGTCACCGTTGGCCTGCATGAATACCGCCATCGGGCGCTGTGGCGAGGAATCTACCTTCACGGTTGCGGCGCTGCGCTCTATCGGCATCCCCGCTCGCCAGGTATATACGCCCCGTTGGGCACACACCGACGACAACCATGCCTGGGTCGAGGCCTGGGCTGACGGCAAATGGCACTTCATGGGCGCCTGTGAGCCCGAGGCTGTGTTGGATCTTGGTTGGTTCAATGCTCCGGCCTCAAGGGCGCTGCTGATGCACACGCGCGCCTTTGGCGACTATAACGGCCCCGAAGAAGTGATGCTGCGCACCCGCAATTTCACTGAAATCAACCTTATCGGCAACTATGCCGCCACCGCTTCGACCCTAGTGCAGGTGCTTGACAAGGACGGCAATCCCGTCAAGGGTGCCAAGGTTGAGTTCCGCATCTACAACTACGCTGAATTCTACCCCGCCGCCACCAAATATACCGATGGCAAGGGCATGACATCGCTCACGGCCGGCAAGGGCGATATGCTCGTATGGGCCAGCAAGGACGGCTGGTATGGTTACAGCAAGGTGACCTTCGGCAAAGATAAGAACGTGGACATCACGCTCAATAAGAGCAATAGCCTGAAAAGCGAGCCGTCGTATGAGACATTTGACATCACGCCGCCGGTGGAAAAAGCCGTTATGCCCAAGGTAACGCCTGAGATGGCCGCGGCCAATAAGGCGCGTTTCGCTCGTGAAGATTCCATCCGCAAGGCCTATGAAGCCACATTTCTTGATACCGTGAAGGCCCAGGCGTTAGCTCCAGCTATTGCCAACTATCTGGTCAAAGCTCGTGGCAACTGGCACACGATACTGGACTTCGGGCTGCGCTACAAAGACAATATGAATCGCGTTATCGGTGTACTTAATGGCCTTAACGACAAAGATATGCGCGACGTGACGATGGCTATTCTGGAGGATGCTTATCATGCGCACAGCAGCCAGTTGGCACAACGCGTGGAATATGAAATGATCACCTCGCCTTTCAAATGTGAGTTGCAGGATGCCTTTGATGCCTCAACAGCATCGCAGTTCAAAGCCGATCCCTCAAAGCTCGTGGCCTGGGTGCGCGACAATATCGCAATTCATCCTGAGGAGAATGCCCTGCACATCGCCCAAACGCCGATGGGCGTGTGGCGCTCCCGTGTGGCCGACGGCCGTGGCCGAGACATCTTCTTTGTGGACCTGGCCCGCTCGCTCGACATCGAGTCCCGCATGGATCCCGTTACCGGCAAGGTGCAATACCGCACCGGCGGAGACTGGCAGGATGTGGATTTTGAGGCCACAAAGCAGCAGAATGCCCAGACAGGCACCCTGAAACTGAGCTATACCCCCACCCCAACCCTCGATGATCCCAAATACTACAATCATTTCACGATTTCGCGCATCCTGGATGACGGCTCAACCCAACTGCTGAGCTATGACGAGGGCGATTCGGGTCTTGAAGACGGCTCATCGTGGAGCAACACATTCCAGGACGGCACAACACTTGATGCAGGCACCTATATGCTCACCAGCGGCACTCGTGCTGCAAGCGGCAAGGTGCTGGTTGCCAACCGTATTTTTGCTGTTGAACCAGGCGAGACCACAACCATCAACCTGACAATGCGCCAGAGCGATGACATTGTCGCTGTCATCGGCAATTTCAATTCCGAGTCCAAGTTCAAATTGCTTGACAAGGAGTTCAAGCCTGTTGCCCGTGACGCGGTGAGCATCCTGTCGCAGACGGGTCGCGGCTACTTCATCGTGGGCGTGCTGGGCGTGGGCCAAGAGCCCACCAACCATGCCATGCGAGACATCTCCAAGATGAGTGCTGAGCTAGACAAATGGGGACGTCCTTTGGTCTTGCTGTTTGAGAACGGGCAGGAAGCACAAAAGTATCGTCAGGAGAATTACGGTGCCCTTCCACGCAACATCATCTACGGCATTGATGTTGATGGCAGTATCCGCCGCCAGATTGCCCAGGAGATGAAACTCCAAAACGAGACTCAGCTGCCCATGTTCATCCTCGCCGATACCTTTAACCGCGTGATGTTCTGTTCCCAAGGCTATACCATCGGTTTGGGCGAGCAGTTCACCAGAGTCATCAGCAATTTGGATAAATAACAGTGTGTCATGAAGTGCATTGTTGACAAATTGAGGATACAGCAACGGTTAGCGCCTGAAGAATATCGGACGCTGCTCACCATGCGCGATCCTCAAGATGTCGACTACCTGATGACACAGGCCCGTGAGGTGGCCCAGCAGCAGTTTGGCAGAGGAATCTACCTGCGTGGCCTCATTGAGTTGACCAACGTGTGCCGTAACGATTGCCTGTATTGTGGCATACGGCGCAGCAATGGCCATGTACTACGCTACACGCTCACGCGGGAGCAAGTGCTGGCATGCTGTGAGCAGGGCTATGAGATAGGGTTCCGCACATTTGTGCTGCAGGGCGGAGAATGGGGCGAGGAGCGCTCGACATGGATTGCTGACCTGGTCAGCGACATCAGGACCCGATGGCCGGATTGCGCTATCACCCTGTCGTTGGGCGAGCATCCGCGCGAGACCTATTCCCTGTGGAAGGAAGCGGGTGCAGACCGATATCTGCTTCGCCATGAAACCCACAACGAGCGGCTGTATAGCCTGCTTCATCCTGAAGGCTTAACCATTCGACACCGTCTGCAGTGCCTGGATTGGCTCAAGAAACTGGGCTACCAAGTGGGAACAGGCATCATGGTGGGCTCACCTTTCCAGAGCCTTAAAAGCATAGTCGAGGACATTCAATATCTGGTGGATTTTCGGCCTCACATGATAGGCATCGGGCCGTTTATTCCGCAGCATGACACACCGTTTGCCCGTTTCCCGGCAGGAAGTGTTGCCATGACAGCCCGCCTGTATGCGGTTTTGCGTCTGGCCATGCCATCTGCCTTGATTCCGAGCACAACCGCCATGGCCAGTCTGTCTCCTGACGGTCGCCTGCGCGGCATCCTCGCTGGAGCCAACGTGGTGATGCCTAACCTCTCGCCCGAGGACAATCGCAAGCAATATGCCCTGTATGACAACAAAGCAGCCCTGGGCGCAGAATCGGCCCAAGGCGTGAAAGGGCTTGCAGATGAACTCGCCACGATCGGTTACCACATCGACTGGTCACGTGGCGACCATCCAAATAAAAAACAAGCCGAATAAACGATTATTCAGCTTGTCGAAGGATTTTCTATTACCTGAATTTACAGCAATGCGTCGATTTTGGCTGCGAGCGCATCGCGGGTGATGGTTCCCACGTGCTTGTCCACCATCTTGCCTTCCTTGTCAAAGAAAAGCATCGTGGGGATGTTGCGGATGCCGTACTCCACACCCAGATCGGTCTCGTCATCGACGTTGTACTTGCCGATGATGGCGCGTCCCTCATAGGCCGTTGCCAGTTCCTCAACGATGGGGGCGATGCTGCGGCAGGGACCACACCACGGAGCCCAAAAGTCAATCACTACGGGCATGCCCGATTCCAATAATTCCTTGCAATTAGCGTCGTTAATTTCTTTTGCCATGATTTTCGAGTTAAAAAAATTGATATAGTTAGTTTCTAGAATTGTTCTCCTGCAATTACAATGCCAAGTGCCGTTCCGATGTCACACGCGGGCATTGACCTTGAATTTGATGCCCGCCTCACGCATGGATTCGAGCAAACGCTTGTCAACAGCGATGGGCTGACGTGAGCGCAACATGACATAATTACCAGTTTTCTGGTCCTTCATCCTGAAATACAGGTCACACCTATTGTCACCTTGAGCACCCAGATTCTGTTTCAGGAAGTCTATCGTGTTCAAGTCATCATCCCGCAGCGTGACAAGCAGATTCTTCAGCATCTTGCCCTTGAGGTTCTCCAGCAGGTCGATGCTCTTGACATTGAAGCGTACATTGTCACCATACCCTTTTTCGTATGCCCCTCGCACAACCAGGGCATAGCCAGGCACACCAAACTTCTGGTAATCGACAAACTTGTTGCCGAATAGCATGAATTCGAATGAACCCGAATAGTCTTCAATCTTCAAGATGCCGAACTGGCCGCCTTTCTTGCCCATGCGTGTCTGGAAATCCACGACTAGGCCACCCATCGTGAGCTCTTTGTCAAGTTCGTCAGCGTGATTCTTGACCTCAGCCAGCGGTGTGTCGCAACCATAATTTACCTCTATATAATAGGGGTCGAGCGGATGGGCCGACAGGTACATGCCCACCAAGTCGCGCTCACGGTTCAAACGTTCCAGTTGAGACCAAGGCTCGGCATTAGGAATAGTGGGTGTTGCTACCTCGATAGCCCCAAATGCACCAAATAGTGAGTTCTGCATCTCCTGTTGGCTGGTCTGGTATCGTTGGCCAAAACGCATCAGTGTCTCACTGAATGATTCGTTGCGGGGATTCACCTCAAAGAAGTCTTCTCGCTTGATTTCCTTGAAATCGTCAAAGGCTCCAGCCAGCGCCATCGATTCCAGCGCTTTGCGGTTGCAGGCGCCCTGGTTGATGCGCTGGACGAAATCAAAGATATCCTTGTAGGTGCCGTTCTTGTCTCTTTCCTCGACAATGGAGTCAACACAGCTTGCTCCCACGCCCTTGATGCCCGCCAAGCCAAAGCGGATGCGGCCGTCCTTGGTTGCGCTGAAGCTCTTGTAACTCTCGTTGATGTTGGGTCCCAGCACCTCAATGCCCATCGAGCGGCACTCGTCCATGTATTTTGACAGTTTGTCCACATCATTAAGGTTACTGCTCAGCACGGCAGCCATGTATTCACTGGGATAGTTGGCCTTGAGATAGGCGGTTTGATAGGCCACCCAGCTGTAGCAGGTCGCATGGGACTTGTTGAAGGCATAGGAAGCGAATTTTTTCCAGTCCTCCCAGATCTTGTTCAGCACCTTCTTGTCATGGCCGTTCTTCTCACCGCCTTCATAGAAGAGCGTTTCCAGCTCGTTCATCTTGTCGATCTGCTTCTTGCCCATCGCCTTGCGCAGGGTATCGCTCTGGCCACGGGTGAAACCTGCCAATTGACGGGACAACAGCATGACTTGCTCCTGATAAACGGTAATGCCGTAGGTCTCCTTCAGATATTTCTCCATGCAGGGGATGTCATACTGGATGGGCTCCCTACCCTGCTTGCGGTTGATGAATTGGGGAATGTAGTCCATGGGGCCCGGGCGGTAGAGGGCATTCATGGCAATCAGGTCTTCGAAACAGGTGGGATGCAGCTCGATGAGATACTTCTGCATGCCTGCCGACTCAAACTGGAAGGTACCCGATGTCTGTCCCTTGCAATACAGTTCATACGTTTTGGGGTCGTCGATGGGGATATTCTCGATATCGATGTCCACGCCATGGTTAAGTTTGATATTGGCCAAAGCCTCCTTGATGATAGAGAGGTTTTTCAGGCCCAGGAAGTCCATCTTGATCAGGCCAGTGCTTTCAATCACGCCGCCCTCGTATTGTGTGACGATGATGCGCTCGCCATCGCTGTCGGTA
Organism: uncultured Prevotellaceae bacterium; assembly: GCA_900318535.1. Lineage (GTDB taxonomy): Bacteria > Bacteroidota > Bacteroidia > Bacteroidales > Muribaculaceae > Sodaliphilus. The sequence goes on along the minus strand of ONKU01000005.1, from coordinate 52,114 downwards.
GCCGTGCTCACCGGAACCCAGTCGGTAATATCGTCGCGGCCGATGATCACGCCGCACGCGTGTACACCCGTGTTGCGGACACTTCCCTCCAGTTTCTCGGCAAAACGGATGGTTTCACCCACTCTCGGGTCCTCGTTGTTAAGTTCGGCACGGAAGTCGTCGAAGCATTCCAGGCAATTCTTGACCGTAATCTTATATTTCTTGCCGTTCTTGTCGTCGGGCATCTCGTTGGGTGATGACGGGATGAACTTGGCCAATCGGTTACTCTCGGCCACCGACAGGTCCTCGACGCGTGCCACGTCCTTAATGGCACTCTTGGCGGCCATGGTGCCATAGGTCACAATATGAGCCACTTTTTCGGCACCGTATTTCTCGGTCACATAGTTCAGCACCGCAGCGCGGCCGTCATCGTCAAAGTCAGTGTCAATATCCGGCAGCGAAATGCGGTCAGGGTTCAGGAATCGCTCAAACAGCAGGTCATACTTCATCGGGTCAATCTTGGTAATACCCAAGCAGTAGGCCACTGCCGATCCGGCGGCCGATCCACGGCCGGGACCAACGGTGCAGCCCAATTTGGGGGCCATGCGAATGTAGTCCTGCACGATCAGGAAGTAGCCCGGGAAACCCATGTTCTTGATGGTTTCCAGCTCAAAGTCGATGCGTTCGCGGTGCTCCTCATCGAGTTCGGGCCATCGTTCCTTAGCGCCCTCATAAACCAGATAACGCAGGTAATCGTCCTCATTGTCAAAGCCGTCGGGCAACGGGAAATCGGGCAAGATAGGCGCATGGTCAATGCTGTAGATCTCCACCTTGTCCAGAATCTCGTAGGTGTTCTGCAGGGCTTCAGGAACATCGGCGAATACCTCATTCATCTCCTCCTGCGTCTTGAACCACTCCTGCTTGCTGTACATCATCACGTTCTCATCGGTGAGCTTCTTGCCCGTTGACAGGCAAATCAGGCGCTCGTGGGCATCGGCATCCTCCTCGTTGACAAAGTGGGAGTCATTGGTACAGATGAGTTTGATGTCCAGTTCCTTGGCAAACTCCATCAGGGCATCATTGACGAGGCACTGTTTCTCGTAGGTCTCATGATTGGCTCGGGCGACAGTGGCCTTGTGGCGCTGCAGCTCCAGGTAATAATCGTCACCAAACACGTTCTTGAACCACTGGATGGTCTCTCGCGCCTGGTTCATCTGACCGTTCATGATCAACTGGGGAACTTCACCGCCCAAGCACGCCGAGCAGCAGATGATGCCTTCATGGTATTTCTCCAACTCGCTGTGGTCAGTACGGGGATGGGAGTAGAAACCCTCGGTCCAACCGTGGGAAACAATTTTAATGAGGTTCTTGTAGCCCTTGAGATTCTTGGCCAGCAGAATCAGGTGGCGACCGATATCGCGCTTGTCGATGTGCTCATGGCGGTCCTTGTTGGCGACATAGACCTCACAGCCAAAGATGGGCTTGAACTTCTCATCATCGCCGCGTTTCTTGTTCAGCTTGGTCACATAGTCGTGAAATTCCTTGATGCCGAACATGTTGCCGTGGTCAGTAATGGCCATGCCGCGCATGCCGTTGGCTATAGCCTTATCGACCAATGCCTTGACAGGAGCTTGTCCGTCAAGAATCGAGTATTGTGAATGTACGTGAAGATGTACAAATGGTATCATTGTTTTTCTCTTTAAGATTTGGTTAAAGATGTGGATTGTAAAATTACTGCTATTTTCCCAATCCCAAAAATAAAGTTATTAACAATGTTACCTAGCAGTACTAGAAGTTGAAATGGAGCTGGATGCGGATGCCGTGGCGATCGGTGCCGGCATGCTCGCGGTAGGTCAGTCGCCAGACGTAGTCAACCCGCAGAATGGTGAGGATGTTGTCGAGGCCCACTCCGGCCTCCATATAGGGCTTGTCACCCATGGCCTGGCAGGGGACGTCCTCGGGAAAGAGAAAGAGGTCTCTAGTTGAGGGAGACGCAAGATTTTGCGTGTCTACAATATTAGGATTGTTCTTGTCGCTGAGGCTGCCCCAAATGCCGCGCAGGGTGAGCACCTCACGCAGGCGCAGCTTTTTGATGAGCGGCAGGCGGTTCATCAGGATGCCGTTGCCCCAATAGGTCAGGTCCCATGACAGGGCCTGGTCATTGATGAATTCCATGGGTTTCATCAGGGCATAACTCTCAGGCTGGATGGTATAAGAAAGGTTAACGTTGGGCATCAGCAAGTCGGGATAGGCTACTTTACTCCACACTTTCTCACCCTTGACAATGACATCAGCATAGCCAAATGCCGAGAACCAGAACCGTTTCTGCAATCCCAATTCGGTCTTGTTCAGTTCATGCAGACTGCCCATGAACCCTTTGGGCATGTAGGTCTGTGTCAAAGTGATGATAGGCGCATCCATGTTGATGGGAATGCGGTAGGAACGCGCCTGATAGAAGGTCTCCCCTGGGGCAAAGCGCAGTTGTGCCGTGAAACCAGCCTGGGTGTAGTTCTGACGGCTAGTGCCGTCACCATAAATGAATGGCACGTATTTTGTGGCCTCGTGGATGTTGTGCTCGATGCCCAGAGCAATGGAGAAATGGTTGTACCACTCGTGTCGGTACTCCAAGCGTGTCGTGCGCAGGTACTGCATCCTCACGTCCTTGTGGCGTCTTAGCGTCAAGAACATGTTGTCAGCGTTGGTATAGAGGTAGTGTTGTGCCAGTTTGTCCACATCGTATTTGTGGCTGAGTCTCAGGCTATGGATGGGGAATTCCTGGTCAAGCGACTTCTTGGGCGCGAACGAATACTCCAGTGAGCTCATGTACTTAAATTTCTCATCGCGGGTGCCATAGGCCACATAGCCGCGGGCAAACCAATGGCGGCTCAGGTTTACATTGGTCATGCCGCCCAAACGCAACCTCACGCCTTCCAACGAGTTGCCGCTGATGATGGTGTTCAAGGGGCCTATGTCAAATTTGCTCACCCTTGCTGTGGGCACATAGCCGTTGACCATGACGACAATCACCTGCTCGGCCCAATAGAACAGCCGTGAACCGCGCAACCGTTTCATGAAGTCCTTGATTGTTGCACTGGTCGTGCGCAACTCGGCTGGACGATATTCTTGCCAAAATTCGTCGGGCATGAAGGCGGCACCGCTGGCAGTCGTTTGGTCTCCTTTGAAGTTGAAAACGCTGCCCTCAGGACGTTCAAAATTGTGGTCGCGATAGGTGGTTTCACGACGAGCAAAAGCCTCGGGTACGCCAGGCATCAACTTGAAACTCACCTCTACATCATCGCGTACCTTGATGCGAGAACCGTTGGGCGCACGGTCAAAGTCCTGTACGATGCTCATGCGGTCCACATAGTTGAGGTTGATGTCATAGGGGACACCCATCGACACCCGCTTGATGAACATCGTGGTGTCTTCCAGCGAGACGTACAGGCGGCCTAGGAAACCGAATGTTTGTGGCGTGAACGGAACAAAACTCAGCACCGCGCAGCGCTCACCGTCCACATCGACAGTATCGTTAAGATAGAACTTATAGAAATCCACCGCAATGCGTGACAGGGGGCTCACAAAGCGGTTGGTCAGCAAGGATACATCGTTCTGGAAAATGTCGATTTCGCCCATGAAGTCGTCAAGCACTTTCTTGATGTTTTCCTGGTCGATGCGCTCATCGATACCGGCATTTTTAGTGCCTAGAATGACTTGCTTGTGTCCACCTTCTCCATAATAGTCACGGGCGACGGTTTCTTTGATGGAGATGGGCAGGATGCGCTTGCCGGTGAGCAGCGATGTGTCGGCATACTCGTCGATCCATGACTGCTCCTCGGGTTTGCTGATGATGTCGTCCAGGTTGCCGAATCCCAGCATCATGCGCTCATACTGGGAATAGCCATAATGGGGAAAACGACGTGGGTCATTGTCATCGCGGCGTGCACGCAGTTTCTTGATCATCTCCACGGCCGGATTGTTCTTCTTGCTGTATTTTTCCTTGCCCTTGTGTACAACCAGTTCGTCGAGTTCCACTCCTGTTGCCACCAGGTCAATCAAGACCACACTCCCCTGCCCTTTCTTGATTTCCACCTCCTTGGACTTATAACCCATGGCCGTGACGCGCAGTTTGGAGAAATTGGCCCGAGAGTTGATGCTGAAGCCGCCACGATCGTTGGCCAGTGTGCCCTCGTTGGTGCTCATGAGTGAAATGGACGCATAGGCAATACCGTCATGAGTCAACGAGTCACGCACCAGTCCAGTAATCTGGGTCACCGATGATGTCTGTTGCCCCATCACATTCAATGCCAGAGTCATGGCCAGCAGGCAAGCAATATGTCTCAAAAACAGTCTAATCGTGCGGCAAAGATACTGCTTTTTTGCTTTTTGATGATTGGCTATCGGACAAATAGTCGTAAATTTGCCGCAAACTAACAATAATACAATAACATGATTAAAAAACTCCTGCTCATCATTGCCACATGGCTTGCTGTCACTGCTGCCGGCATGGCTCAGACGCCCCGTGCCGACTATCGGGTGATTCCGTTGCCCGACGCTATCAACGGCATCAAGAGTTCCGATTTCTCACTGACGCCTCAGCGGCTCATCAATTACCCGACCGGTAACAGTGACATGGAACGCAATGCCTTGTTTTTGAGCCAATATATTGAAGAGATGACGGGCATGCACCTGAGCATCCGTCCCACTCGCAATTCCCGTGACTATGCCGATAACATTACCTTGCTGTTGAACGGTAAAATGACTCATGAAGAGGGTTACCGCATCACGGTTACTGCCAAAGGCGTGGAAATCACAGGCAAGACACCCGAGGGTGTTTTCCAGGGCATACAGGTGCTGCGCAAGTCCTTACCTGTGGGTAATTCTCTCACTGTCTATCTGCCTGCTGCACAGATCGAAGGCCAACCTCGTTTTGGCTATCGTGGTATGCATCTGGACTGCGTAAGGCATTTCTTCAGCACCGAGGCTGTTAAACGCTATATCGACATCTTGGCCCTGCATGGCATGAACCGCATGCACTGGCACCTGACCGATGACCAGGGATGGCGCATCGAAATCAAGAAATATCCGCGCTTGACCGAGGTGGGCGCTTGGCGTGACGGTACCACGCTGGGCCACAACTCACCCGTCAACGACGGCATCCGTTACGGTGGCTATTACAGTCAGGAGGAAATCCGCGAGATCGTGCAATATGCAGCCGACCGTTACATCACCATCATCCCCGAAATTGACATGCCAGGACACATGGTGGCTGCCATGGCCGCATACCCTGAACTGGGTTGCACGGGCGGCCCCTACGAGGTGTGGCAGCGTTGGGGCGTGACCGACGACATCCTTTGCCTGGGTAAGGATAACACCTTTCGGTTTATTGAAGACGTGCTGGCCGAGGTCGCTCAACTGTTTCCGGGCGAGATGATTCACATCGGCGGCGATGAGTCACCCAGAGTGCGTTGGGAGCAGTGCCCCCTTTGCAAACAGCGCATTAAAGTGCTGGGCATCAAGGCCAAAGGCAAGCAAAGTGCCGAGGCCAGGCTGCAGGGCTATCTTACAGCTCATGTTCAACAATACCTGAGCGCTTTTGGCAAGCGTATTATCGGCTGGGACGAACTGCTGGGCTGCGATGTGGATACCACGGCAAACATCATGTCTTGGCGTGGAGCTGAGCCCGGAGCCCAAGGCGCACAACTCGGTCATGATGTGGTCATGACACCCGTTGACCCATTGTATTTTGACTACTATCAGACCAGCAGTACATGGAATGAGCCGTTGGCCTTCGGTGGCTGCAATACGTTGAAGAAGGTGTATGATTTTGAGCCCGTTGCCGAAAAACTGCCTGCCAACAAGCGTCAACACATCCTGGGAGCCCAAGCCAATGTTTGGACCGAATACATCACTTGTGAGCCACAAGTCCAGTATCAAGTGCTCCCGCGCATGGCTGCCCTAGCCGAGGTGCTGTGGCTTGAACCGCAAGACAAGGATTATCTTGATTTCAAGGCAAGATTACCCCGATTGGCGGAGATTTACAAACTATACAACTGGACCTATCGTGCCAAGAGTCTGATATCCGATGATGAGGATAAGGACTGAGGCAGATTAGTTTTATTTAAAAACTAATGTGGATTAGGGCTCGGATAAGAAATAATGTGTAATTTTGCAGTTTGAAACTATTAACCGACTAATGATATAACACAAAATGGGTAAGAAACTGACTGACCGAGTGACTTGGGTAGGTAAAGTGGACTGGGAACTGAAGAGATTCCACGGCGATGAATTGTCCACGCATAGAGGCTCGAGTTACAACTCCTACTTGATTCGTGACCAAAAGACGGTGCTTATCGACACCGCATGGCTTCCCTACAGCCGTGAGTTTATCAAGAATCTTAAACAGGAAATCGACCTCGATAAGATTGACTATATCGTAATGTGCCACAACGAGATTGACCACAGCGGAGCCCTCGTGGACCTGATGCGGGAAATCCCTGATACGCCCATCTACTGCACCGCCAAGGGTGAGGCCATCATCCGTGGCCATTACCACCAGGACTGGAACTTTGTGAACGTCAAGACCGGCGACACGCTGGAATTGGGCGACACCACGCTGACTTTTATCGAGGCAACGATGCTGCACTGGCCTGACACGATGTTCTGCTACCTGAGCGGTGAGGAAATCCTGTTCAGTAACGACGGTTTCGGCCAGCACTTTGCTACCGAATCGCTCTATGACGACCTGGTTTGCATGGACGAGGTGCTGCAGGAGGCCGAGAAGTATTACGCCAACATCCTCGCTCCCTTCAGCCCGCTTGTGGCCCGCAAGGTGAAGGAAATTCTGGCGATGAATCTGCCCGTGAAGATGATTTGCCCCAGCCATGGCATCATCTGGCGCAACAACCCCGGGCTGATAATCGAGAAATACCAGCAATGGAGCGATGCCTATCAGCAGGACCAGGTAACCATCGTTTATGACACGATGTGGCAAAGCACCCGCCTGATGGCTCAGGCCATCGCTGACGGCATCCGCGAGCAGTCACCCACGACCACGGTAAAGCTGTACAATGCCGCCCAAAACGACAAAAACGACATCCTCACCGAGGTGTTCCACTCCCGTGCCGTACTGGTTGGATCTCCCACCATCAACAATGGATACAGCTATGCCATCGCAGGCATCCTCGAGATGCTCAAGGGCATGAAACTGAAGAAGAAAAAAGGTGCCGCCTTCGGCAGCTACGGCTGGAGCGGCGAGGGCATCAAGCTCATTACCGAGCATCTCAAGGCCGCTGGCATTGAACCCGTAAACGACGGCATCCGCACCCTGTGGGTACCCGACCAGGATGCTCTTGAGCAGAGCCGCCAGTTCGGCAAGGAGTTTGCCGCTGCACTCTAATAAAAAGAATTACAACTAATTACTATCAACTAATAACTGACAAGAAACCAATGAACAAAATCGTTAGTAAAGAGCAGTTTTCTGCTAACGTGACCAAGCTTGTCGTTGAGGCTCCCCTCATCGCCAAGTCGCGCCGCGCAGGACATTTCGTGATTGTCCGTGCCGGTGAAAAAGGTGAACGCATTCCTTTGACCATCGCTGACAGTGACCCCAAGGCCGGCACCATTACGCTGGTCATCCAGAGTGTGGGTGACAGCACCCGCAAGATCTGTGCCCTGGAACCGGGTGAAAGTCTGCATGACGTGGTTGGTCCTCTGGGCCAGGCCACTCACATCGAGAAGTATGGCACCGTGCTGTGCGCCGGTGGCGGTGTGGGTACCGCACCCCTGCTCCCCATTATCCGTGCCATGAAAGAGGCTGGTAACCGCGTGATCAGCGTGCTGGCTGGCCGCACCAAGGATCTTATCATCCTTGAGGACGAAGTGCGTGCTTCCAGCGACGAAGTAATTATCATGACCGACGACGGCAGCTATGGCAACCAGGGTGTTGTTACCGTGGGAATGGAAGAGGTGCTCAAGCGTGAGCATGTGGACTACTGCGTGACCATCGGTCCCGCCATCATGATGAAGTTCTGTGCCCTGTTGACCAAGAAGTATGAGGTGCCCACCGAGGCTTCGCTCAACGCTATCATGGTTGACGGTACCGGCATGTGCGGCGCTTGCCGCGTGACTGTGGGTGGCAAGACGCGCTTTGTGTGCGTCGAGGGCCCCGAGTTCAATGCCCATGAGATTGATTTTGACGAGTTGATGATGCGCTTGAAAGGTGCGCAGTGATTCTATTAATGATTAAAATTGACATTTACCGAAATGGAACAGAACAATATGGATTCGCGTAACGAACAATGGCGCATTGACTTGCGTAACTCAAAGACTCCCAAGGAGCGCACCGCTATCCCCCGCGTGGAGATGCCGCAGCTTGATCCCAAGTACCGCATCACCTGCAATGAAGAAGTAAACCAGGGCATTACCGCCGAGCAGGCTGTAGTAGAGGCCAGCCGCTGTCTGGATTGTGCCAATCCCCAGTGTGTGACCGGTTGCCCCGTGAACATCAATATTCCCAAGTTCATCAAGAACATTGAGCGTGGCGAGTTTGGTCAGGCTGCCGCTACTCTTAAAGAGACCAGCTCACTGCCCGCAGTTTGCGGTCGCGTATGCCCGCAGGAGAAGCAGTGCGAGTCTCGCTGCATCCACACCAAGATGAACCACCCCGCCGTTGCTATCGGCTACCTGGAGCGCTTTGCCGCCGACTGGCAGCGTGACAACCTGCCTCAGGAGGTGCCCGCCATGGCTCCCGCCAACGGCATCAAGGTTGCCGTTATCGGTAGTGGTCCCTCGGGACTGTCGTTTGCCGGCGACATGGCTAAGAAGGGTTTCAGCGTGACCGTCTTCGAGGCACTGCACGAGATTGGTGGTGTGTTGAAGTATGGTATTCCCGAGTTCCGTCTGCCCAACCACATCGTGGATTATGAGATCGAGGGTTTGAGGAAGATGGGCGTTGAGTTCGTCAAGGACTGCCTCGTTGGAAAGACCATCAGCTATGAGGACCTGCATGAGATGGGCTTCAAGGGCGTGTTTGTCGGCAGTGGTGCCGGCTTCCCGCGCTTCATGAACATTCCCGGTGAGAACCTCAACGGCATCATGTCGAGCAATGAGTACCTGACCCGCATCAACCTGATGGAAGCCGGCCGCGGTGGTGATACCCCCGTGCTGCGCGGCAAGACCATCGCTGTGATTGGTGGCGGTAACACCGCTATGGACTCGACCCGTACCGCATTGCGCATGGGCACCGAGCGCGTTATCCTCATCTATCGCCGTAGCGAGGAAGAGATGCCTGCCCGTCGTGAAGAGGTTGGCCACGCCAAGGAAGAAGGTGTCGAATTCAAGACCCTGCACAACCCCATCGAGTACATTGGTGATGACAAGGGCCGCGTAGTGGCTATGCGTGTTCAGCGCATGGAACTGGGTGAACCCGATGCTTCGGGCCGTCGCAGCCCTGTGCCCGTAGAGGGTGCTATCGAGGAAATTCCCGTTGACCTGGTTATCGTTGCCGTTGGCGTTTCGCCCAACCAGCTTGTGCCCCGCTCGATTCCCGGTCTTGACATCAGCAAGCGCAACACCATCGTTGTCAACGAGGAGACCATGCAGTCATCGGTTGGCGACCTCTATGCCGGTGGTGACATCGTGCGTGGCGGTGCAACCGTAATCCTGGCCATGGGCGACGGCCGTCGTGCCGCCCTCAACATGGCAAACGCATTGCTTGGCTGATACTGCTAAGACACAAGAACAGAAAGCGCCACGTTCCGCTCGGGACGTGGCGCTTGATTTTGCGTACAAGTGTAATACTTACTTGATGATGACTTTCTTGCCGTTGTGGATGTAGATGCCAGCGGGCAGATTGTTGCCATTAAACTTCTGACCCATGAGGTTGTAGTAAGCTCCATCCTGAGCCTTTGCAGTCTCGATCTCCTCTACGGCCGAGGGAATGTCCTCATAGAAGTAGTTGATTCGGGTAACGGGCAGTTCTACATTGGTGCCGCAGCCGTTAATGGCCGAAGCATCGGGGAATTCCTCATAGTCCAGGAAGCTGGTCCAGTTGTCGGTGTACACCATAGCCTGGCCACGAACGCCTGAGGTGTAGAAGGGAGCATAGTCGCTGCCCCAAGTGCAGTTCTCGTCATCCTGTGCGTCAAAGACAACAGTGACAAGCAGACCCTTGCCCTTGGTCAATGCGAAGGGTGCATCACTCAGGTCCAGAACCAGCTCATGGTCCTCATACAGGAAGTTGAGCATCTCATACACCTGCTCCTCTTCCAGTACAAGATTGTCAAAGGGGTAGAACTGTTTCACACCTTCCACAACCTCAAATTGGTTAGCATCAGTCTCCTGCAGGTAGAGTTTCACGTCACGGGTGATGTCCTCATAGGAGTCGTTGTTCATGAACTTGAACGACAGCGTAGTGATGCACACATCGTGCTCGAGATTTCCCAAATCGTCTGCAGTGTAAATCATCTGGGCACCGGTATGAGCCAGATAGAAGTTGGTGGGAGCCATGTCAAAGTAAGAGCCGTTGTAGAACTCGGTGGCGTTGTCAAAATCACCAATCTCAACGACACCAGTGCATACGTCGTTAGCCTGAGCGGTAAAGGTCATTGCAGCGATTGCTGCCAAAATCATGTAAAGTTTTTTCATTTTGCCAATCATTTAAAAGAGTTTATAAATATGATAATTAAAGCATTATGCTACAGATTCCACCGTTGGATGATGACGCAAAAATAAGCAATTATTTTTCAAAGAGCAAACAATGGAATGAAAAATTGGATTTTTAAGGCAAATTCCGGATTTTGTGCCCAGTTCTAGCCGCACTTTGCATTTTTTTATGTAGGTTTGCACTCTAAATGAGCCCAAATATGAATAATACCCCCAAGCCGCACCCCCTAGTGTCGCTTATACCGGTAGTTGTGCTTATCGCACTGCTGGCTGTTGTCATTGCCTTGTTTGGTAGTGATTCGTTAAGTGGTGGAAGCCAGATCGCCTTGATATTGGGCATGGCCGTCTGTGTATTGATCTCCACCGCATTTTATCATGTGCCATGGCGGGCATTTGAGGAACAGCTGAACAAGACAATGGGCGGCATCTTCATCACATTGCTCATTCTGCTCTCGGTGGGTATGCTGGCGGGATCGTGGATGATCAGTGGAGTTGTTCCCACGCTTATATATTATGGTGTGCAGATCCTTTCGCCCAGTTTCTTTCTCGTAAGTGCCTGCATCATCTGTGCTTTGATTTCGCTGCTCTCGGGCAGTTCATGGACAACGATTGCAACTATTGGAGTGGCTCTGTTGGGTATTGGCCAGGCACTAGGAATAAGCGAAGCATGGACCGCGGGAGCCATCATTTCAGGAGCCTACTTCGGTGACAAGATGTCTCCGTTGAGCGATACGACGATTCTGGCATCATCGGCAGCAAGAGTGGATATCTTCAAGCACATCCGTTACATGATGTACACGACGGTGCCTACCATCACCATCACGTTGATCATCTTCTTCATTGCCGGATTGGGATTGAACAGTAGCGGTGCTCTACACATCGAAGAGTACACCGATGGCCTCTCGTCCACATTCAACATCTCGGCTTGGACATTGCTGGTACCTGTCGTCACGGGAGTGCTCATCGCTCGTCAGGTACCCTCCTGTATCGTGCTTTTCATTTCCTCTATTCTGGCAGGTATAACAGCCCTCATTCTCCAACCCCACATCCTGTGTCAAATAGCCAATGACGCGTCATTGAGCCAAGCCGCAGCAATGGCCAAAGGATTGGCTATCACCTATTATGGCTCAACAGCCATCGAAACGGGGTCGGCGGCTCTCAATAACCTGGTATCGACAGGAGGCATGAGTGGCATGTTGAATACCATTTGGCTGATCATCTGTGCGATGTGCTTTGGTTCGGCTATGGTGGCCAGCGGCATGATCGCAAGCATCACGCGTGTCATCATCCGTTGGGTGCGCTCGCGTTTCACGCTTGTGTCATCGACAGTCTGCTCAGGTATTTTCCTGAACATTACGACTGGCGACCAGTTCATCAGTATCGTTCTTACTGCCGACATGTTCCGCGACGTTTACCGTCAAGAGGGCTATGAGGCACGACTATTGAGCCGAACCACCGAAGACGCTGCCACGGTCACTTCGGTTCTGATACCCTGGAACACCTGCGGCATGACTCAGGCGACGGTGCTTGGAGTGCCCACGCTCACCTATCTGCCATATTGCTTCTTCAACTACCTGAGTCCGTTGATGTCAATGCTTATTGCAGCCATCGGCTGGAAAATCAAGCGCATTGCTACCCAGCCGACGACCACCGATGAAATATCTGAACAATAGTGGATTATTTCCCTAACACCCTGACAGGGAAATTGAAATAGGTGTCGGGGAAGGGTTCGTTCTTGAGGGTGAAATGCCACCACTCGTTGTCAAGCGGCTTAAAACCATGTCGCAACATCGCTGTGCGCAACACCATGCGGTTGTAGAATTGAAGCGAGGTGAAAGCACTGTCAGTCTGCACAAATTCCAGGGTCTCGGGGTTGCCGCTACCATAATCGGGATGGCTTTCAGGGCCAAACCAGTCAAATGTGCCACCCATGTCCAGTTCCTTGCCGGTTTTCATATCCACCAGTGTCAAGTCAACCGTTGAACCGCGGGAATGGCCGCTCTTTTCGGCAACATATTCACCATCAAATACCTGTTTCTTGGTCAGATAAGGATAGAAATAGGCCTTGGTGACGGTATCGGTCGGATCTTGGGCCCATCGCAGGAAATGATCAACGCCGCGCTGCGGACGGTAAGCATCATATATTTTCAAGCGATATCCGTGAATCTTCAAGTCGTCGCTAACGGCACGCAGGCTGTCGGCAGCCTCTCTCGTCATCAGGGCAACAGGCTCCTCATAGCCATCGATTCGTGCGCCCACAAAGTTATAGGTGCTGTAGTAGCGGATTTCGAGAATAGCGTCAGGGACAACGTCGGTGATATTCACAAACTGGCTGGAATCCATCGTTTTATCATATACTTGAGCGGCATTCTGCGCACTCTTGCACGATGGCAGCAGACCACAAACGATCAAGGCGATAGCAAATAGCTTTTTCATAATTTATTATCAATTGTAAAGTATTTTACAGGAATGGATTAAAGCGCTTCTCATCGGCAATGGTGGTTGTCGGCCCGTGTCCAGAGGCAATGACCGTCTCATCGGGCAAAGGAAGGATTTTCTCCCTGATGCTATTGATGAGTGTTGCCATGTCTCCACCCATCAGGTCGGTGCGGCCCACACTGCCGTTGAAGATGGTGTCACCCGAGATGAGCAGACTGCTTTGAGGCAGGTAAAACGCCAAACCTCCAGGGGAATGTCCCGGCACGTGCAGCACCTGAATGGTTTCGCTGCCCAAGGGAATCATTTCGCCATCCTGGAGATGACGGTCAATGGTCAAGACATCGGACTCGATCTTGAGATGGAACTGGGCCACCTGTTGCGGCAGGTTCAACCCTAATTCCTTATCCAGAACGCTACCACAGACGTCTGCCCCCGTCTGGTCAGCCAGCCAACGAGCGCTGGTAACGTGGTCAAGGTGCAGGTGGGTGAGCAGGATGTGCTTGACTTTTAAGCCATTGTCAGCAATGAACTTGGTCACCATATCGCGCTCATCCTGACGCATCATGCCAGGGTCAACGACCACGGCCTCATGCGATGTTTCATCCCAGAGGATATACATGTTTTCGCCAAACGGGTTGACGGTCATCATTGTCGCGTTCATAACGGCAGATAAACTATTTTTTTTGTTTTGAAAAATTCCTCTTTGAAATAGCTGGACAGTTCGTCGATGAGCACCTGATTCTTGAACTTGGAAACCTCACCGCTCAGGTTACCGCCCTTAAGACAGATCAATCCGTTGGGCACAGCGTTGCGGCTCTCAGTGGCAATCAGACGTTTGACCAACGGCACCATGTCACCCAAGTCCATCACTGCACGGCTGACCACAAAGTCGAACTTGCCTTTCACCTCCTTGACGTCGCCATGCTGGAAGGTGACATTCGTCAGGCCGATACGCTCAGCAATATCCTGAGCGACTTTGAGCTTTTTGCCAATGCGATCCACCAGGTGGAAGGTCACCTCAGGATAGTAAATCGCCAAAGGGATGCCAGGCAATCCCCCACCCGTCCCCAGGTCCATCACTCGGGTGCCAGGGGTGAACTTGACAAACTTGACCAGTCCCAGTGAATGCAGCAGGTGATTGATCTCCAGATTGTCGATGTCTTTACGGGAGATGACATTGATTTTGGCGTTCCACTCGGGATAGAGCACTTCTACTTGAGCCATTTGCTCGCGTTGGCGCTCGTTGAGCTCCGGAAAGTATTTAAGGATGTGTTCCATCGTTGGTTAGTGCAAGTGTTCAAGAATGCTGTTGTCACACTGGTAATCGGTCAAATCACCGTAAGGAATCGTGATTTTCGGTTCACCCACCGCCTCAACAGCCAGTTCGTTGGGAAGATAGCTCCACGTCACACCGTTCTCGTCAAAGTAGAAATTGCGGGATACGGTGATATTCTCTACATTGAAATAACCCAAATCGTTCAACTGTTCGTTGCCTGTGGCATTATTCTGCTTGAGCAACTGCTGCTTGAGCAACTGGCACACATCGGCAAGTGCATCGTCGCGGAAGAGGCGGTTGACGTCGATATAGCTGTTGGTCTCAACGTCAAAGCTGTAATAACGGTGTGTGACTGAGGTCACTTTGTCATTCTTTTTCACGACATCGACGCGTTCAAAGGTAACTACCCCATTTTTGTTATAGATGGCCGAAACGCGTGTACTGGTTACATAGTTGAGCGTATTCAGGTCGTCTTCCTCGGCAACTTCCTCTTCGCTCAAGGGTTCGTCCATGAAGTCGTACTGGTGCATGCTGTTGACCACTACCTGTCGCATGGCTTCGTTCAACGAGAGTGAGTCGCCCGACTCCAGCACATAGGCTGCGAACAATCGTTGCAGACTGTCTACAGGTACTCCATCGCTAGTGGCTACCGGGTAATCAATGCTGGCATCGGCTACGATGGTGCACCTGTCGCCATTGGAGAGCTTGAATGTGGATTTGTCGTTCAAACGCTGGGATTTTAAGGTAACCGCTGGTTTCCCATCACCCGACTTCCTCGACGCACCTTTGCTGCAAGAGCAAAGTAACATCGTGAACGACAGTAGTATAGCTATTGAGACGAGATTGAATTTCATGCTTGTGCGATTTAGTTTGTCCTTATAATCTCGCTAAGGTACGACAAATTTGCCTAAAACGACATCGGAATATGGAATTTTTTGACGAACTTTGCAAAAAATATCCTTTATTATGAAGATTGGAGAATTCAACGAGTTGCGCATCAACCGAATGGTTGATTTCGGCGCCTATCTCATCGATGATGATACCCACGAGGTGTTGCTGCCCAAGCGTTACCTCACACCCGAAATGAAGGTGGGCGACATGGTCCGCGTTTTTGTATATAATGACAGCGAGAACCGTCCTGTCGCCACTACCGAGGTGCCCAAGGCCGTTGTCGGCGATTTCGCTCTCATGCGTGTCAAGGCCGTGAACAAGGTGGGCGCATTTTTGGACTGGGGTCTGGTGGCCAAAGATCTGTTGGTGCCCTTCAGTGAGCAACGCGTGGACATGCAGGCCGATCGCAGCTACATCGTTCGTGTCTATCTGGACGGGGCCAGCAACCGCATTGTTGCCAGCGCCAAACTCGCCAAGTTCCTCAATCATACCGAGCCCGACTACTATCATCGCCAGCGCGTCGAGGTGCTGGTGGTGCAGCGCAGTGACCTAGGCTACCGCGTCATCGTCAACAATGCCCATTGGGGCCAGATTTACCAGAACGAGACCTATCAGGAGGTGAATATCGGTGACCGATTTGAGGCTTTTGTCAAGCAGGTGCGCCCTGACGGCAAGGTCGATGTCACCCTGGCCAAGATTGAGAAAATGCGTGTCGATGACCTCGCTGACCGCATCCTGGACTACCTCAAGGCCCATGACGGCGAGATGGCTATTACCGACAAGAGTGATCCTGATGACATCAACAAGGCCTTCAACTGCAGTAAGAAAGACTTCAAGAAGGCTCTTGGCTTGCTGTACAAGCAGCAGAAAGTCACCCTCACCCCGACGGTGAAGCTCGTTTGATATTATACCGAGGCGGAGCCTCGGTCCACAGGACTGGCGGTCGCTTTTAATAGCAGACATTAACTACTTGATGATATGGCAAATAATAGATTATTATTGATCATAATGGCTGCGTGTGCCGCTCTTATGGCGGTGGCTGATAATAGCCAGGCACCGGAGCCTTGTTATCCCTTACCCACTCCACAGCAGGTGGCATGGCAACAGTTGGAGACCTATGCGTTTATCCATTTCGGACCCAACACGTTCACTGACAAGGAATGGGGCTATGGCGATACTCCTGCCAGTTCTTTCAACCCTACCCGCCTCGATTGTGAGCAGTGGGTACAGACGTTGGTCAATGCGGGCATGAAGGGCGTGATCCTGACGTGCAAGCACCATGACGGCTTTTGCCTGTGGCCCAGCCGCTATACTGATTATAGTGTTGCCAATTCCCCTTACAAGGGCGATGTCGTGCGGGAACTGTCGGATGCTTGTAAGAAATACGGCATCAAATTCGGCGTATATCTCTCGCCGTGGGACAGGCACCAAGCCAGCTACGGAACGCCAGAGTATGTTACTTACTATTACAATCAGTTAGAGGAACTGATGACCCGGTATGGGGACGTGTTTGAAGTGTGGTTTGACGGCGCCAACGGCGGTGACGGCTGGTACGGAGGGGCTAGCGAGAAGCGCGAGATCGATCGCAGCACCTATTACAACTACCCCAAGGCTTGGGGTATCGTCAACCGCCTGCAGCCTAATGCCGTTATCTTTTCGGACGGCGGTCCCGGTTGCCGCTGGGTAGGCAACGAGAAGGGCTATGCCAACCCGACGAACTGGTCTTTCCTTCGCATGAAAGAAGTGTATCCCGGTTACCCGGCTTACCAGGAGCTGCAGTCGGGACATGCCGATGGCGATGGTTGGTGTGCCAGCGAGTGTGACACGTCTATCCGTCCAGGGTGGTTCTATCATGCCAGCGAGGATGACAAAGTCAAGAACGTTGACGAATTGACCGACCTGTATTATCGTAGCGTGGGTCATAACGGAACCCTTCTGCTCAACTTCCCTGTGAACCGCGAGGGTTTGATCCATCCCATTGACTCGGCGACCGCTGTGCAATGGCATGAACGCATCAACCGCGAGTTGGGCAACAACCTGCTGGCAAAAGCCAAATTCACTGCCAGCGATACCCGCAATAAACATTTCGCCCCGTCGATGATGGGCGATAACGATTGGGATACCTATTGGGCCTCCAAGGATGGTGTCATCACTGCCGATATCGAAATCAAGACCAAGAAAGATGTCACACTCAACCGCATCATGCTGCAGGAATACATTCCTCTGGGCCAACGTGTTGAGGAATTTGTCATAGAATACAAGACCTGCTGTGGTAAATGGGTGCCCGTGATTGTTGATGAAGAGACGACAACCATCGGCTACAAGCGCATTGTCCGTTTTGCACAGAAGACCGCTAAAGAATGGCGTGTGAGAATCATCAAGTCACGTGCCTGTCCGTGCATCAACAACATTGAGGGATATTTTAGTGAATAGATAACAGTTAATAGATTAAGATGGGAACTGCAAGTGAACGCGCCATACGCATTGCCGAGGAAATTACCCGACGCACATCCTGTGACCACTATAGGCTGGTATTGAACGAAGAACGCCAGCCTGATGTAAAGGACTCCAAAATTGGCGGTCTGCCCTACTGGCCAGCCGATAAAGAATATCCCTGCGACAACCAGGGACGTCCTATGCTGTTTGTCATGCAGGTCAATTGTGCTGAGGCCGGGTTGAATGCTCCCCTGCCCCAACAAGGCATGCTGCAGTGGTTCATCAGCACCAATCCCGATAACATGTATGGCTGTAAAGGCAATTATGATGAGGAAGGTGAAGGATTCACTATTGTCTATCATGACACTATAGGCAAGAGCGCCGCACCTGTTGAGATGCCCAGCCATGAGACGGTAGACGACATGCTCACGCCTGTCAAGCGTGAAGTGGCCATCGACTTCGTAGCCGAGGAAACTGCCATGGGCGTGAATGACGGACTATTCAACGACCTGTTTTTTGAGATTGTCAAGGAGATCACCGGTGTGGAGCATACCGGCAAAATGTGGTATGAATACCTGGACAATGACGATTGCCTGTACTTTGAACAAAACCTGGGCATGAAACAACCCCGCCACCAGATGCTGGGTTATCCGGTCTATTCCCAAGACGAAGCGCGCCGCGACATTCATCGTCACGACACGCTACTGTTCCAATTGGATTCACAGTTCTCCAGCGTTGACCGCAAGGCGTTGGTCATGTGGGGTGACATGGGCAGCGGATTCATCTTCATCAACCACGATGACCTTGCCAACCTCGACTTTTCGCACTGCTACTACTGTTGGGATTGCGGATAAGCAGAGCTTACTGCAATCACCTTCCTTTAATGGCCCGTGAGGCTGAGGCACTTTGGCTTGGATGGGAATCCTTGCTGGTGCCGGTTGAGCTCATGTCTGATTCCGTAACCGGGCGGTAAGCAGTGTAGATAGTGAACTGCGCATCAAGAGCCAGCAGCAAATAGCCGGATTCATCAATCCTGTAATATAAATTCTCAGAGTCGCCATCATAGTAGCGGATGTACAGGCGGCCGCCATGAGTCTCCCAATCTAAGTCCACATATGCTTGACCGTAGGGTGAAGAATATGTGAAGCGGCCAGTGTTGTCTTCATTGAATACAAAGGAAACGACGTCACGTTCCTCGATATTGTATCGACCATAGGAGTCCACTCCATACTCCGATACCCAGGTACCGACAATACTATTATTATCCATCTGAGATTCTCCCAAGATAACACTGACGACGGCGTTGACATCGGCGATGTTAACCTCACCGTCACCATTCACGTCGCCGTAAATGGAGTTCTGGGCAAATCCGCTGTAAGGAAAAGCAAACAGCAAACCAAATATTAGTAATTTAAGCTTTTTCATCATTTTCATCAATTTAGTGAGTTCAATAAAAGGGTGCGCCGCGACACCAAATGTCCCGGCGCACCTAATCATTTAGAAAATGCGGTTACTCCATTCTCAAGGATTACTCCTCGTCGAGAAGGATGTGCATTACCTCGATGGCACTCTTCATGACGTTGGTGCCAGGGCCAAAGATTGCGGCAACGCCAGCCTTGTAGAGGTAGTCATAGTCCTGCATGGGGATTACACCGCCAGCGGTGACGATGATGTCCTCACGACCCAACTTCTTGAGCTCCTCGATAACGGCAGGCACGAGGGTCTTGTGACCAGCGGCGAGCGACGAAACGCCAAGCACGTTGACGTCGTTCTCGACGGCCTCGCGGGCACTCTCCTCGGGAGTCTGGAACAAGGGACCCATGTCCACGTCAAAGCCACAGTCGGCATAGCCGGTGGCAACAACCTTTGCGCCACGGTCGTGACCGTCCTGACCCATCTTGGCAATCATGATACGGGGCTGGCGGCCTTCCTTCTTGGCAAACAGAGCCGTCAAGCGGCGAGCCTCCTCCAGGTCGGGATCTGATTTGGTTTCTGCTGAATACACGCCTGAAATGGTTTTAACAACAGCTTTGTAACGTCCAACGATTTCCTCGCAAGCGTCGCTGATTTCACCCAGCGATGCACGGTCCTTAGCGGCCTCGACAGCGAGCTCGAGCAGATTGCCCTCACCGGTCTTGACACACTCGGTAATGGCGGCGAGGTCGGCCTTAACCTTAGCCTCGTCACGGTTGGCACGCAGTTTCTCGAGACCTTCAACCTGTTCCTTGCGAACCTCGGTATTGTCGATCTCCAGAATGTCGATGGGAGCCTCCTTCTCGAGGGCATACTTGTTGATGCCGACGATGGTCTGGCGTCCGCTGTCGATGCGGGCCTGGGTACGTGCGGCAGCTTCCTCGATACGCATCTTGGGCACGCCGGTCTCGATAGCCTTGGCCATACCGCCCAGCTTCTCGATCTCCTCGATGTGAGCCCATGCCTTCTGCACCAGTTCGTTGGTCAGAGCCTCTACATAGTAGGAACCTGCCCAAGGATCGATGACCTTGGTGATATAGGTCTCCTGCTGGATGTAGATCTGGGTGTTACGGGCGATACGAGCCGAGAAGTCGGTGGGCAGTGCGATGGCCTCGTCGAGAGCATTGGTGTGCAGCGACTGGGTGTGACCCTGTGCTGCAGCCATAGCCTCGATACAGGTGCGGCCCACGTTGTTGAAGGGATCCTGAGCGGTCAGCGACCAACCAGAGGTCTGGCTGTGGGTACGCAGTGACATCGACTTGGGATTCTCGGCGCCGAAACTCTTCACGATCTTGGCCCACAACAGACGGCCTGCACGCATCTTGGCAATCTCGGTAAAGAAGTTCATCGAGATGCCCCAGAAGAATGACAGACGGGGAGCGAAGGCGTCGACCGACAGACCTGCATTCACACCAGTGCGGATGTAATCCATACCATCAGCCAGCGTGTAAGCCAACTCGATGTCGGCGGTAGCGCCTGCTTCCTGCATGTGGTAACCCGAGATGGAAATCGAGTTGAACTTGGGCATATACTTCGAGGTGTACTCAAAGATGCTGGCGATAATCTGCATCGAGAACTTGGGAGGATAGATGTAGGTGTTGCGCACCATGAACTCCTTCAAGATATCGTTCTGGATCGTACCGGCCATCTCCTCGAGCTTGGCACCCTGCTCCAGACCTGAAACGATGTAGAACGCCATGATGGGCAGCACGGCACCGTTCATGGTCATGGAAACGGACATCTTGTTCAAGGGGATACCGTCGAACAGGACCTTCATGTCCTCTACCGAGCAGATCGATACACCTGCCTTGCCGACGTCACCGACCACGCGCTGGTTGTCGGCGTTGTAGCCACGGTGAGTGGGAAGGTCAAATGCAACGGACAGACCCTTCTGGCCCGAAGCCAGGTTGCGGCGATAGAAAGCGTTGGACTCGGCAGCTGTCGAGAAACCAGCATACTGACGGACGGTCCACGGACGGAACGGGTACATCAGCGAATAAGGACCACCCAGGAAGGGAGGAATACCGGCAACAAACTCCAGGTGCTCCAGACCCTCGATGTCCTCGTGAGTGTAAATGGGCTTAATGTCGATCAGTTCGGCATTCTTCCACACCTCGCCCTTGGGAAGGGGATTGTGCTTTACATTAAAAGCATCGTTAGCAATATCTATATTCTTAAAATTCGGTCTCATAGTCGTCTCGTCATTTTAACAGTTTAGCGTTGAAGGCTTTTAATGTAGCAAGCACGTTGGTGCGCACGTTGATGAAGTGCTCAATGCCCAGGGCCTTGAATTCATCGGTCTCGGGACCGGCCAAAACGAGCTCGGCACGGCCGTTGAGTTCATTAACAGCCTCGGGGATGAGAGCGGCATACTCGTCGTCACTGGAGCAGAGCACGACTACGTCGGCCTTTTTCTCCATAGCGGCGTCCATACCTTCCTTGACGGTCTTGAAACCGTTGTTGTCGATGAGCTCATAGCCAGCGCAAGCGAAGAAGTTGTCGCTGAACTGGGCGCGAGCCAGACGCATAGCCAGGTTGCCAATGGTGAGCATGAACACCTTGGGCGTGTTGGCAGCGTGCTCGGTAGCGAGGCGAATCTCCTCGAACTGTGTAGCCAGACGCTTGGTATTCAGTGTCACGGCACCCTCGGCCTCCTCATGGTTGCAGCTGCAGTGGCAGTTGCATTCCTTGCAAGCGTCAGCCTTGTCGGCAGCCTTCTCGGTGAAGTTGGGGAACTGGTTGGTACCCAGCAACTGCTCACGGCGCTTAGCTACCTTGTCGAAGCGCTCCTTGGCGGTAGCGTTAACGGCGTTGATGATGTCGCCGCTCTCGAGTGCAGCCTTGAAACCGCCCTTGTCCTCGACGTCGAGGAAGAGCTTCCAGCCCTGCTCGGCCAGATTCTTGGTCAGCATCTCCACATAGTAGGAACCGCCGGCGGGGTCAACGACCTTGTCGAGGTGGCTCTCTTCCTTGAGCAGGATCTGCTGGTTGCGGGCAATACGCTCGCTGAAGTCGTCGCTCTCCTTATAGGGAGCGTCAAACGGAGTGACAACGATTGAGTCTACACAGGCGAGTGCGGCACTCATGGCCTCGGTCTGACTGCGCAGCAGGTTCACATAGCTGTCATAGATCGTCTGGTTGAAACGGCTGGTCTCGGCATTGACATTCATCATGCACGAGTAGTCGTTAGCGGGATTGAACTGCTTCACGATGAGTGCCCACAGCTCACGTGCAGCGCGGAACTTGGCAATCTCCATGAAATAAACAGTCGAAACGCCCATGTTGAACTTGATGCGGTTAGCCACCTCATCGGCGGTGAAACCGGCCTCGGTCAGCATGGCCATCCACTCGGCGCCCCATGCCAGAGCATAACCCAGCTCCTGGTAGATGTAGGCACCGGCATTGTTCAGAGCGAGCGAATCAACGCTGAGCACGCGCAGGTGAGCAACGGGTTTCACGGTGTTCATCAGCTCGGTAGCCATGGCAACGATGTCGCCAGGGAACGGCTCGCCATGCTTGAACGTGCGCTTGAACGGGTTGAAGGCAATAGAACCGACGAAGGTGTCTTCACAACCGTTTTCCTTGCAAATCTCAACAATCTGCTTGGCATAGCTGAGTGCGCACTTGGGGCAGCACTGGATGTTGATTTCACAAGCGGGAAGATTGATGCCGTTGAACAGAGCCTTGAGGTCCACATCTCCACCATGGAAGCGGAAGCCAATCGAGTTGATACCCTTGTTCAGGATCTCGAGAGCCTTGGCATTGGCAGTCTGAACATCATCTACGTCGATGTTCTGACGAACCTTCCAGTCGTTGTTGTGGCGAGTACCGCGAACATAAGGAAACTCACCAGGGAGTGATTTGGTTTGCTTGAGGTCGGCAATGTCCACGCTGCGATAGAGCGGCTGGGCATTGAAAAGTCGGCCCCTTTCAGGTCAACTTCGGCCTTGGCACGCCACTCCTCGGGAGTGACAGGCGCGAATTGGTCGAACAATTTCTTTGTTTCTGCCATAAAAATTGATAATTATATAGTAACCTTAAAAATATAGTTCCTGTTGATTAAAAACGGGTAACTGTCTTACCAATCTGCAAAGGTACAACCTTTTGCCGAATTATCACCGATTTTAAACATTATTCATTATAAAAAAAGGGACTTAACGGCCTCAACACCGTTTTATCCCTCCCCTATTGCCTAAAAAAACAGGCGACCATCGTTGAGACGGTCGCCTAAGTTAGTTTCTATTTCAAGTCACATCAATTACTTCAAGCTGTTGACGTAGTTGCGCAGTGACTCATTTTCGGGATCATATTCCAGCCACTTCTGGTAGTAGCCCTTAGCAGTAGCCTTGTCACCCTTGGTGAAGTAGTAGGTGGCCAGGTAGTTGTAGGCATACTTGTAGTAGCGTGCATAGTCGGCCTTGTTCTCCTTAGTGTCGAGGATCTGGAGCAACTCGTTGTAAGCTGCCAGAGCTGCGCCCGTGTTGGTGTCACCCTCGCGGAACTTGGCGATCTTGGCCTTCTGGTTGACGATCTGCACGTTGCCGGGAACCAGCTTGTCCACTTCGTCGATATACTTCTGAGACTTGGCAAGAGCGTCGGCCTTGGTGGCGTCATCAAGAGCATCGGTGCTGGCGATTCCCAGGTAGTAGTTCGACAGGGTAAAGAGGTCGTTGGACTTGTTGTTGCCGCTGTCCACCAGACGCTGGTAGTACTTGGCTGCATTGACGAAGTCCTCGGCATCGGCATAACTGTCGCCCATATAGCGAATCAGGTCCACATTGTTGGGATTGATTTCGAGGGCCTTCTCGAAGGCTGCGACTGCCTCGTTAGGCATACCGGCAGTCAGTAATGCCTGTCCGTAGTCGGTGTAGTCGCGAACCTCATACTTTGAGCCCTTGGGCAGCATGTTGGCGAAGAAAGCTTTACCGGCCTCAACAGCCTCGGGCCATTTCTCCAATTGTACCAGGTTGTAGAGCTGCATGCGCTTCATGTAGAACACGTTCTCGTCGTTGGGGTTGAGACGGTTGATGAGCTGGGTAGCCAGATTGTAGGAGTCCTGGTACTTCTCACCGAAGAACAACAGCTGCACGTAACGAACCTCATCCTGAGCAAAGTGGTTGGGGTTCTTGATGTACTTGCCATACTGCTCGGCTGCCTTGGCGCCCAAGTTGTCGGCGTAGTACTTCTCGGCGAGTTCACGCTGAACCAGAGCCGATCCGGGAACCTTGGCCTGCAGCTCCTCAAGGCGCTCGATAGCCATGGCGGGGTTCACATTGAAGTAAGTGTTGGCATACTTCACATAGGCCTCGATATTGTTGGGATCCTTATCAAAGGCCAGCTCATAGATGCCGGCTGCGTTGCCCCAGTCCTTCTTGTCGGCCTTGGTGTCGGCCTCAAAGATGTAGCTGTCGGGGTCATCAGCATTCCACTTGCGGGCATTCTTGATGCACTTCTCAATGTCCTTGGCATAGGTGGTGGGGTTGGCATCGTAGAAAGCGCGTGCAATTTCCATCTCCAGCTTGGAGTCCTTCTTTGCGAGCTTGCGTGCTTTCTCGAGCAGAGCCTTGACATCACCGCCATTCTTGAGTGCGATAGCTGCCTGTCCAACATAGTTGTAAGGATTCATGGCGTTGGCAGCGATACCTTTCTCGAAGTTGGCAGCAGCCTGTGCCACTTGACCCTGGTGAAGGGCAATCTGACCCAGATAGTAGAATGCCTCGGCCTTGTCGGTGCTTGCAGCGTTCAAGTTGCGCTCGAGCAACTCCTTGGCATTGTCCAGCTTGTCAACCTTGTAGTACTCAATACCGTCTTTGTAGCCTTGTGCGTTAGCTACCAGCGATGCACCCATCAAGATGAGTGATGCGAATAAGAATTTCCTTTTCATTGCAGTAACAATTTAATTGTTGATATTTATGAGTAAATTTTGTTTTATTATCGATTTTGCAAATTCCGTGCCAATCTGTTATCCTATTGAAGTTCAACGGTTCTCACAGGCTCGGCGGCGGGCAAAACACCCGTTTGCAGGATAATCTTCTGACCGATGACACCCGTCAAGAAGGCATAGAAACCATGGTCAAGAGTGCCGTTGTAAGAGGCATCAATAGCCCAAATCTTGCGCACCAGGGGATAGTCGCCACTGTGGATGTGGGCCTGATAAGGTTTCACAGCCTGAAGCTGGTCGTCAGCCCTCAAGGGCATCACCTTGATGCGATCGGTGAAGTCGATGACGCTCACCTCGTTTTTGGTCTTGAGCTCGTCATATTTCTCAGAAATAGGCTTCTCAAGAGACTTGAGGTCGCTCGTGATCCAGCTCACGCCAATAAAGCCAATGACATTCTTGTATTGCTCTACAGCGTCAAAGACGTCGCTGCTCGATTTTCTTGCATAGATATTAGGTCCGAACTTGGCGCCGCCCAAGAATTTCTCTTTCATGTAGTTCACAACACCGGTTCCCGAACCATCGAACATCACCTTGATGGTGTCGTTCTTCAATTTCGTCGGGTAGACCTCACCCCACCGTTTCACCTTGCCGGTGAAGATGTCGCGCAGGTCCTGCATCGACAAGTCTTCAATGTCATTCTGCTTGTTGACAATGACGGCGATGGCATCGACTGCAATCATCCTGGAGCGGTAGCCACGTCCAATCTTCTTGAGGCTCTCCTTCTGGTCCTTGGTCAAGTCGTGTGAAATGATGATCAGGTCCACCTTATTTCTAAAGAGAGAATCCAGCGCGTCATGCTCGTTGATGTATTCGGGCATGATGCTGGCCTCGGGGTACTGATACTCGAAAACGGCGATTTCCTGCTCGAGTACACTCTGGAACGACTCGTCACACATGATCTTGGCAATGCCGCGTGTGCTTGTGCTCTTGGGGCGCTGGTCGCCACACGATGACAACAGCAGCATGGCTGCCATTGCCATGAGCAATCCAAATATATTCAGTTTATTCATCATCGGATAGTCATATTTGATTATTCCTCGTCGTCATAGCGTCGCATGCCGTAGGTGTGCTCACCGGTCAGCTCGCGATATCCACGGTAAATGCCATAGGCAGCAAAAACGATTGCAAAGAACCACCTGACGCCTTTCCACAACGGGGCGTTGGACCAATCAAAGAAATTCACTGCCATCAAAGCGGCCATGCCCAGATACACAAAAACCATAAAGATGCCGAAGAACATCTTCACGACTCGATTCATGCCTGTTTGACTCTTGTTCATTATAAATAACTATTTAACGACCCTTAGACTGCCATAACCGGAATTAGTTTACAACAATCAAACGACAAAGTTAACTAATTATCCTCACAAAGCACACATTGTTGCCAAAAAATATTCTGCTTTTTTTTCAATAAGCCCGTGGTTAGAGTACTTTTTGGGCCAAATCATTGCTCAGATGTGAAAAAACATGTAATTTTGTGGCACCTTAAATCAAACTTTTATTCATACTATTTTTCCTAGGGCACCTTCGTTGTGAAACGAAGTGCTTTTTTATGCGCCCTATAAAAAGTTACAGCAGCCATGAGGCTGCCGTAACATATCATATAAATACCGGATTCCTGGTATCAATAATTGCGGGCGAAGATAACGCGACGATGGCTGGGTTTGCCGGTGTAGATGCACTTGCCCTCCTCTTCGGGAGCATCCAGGGGGATGCAGCGAATGGTCGCCTTGGTCTCTTCCTTGATCTTCTCTTCGGTCTCGGTGGTACCGTCCCAATGTGCCAGGATGAAACCACCTTTCTCGATCTGCTCCTTGAACTCGTCCCAAGTGTCGACCTTGAAAGTCATCTCCTCGCGATGACGCAGGGCCTTGGTGTAGATGTTCTGCTGGATTTCTTCGAGCAGGTCCTTGACACGGTTCTCAATACCGGCGAGTTGCTCGCTGGATTTCTCGAGTGTGTCGCGGCGCATCACCTCGACGGTGCCGTTCTCGATGTCGCGAGCACCCAGCACGAGACGCACGGGCACACCCTTGAGCTCGTAGTCGGCAAACTTGAAGCCCGGACGCTTGTTGTCGGCATTGTCATACTTCACCGAGATACCCATTGCCCTCAGGTTGTTGACGATGGGCTCAACCACCTTGTTCACCTCCTGAAGTTGCTCGTCGGTCTTGTAAACAGGAACGATAACAACCTGGATGGGAGCCAGATGAGGCGGCAATACCAAACCGTTGTCATCGCTATGGGTCATGATCAGGGCGCCCATCAGTCGAGTGGACACACCCCAAGAAGTAGCCCAAACGTCCTGCAACTTGTTCTCCTTGTCGATAAACTTCACATCAAATGCCTTGGCGAAGTTCTGCCCCAGGAAGTGGCTGGTACCTGACTGCAGCGCCTTGCCATCCTGCATCATCGCCTCGATGGTGTAAGTCTCGAGGGCACCTGCAAACCGCTCGTTGGCGGTCTTGATACCCTTGATTACGGGCAATGCCATGTACTTCTCGGCAAAATCAGCATATACGTTCAGCATCTCGATGGCCTTGGCCTCGGCTTCTTCCTTGGTGGCGTGGGCCGTGTGACCCTCCTGCCACAAGAACTCGGCCGTGCGCAGGAACATGCGGGTGCGCATTTCCCAACGGAAAACGTTAGCCCACTGGTTGATGAGCAATGGCAGGTCACGATAGCTGTTGATCCAGTTGCGGTAGGTGTTCCAGATGATCGTCTCGCTGGTGGGACGGATAACGAGTTCCTCCTCAAGGCGTGCAGCGGGATCCACGACAACACCATTGCCACCCGGGTCATTCATCAGGCGGTAATGGGTAACGACAGCGCACTCCTTGGCAAAACCCTCGACGTGGTCGGCCTCACGGCTGAGAAACGACTTGGGAATCAGCAAGGGGAAATAGGCGTTCTGCACACCAGTTGCCTTGAACATATCATCGAGTCGGCGCTGCATCTTTTCCCAGATGGCATAGCCATAGGGCTTGATGACCATACATCCGCGCACTGCCGACTGCTCGGCGAGGTCGGCTTTTACCACCAGTTCATTATACCATTGAGAGTAATTATCGGCTCTCTTAGTTAAATCTTTAAGCTCTTTTGCCATTGTTATATCTGTAATTTATATGTGTTATTGTCATTTTTTACCCATTTGGCTCATGTTGATGCGTCCTTTCTTGGCCTGCTGCAACATCGTCTGCTCGGGAATGAGGAAAATTTCCAACCTGCGGTTGGTCTTGCGGCTCTCTACCGAGTTGTTGTCCACAATGGGGTCGGTCTCTCCAAGGGCGTAAGGCACCACATAATCCACGCTGCCGTTCTCCTCAAACCAGTCGAAGATGGCATTCACGCGTTGACGAGTGAGATTGAGGGTGTACTCTGAACTGCCCGTGTTATCGCTGTGCATGACGAGCAGCAGCTTGTAGAAACCGGGATTATTGAGCATGCGCAAGAACGGCTTGAGCTGCTCCTCACCCAACTTGTTCAACACGGTGTCGTTGGGGTCAAAAAGCTGGCTTGCGGGAATGGTGATGACGATGACCTCGTCGTCACGCATGATTTCCACGTCATAGTTCGTCTGCTTGAAAGCCACGGCCATATTATACTGGAATTCCTGTATCCTGTCGGCCTGCTTGTCGTTCTTGATTTCGGGAGTCATCAGATTCTCGTCGAGCGACATTTCATAGATGTCATCGACATGAACCTTGGCCGACAGCGGCAGTATTCCCGCTGTAGTCATCATCAGCAGGGCAGCCATCAAAATATGTGAAACACGTCGCATCAATGCTTTCTTTTCAATTTATTGGTTCAAGTCAAGGATTCCTTCAGGCAATTCCATGACGATCACTTCCTTATCGAGATCAAATTCCAGAATCAGGTCGTCGGTTGCCGGCAACATGAACTCCTTGTCGTTATCCTCGACGATGAAAATGGCGTTCTCGGTCTGTTCATCCACCTCAACGATTTTCCCTACTCGGTTTCCGTCGCTTTCGTGAAGATCAAATCCAATGAAATAGTCCAGCGGATAACCATCGGCTTCCAGGTCCTCGCTCTCAAGGCGATAGTCACGCTTGAGGGCATATATCTCATGATTGACCAGGCATGCCGCCTCTTGCTCATTATCGATGCCATCGATGGTGAGCAATACCGTCTCGCTGGTCTTGGGGCGCAGGGAGTTCACAAAAAATGGCACAAAAATGCCGTCCATCTCGCTCACCAGGCAAGACAGGCTTTGCAAGGCATCAAGTTCAACATCGACCGTGGCCGATATCTCGCCTGACAAGCCGTGGGGCTTGTTGTAATGCCCGATTTCAATGAGCTCCTCTCGAGTAATCATCGTTATTCAGTTGTCAGCAGTCTGACCTTACTTTTTCTTTTTCTTTTTGCCAATCGTCTGGGCGGGCTTCACGATCTGGTACTCATGCAGGTGATGGGTCTGCGGGTCTAACCTGATGGCGCCATGGCTGTAACGTTCCAGATCCTTGAAAATCTTGGCATCTTCCACATCCTCGTTGTTGATCTGGAAAATCAGTTTCTTCATGTGGTTGGCCAGCAGCATCACCAGAGCGTCGCGCTCCTCGCCTTCGGGATAGGTGGCCGCACGCTCGATCATGCGCTCGATGTTCTTGCCGTAATGGCGGTATTGGATGGGCTCCAATTCATATTGGATGGGAATGGGCTTGGTATCCAGGCTCTCTTCCTTGATAATGTCGTCAAATGGGGCGTCCACATCGAGTTGGAACCCGCTCATGATCATCAGGTGGTCCCACAGCTTGTGCTGGTAATCGGTCTCGCCGCGCAACTGGGGGAACATGTTGGCCATGTTTTGCACGATGGTGAACGCGCAACGAGTGCGCTCGGCGCGGTCTTCAATCGTCAAGCAGTGGTCAACCATCTGCTGGATGTTGCGGCCGTACTCGGGCAACACCAGTTTCTTAAGTTGTGAATTATATGTCAACATATCTGCAAAAGTACTACTTTTTTTTTGAATGGCGAAAATCCAGCCCTGCCACACTGTGCCCTACCCCTTGACACCAAGAATGGGGTTGCGGGGCTTGGTAGCCTGGAATTCTTTGAGATAGAGGGGCGTACTGTAAGCAACATCGATGAAATTCTGTTCCCTGAAGGCTTTCTCGGCCAGTGCCATCATATCGACTGCAACCGGCTTCATGCCCTCAACAAAATGCACCTTGTCGCCATGCAGCACCTGCTGTGCCTTGTCACTGCCATTTCCCATCACAACGAGCGCATAGCCCTGCTGTATCAAGTCCTGGAACGAGTTCTCGTCTAGTATCATCGCCTGAGGTTCCAGTACGGGTTCCAACGAAGGATTATAAGCAGCGGTATAGACCTCCATGCGGCGGGCATCGATCATCGGCACATAGAGCAAATTCTCCTCATCGATGAAGTGGTTGAACATGGTGCTCACCGAGAGCAACTGCAGGGTGTTCACCCCGATGAGCGGCACATTCAGGCCAAATGCGAGCCCCTTGGCCTCGCTCAGGCCGATGCGCAGTCCCGTATAGGAACCAGGACCGATGCTCACGGCAATCGCGTCGATTTTCATCTCTCGGGAGTGGGCGTAGTCCAGCATCTCTTTGACATACTGGCTCAAGAGCGTGGCATGGGTCTGACCCTCGTAATTCTCACGATGATCAAGCACCTGGCCCTCGCTGGTCAATGCCACCGAGCACACCTCGGTTGAGGTCTCTATGTTCAGGATTGTCGCCATTTATTTTATCTAAAAAACGTGCAAAGGTAGTCAAAATTGTTGAGATAGCCGTTAAAACCCATTAAAAGCGTCCTCACAGGGCGGCAATGAGGGCGTCAACATCCTCGCTTCGGGTGGCCCAACTGGTGACAAAACGGCAATTCATCATGTTGCCCACAGGGAACCACTGCTCGAAAACGAAGTCCTTTTCCAGACGCTTGATGGTGTCCTTGTCCAGGAGGACAAACTGCTGGTTAGTAGGCGAATTGCTATACATTTCATATCCTTTGGCAACGAAAGCATCGCGCAAACGGATGGCCTGTTCAACGGCATGACGGGCAATCTTGAAGTAAAGGCCGTCCTGCATGAGCACATCGAACTGGATGCCCAACAGGCGCCCCTTGGCCAACAAGGCACCATGCTGCTTGACCATGGTAAAGAAATGGGCTGGAGCATTGTGATTGGGGAACACCACAGCCTCGCCGCATAAGGCACCGCACTTGGTGCCTCCCAGATAGAACACATCGCACAAACCTGCCAGTTGCTCAAGCGTCACGTCACATCCCTCGGCCATGAGACCGTAGCCCAGACGTGCCCCGTCGATAAACAGCGGCAACTCATAACGCTTGCACACGGCACTGATGGCCTGCAACTCGGCCAATGTATAGATCGTACCCATCTCGGTGGCAAAAGTGATGTAAACCATGCCGGGGAACACCATGTGCTCATAGGCGATATCGGCATAGAAGTCGTGGAGCCACTGATCAAGCTCAGCGGCATCCATCTTGCCGTCGTGTGTGGGTAAAGCCAACACCTTGTGGCCGCCGAACTCGATGGCACCCGACTCGTGGACATTGATATGTCCCGTCTCAACGCTCAAGACACCCTGATAGGAGTTAAGCATGGCATCGATGACGGTGGCGTTGGTCTGCGTGCCACCGACAAGGAAAAACACGTCGGCATCGGGCTTGTTGCAAGCCTGACGGATCTTAGCCTTGGCGGCAGTGCAGAAATCGTCCAGGCCGTAGCCTGTAGCCCGCTCATCATTGGTCTCGCTCAACCTTTGGAGGATAGCCTCGTGGCAACCGTTGTTGTAATCGCTCTCAAATGAAATCATAATTGTCTTTGGTTAAGTTTTTTATTGCGCAAAGGTACTTCAAAAAACGGGAAAAATAAGTATCTTTGCCCCATGAAAAAGGATAAAAAAACAATCATCTACCAGTTGATGCCTCGCTGGTACACCAACATGAACGAGCATTGTGTGCCCAACGGGACCATTCAGCAGAACGGTTGCGGCAAATTCAACGACATTGACCTCAGCAAGTTGCGGTCGATCCGTTCGCTGGGCGCGACCCACGTGTGGTATACCGGCATACTGGAACATGCCACCACGACCGACTATTCAAGACAGGGCATCGCTCCATGCAACCCGCATGTGGTGAAAGGCAAGGCCGGCTCGCCCTATGCCATTCGTGACTATTATGATGTATGTCCTGATATGGCCATCAAGGTGAAAAATCGCATGGCTGAGTTTGAGGCGCTGGTCGAGCGCACTCACCAAGCCGGGCTCAAGGTGATAGTGGATTTTGTTCCCAATCATGTGGCCCGTGAATATGAGAGCGACGCTAAGCCTACCGGCATTAGTGATTTGGGAGAAGGTGACAATCCGATGATGTTCTTTGACCCCAAGAACAACTTCTACTATATCACCGGTCAGGAATTTGCGCCCCATGGCGTGGACTTGGGCACCGGAACGGGCGCCTATCGCGAGTTTCCCGCCCGCGCCACGGGCAATGACTGCTTCACTGCCTCACCAAACCGCGACGACTGGTATGAGACCATCAAGCTGAACTATGGCGTTGACCCCTGGAACGGCAGCACCCATTTCGACCCCATCCCGCCCACATGGCAGAAGATGATCGAGATTCTCAAGTTCTGGGCCTCGAAGGGCGTTGACGGTTTCCGCTGCGACATGGCGCACATGGTGCCCGTTGCCTTTTGGCATTGGGCCATTGGACAAATCAAGCAGATCAACCCCGACATCATTTTTATTGCTGAAATCTATGACACAGGGCTATACCGCAGTTACATCGATGAGGGAGGCTTTGACTACCTGTATGACAAGGTAACGCTCTATGACACGTTGCGCGGCATCCTGTGTGACGGATGGGCCGCCAGTAACCTCACACGATGCTGGCAGACCGTTGAGGGCATATCTGGCCACATGCTCAACTTCCTCGAGAACCATGACGAACAACGCATCGCATCGCGCCAATTCTGCGGAGAGCCCTTCAAGGCGTTTCCTGCGCTGGTCGTGAGTGCCACCATGTCACAGGGCCCGTTTATGCTCTATGCCGGGCAGGAATTGGGCGAGCCAGCCGCCGATGCCGAGGGTTATAGCGGGAACGACGGCCGCACCACCATTTTTGACTACTGGAGCGTCCCCACCGTGCGCCGCTGGAACCAGGGCCATCCCACAGCCGCCGAGCGTCTACTGCGTACGCAGTACCGCAAGATCCTGCGCCTGTGCAATAGCGAGCCAACGCTGGCTTGTGGCCAATTCTTTGACTTGATGTATGTCAACCAGGATCGTCTGGACACTAGCCGCCACTACGCCTACATGCGCCATTGTGATGGAGAAATGACCGTGGTGGTCGCCAATTTCTGTGAAAATGCCGTTGATACCAGCATCCGCATTCCGCAACATGCCCTGGATTGTGCGCAGATGTCTCACGGTTCCTACTGCTGCATAAATCTACTTACTGACGAAAACCAAACTATAGCACTCGCCACCGACACCCCCCTACCCGTCCACATCGACGCCCATAGCGCCATTCTACTGAAGGTCTATAAAAGCACCAAACAATGACTCGGGTATAATGAGTCATTGTTTGGTGTTAGAGGTTGCCATCATGTCTGATCTTCAAAGAGGAAGCAATTCTTTATCTCTAAGTTTACTCCTGTAATATTTGATCGATGATTTCCGCCACGTCTGTAATGTTAATCTTTTGGTCGTGGTTCACATCGGCCCGCACCTTATTTATAGTAGTTGACCTGTCGCCTAACAGGTAATCAATCAACAAGGTGATATCAGTAATACTCACATCGTAGTCAAAATCCAAGTCTCCCATCGGATAAGGGGCAAAAACAGTATTGTCAAGATAGGCAATGTGATAGGTCCACCAGTAACGCAGATACTGAATTTCATTGGTGAAGTTCAGTTCATGCCCGCCCAAATCATCGCTGTAACTCCATCGCGCAACCTCACGCCTATCTGCACCACAGATCTTCATCTCGCTGATATAAGCGTTAAATCGCGCCAAGATACTATCAGGATGGAAGGTGCTGTTTCGCAATTCCCAATAACGCTCAGTGGCCAAACCATGGAAAGTCGGGTCAAGTTCATCTAAGCGATGAAGGACCTTATGACTCGCCAATTCTTGAGTCCTGAGGCTGCGTTGAGGACCCACCCAAGTGTGATGGTAATTACCGCCCCAGTTATCATAGAACTGCCCATGTGTACAGTCCAAGTCCCAAACAGCCAATGTCAACTTTTTGTCGACAGCCGTATCATAGCAAGCGAAATACACATTCTTGCCAATATTGTCTATCCCCTGCAACAATATAAGGAACAGGTAGTAGTCGCGGAACACGGGAATGTCAAAATAATAAGCCGCACTGTCAAGGAATTCCTGATCAGACGATCTCTTGGCGAACTTCACTGCCTGATACAGAGTCTTGAAGTTGGTGGGTGACACATCATCAATATTAGGATACTTCACGTAAAATTCATCCCAAAATTTGCGTCGGGAGTTTACACCAGGCAGGTTGTCAAACAGCGTCGTGTTTGTCCACTTCATCGCCTTCCACAAGCCACCATGAAACACATTGTTCTCATAGTCATATTGCTTGAGCTTGAGTTGCTGACGGTCCATGTGCTCGTTCAGGCAGTAGATGCCCATGTAATTGTCATTGAGAAATACCTCGACAAAATCTCCGCGCACATAGTTGCGAACCGTCTTAGGCTCTTGTGCAGCATAATACGGGGGAGTGGAAAACGCGGCCCAGATGTCTCTGGAAACACGGTTACGTACTCGCGAGAAATCGATCTGACCGGCATCCAGACGCCAATGGAAATCACTGCGCAAGCCAAAGAAAGACATGTTCTTCTTGGAGCCATCCTCATTATAGAACTTGAGGTGGAAATTATGCTTTAGACGGTCAGGCTCGGCCGTTGAACTGCCTGCCCAACGTACGCGTGACTTGATACTTTCTTGATATGAGGAATCCGGAATTGTG
The DNA here is from genome assembly GCA_900318535.1 of uncultured Prevotellaceae bacterium. Lineage (GTDB taxonomy): Bacteria > Bacteroidota > Bacteroidia > Bacteroidales > Muribaculaceae > Sodaliphilus. The sequence continues at coordinate 17,009 of ONKU01000005.1, read as the reverse complement.
AGGGTAACCGTAGCTTCTTCATAGGGTCTCTTGACAAATTCATCTTCACCGTAGATCTGAATAACCGGCCAATAAGTGAACTGTAGAACCGCATTTACCGCATCGTTGCCTATCACCATCTGCACGTTATATGAGGAACCAGGATTGATGACAGGAAAGGTGTACTGACCCGTCTCTTTTACCTCCACGCCGTTGATACGGCATGAGGTAACGTTATCATCCAGAGTCACTGATGCCTGATAGGACTTGCCGTACTTTGATTTGGTAACAGGGAGCAGCCACTTACCCGTCAAGTTATCGACAGCAGGCTTAATTCCATCAAATAACACCTGTGCTCCTGAGTTGATACTCAGAAGACCGCATAGCAGGCACAATATCAGTTTCATTCTCACAATTTTGGAAGCCATAGTTCTGCAGATGTGATTTCTAGTTCATTTTGGGTATGTATAAATACAGGCAACAAAGGTAGCTACTTTTTTTGACAACGGTATTATGATTGAGGGATTATTTTGCAAAAAGGCTGAAAATCTTTCATTCATGGCATTAAAAGGCTCACTTTCAAGGGAGGTGACAAGTCTGTTTCAGGTGCAAGACTACCCTTTCACATCATATAAAATAAACCGACCGCAAAATAATGCTGATTATTGACAAATTATTATGGTTGTTGTCTGAAAAATGACTATCTTTGCACATAGTTTTTAAAATCGTATCACAATCGTTATGGCTGAAATGAAAGTTTTCTCGGGCACTAACTCGCGTTATGTTGCCTTGAAGATAGCACAACAACTGGGTGTAGAACTGGGCAAAATCAAAATTTTGCATTTTGCCGACGGAGAGTTTGAGGTGAGCTATGAGGAGCCGGTGCGCGGTGCTGAGGTCTATCTCGTGCAGTCCACCTTCAACGCAAGCGAGAACCTGATGGAGCTGCTGCTGATGATTGATGCCGCCAAGCGTGCGTCGGCACAGTCGGTCATTGCCGTGATTCCTTACTTCGGGTGGGCGCGTCAGGACCGCAAGGACAAACCCCGCGTATCCATCGCCGCCAAGCTAGTCACCAACCTGCTGATCGCTGCCGGCATCGACCGCCTGATCACCATGGACCTGCATGCCGACCAGATTCAAGGATTCTTTGACATTCCCGTGGACCACCTGTATGCCTCCACGATGTTTGTCCCCGACATCGCCAGCCTCAACCTTGAGAACCTCGTTATCGCCTCGCCCGACGTGGGCGGAGCCAAGCGAGCCAATTCCTATGCCAAATACTTCAATGCCCCACTCGTGCTGTGCCACAAACACCGCCAGCAGGCCAACGTGGTCGAGTCGATGACCATCATTGGCGACGTGCAGGACAAGGACGTTATCCTCATTGACGACATGGTCGATACTGCAGGCACCATCTGCAAGGCTGCCTCGCTGATGAAGGAGAACGGGGCCCGCAGCGTGCGTGCCTACATCTCCCACGCCGTGATGAGCGATCCCGCCAGCGAGCGCGTGATGGCCAGCGGCCTTGACGAGTTGGTGATCAGCGACAGTATCCCCTTTGACACCGACCGTTGTCCCAAGGTGAGGGTGTTGAGCGTGGACAAGATGTTTGCCCATGCTATCAAGCATGTCAACATCAAGAAGTCCATCAATGACCTCTTCCTCTTCAAGTAATGCCCGTTTGCTCCTCTCAAACAACTTGAACAACGACCAGGTTAGATAACCAAAACAACTTTCATAATTGACATCCGCACCCCTTTTTACTGGAGTGCGGATGTCTCTCTATGCCCTAATCTCTAAGCTCCAAACTACGGGTTGAACGTGCATTATAGTTTTTAAACATATTTTACTTGTTGTTTACAAAAATTTTATATATTTTTGCTGCAATATATCATATTGCCTATCATTTTTACTAGTATAAATCACCTTTATTGTTTAACTTTAAACCATTTAACCATCATGATGAGAAAACTTCTTTTCGCATTGGCGTTAGGCTTCTCGATGAGTGCAATGGGCCAGGTACTGCAAGTGACCTCGATCGACAAGGTCAATCTGCCTGACAAAGCTGCCGTAGCGGCCATCAGCCCCCAGGGCGATTACCTGCTGCTGACCAGCTCGACCAACCAGGGCCTCGTCAAGCTAGACCTGACCAGTGGCCAGACACAAGTGCTGAGCAATGCACCCAGTGCAGGCCATAACGTGAAGATTTCGCCCGATGGCCAGACGGTCGTTTACCGTGAAGGCTCGTTCAACAACAAGCACCTGCGCCTGTCCACGCTTAAGAGCGTGAACCTGTCCACCGGTGCCAGCCAGGTGCTGGTGAAGGCGACTCGTGACCTGCAGGGCTATGCGGTTGACGCTACCAGTGTGGGCGCTGTGAACAAGGGCAAATTCAGCAACAAGGCCATTGGCACCGCCAAGGCGCAGAAACTGCCCGTGCTCTCGATCAACAAGGGCCAGCTGATGCTCACCGTAAACGGCAAGACCCGCAAATTGTCGCCCAACGGCGATCAGTTCAGCTACATGTGGGCATCGCTGTCGCCCGACGGCACCAAGGTGCTCTACTACCAGGCCGCCCATGGCACCTACGTGTGCAACCTTGACGGAAGCGACGTTCGCAAGGTGGGCCAGATGCGTGCCCCGGTATGGTATGACGACAATACCGTTGTGGGCATGATGGACAAGGACGACGGCGAGTTCATCTATGCTTCGACCATCGTTGCTGCAACGCTCGACGGCACCACCCAGGTGCTCACCGGCGATGACGTCATCGCCATGTATCCCCACGCCATCACCGGCAAGATTGTCTTCAGCACTCCCGCCGGAGAGGCTTATATGATTAACGTAACCAAATGATGACCGCTATGAAAAAGATCTTATTACTTGCCGTAGCCGCCATCATGGCAGCCGGCATCATGCAGGCTAAGACAGCCGACGAATTACGCATTTATCTGAATCCTGGCCATGGCAGCTGGGGACCTAACGACCGCCCGATGGCGACCATCCCCTACCCGATGCTGGCCGAGACCGGACGTCCTGACACCAACGGCTTCTACGAGTCGAACACCAACTTGTGGAAATCGATTGAGACCTATCATGCCCTGATCAAGATGGGCGTGAAAGCCGAGAACATCACCCTGTCGAGGTGGTTCAACGGCCCGTTCCCCTATGTGCAGGGAGCTCCTGATGCTGAGATCTACAACCGTCCCTTGTCAGAAATCTGCGAGGAGGTGGAAGTGGGCAACTATGACATGTTCCTGTCGCACCACTCCAACGCACTGACCGACGGCACCGCAACCAACTATCCGCTGATGCTGTACCGCGGCAATGACGGTGCTGGCGGCGACGGCGCTCCGGGCAGTCGCGACATGGGTCTGACATGCTGGCCCATCTTCTACACCAACGAGATTGACCCGATGACCAACTATAGCCCCACGAGTCCCAACGTGCGTGGTGACATCAACTTCTATGGCAGCTCATCGACGCGTGTGGATCCCAATACAGGTATCGCTTACACCGGCTACCTGGGTGTGCTCAAGCATGGCGCTCCGGGCTTCCTGGTAGAGGGTTATTTCCACACCTATCAGCCTGCACGCCACCGTGCGCTGAATATCGACTATTGCCATCAGGAGGGTATCCGCATCGCCCGCGGTATCGGTGAGTACTTTGGTCTCACCCCCTACAACAAGGGCTACATCATGGGTACCGTAAAGGATGTCCACAACCATCTCGTCCACAACCTGTACAACTACAATGCAGGCACCATGGACCAGTGGGCTCCTATCAACGGTGCTGTAGTCATCCTGAGCAAGAACGGCCAGGAAGTGGCACGCTACACTACCGATGAGAACTACAACGGTGTGTTCGTGTTCGAAGACCTCGAGCCCGGCACCTATACGCTGGCGGTTGAGGCCGAGGGCTACAAGCCGCTGGGCGAATACACCGCGCCCACCGTTGACAGCCAGTGGCAGGAGTGGATCAGCAAGGCTACCGGCGACATCGTTGTCGAGGCCAACAAGACCACCTACGAGGTGCCCCTGTTGGAGGCTACCGACTATGTCATCCCCGAGGACCTCTTCCAGAACTATCCCGAGCCTGACCTGCCTACCTATGTGACGGCTCCCGACAAACTGAACCTGATTCGCGACGACGGCACCCAGTTTGAGCTGGACGGCGCCATCAAGCGCATGCTGGTTCGTGGCGACAGCACCGTTGTGCTCACCAATGCCGAGGACGGCACCCCGCACCTGTACCTGATCAACAACGTTGACAAGGCCATCGTCAAGGAGTTGAGCATCGAGGGTATCGCCCCCGTTGAGCCCAACAATGCCGGTTTCTACAGCCGCCTGAACGATATCGCCTTCACTGCCGACAACCAGCTCGTGGGTATCAACAGCGTACAGACCCAATTTGGTGATGGCCAGGTGAATGAGGGATTTGAGCGCGGCACGCTGCGCCTGTACAAGTGGGCCGACTTTGACAGCGATCCCATCGAGTGGGTAACCACCCAGAGCTCAGCCAACTTCTACTACTATCGTGCACAGTCGCTCGCCATCGACGGCGGCGCTGACGAATGCATGGTGACCGTAATCGGTACCAACGACGCTGCATCCAGCGCCGGTGGCATGCGATTCCTGAAACTGGCTATCGTCAATAACCAGATAACCAGCACGGTTTACACCGAGAAGACCATCAGCGCCCAGAGTAACTTCACCAAGTCAAAGATTGGTGAACCGCAGATCGTCATCTCGCCGCTCAACGACGACCAAGTCATGCTCGACGGTGAGAACACCCTGCTGATGGAGGTTGCTACGGCTAAGGCCAACGGCACCGACAGTGAAGTTGTGGCACGCTTTGATGGCGATGAGACTGACATTCCTGTAAAGGGCACCTCATTCTTCAAGTATGCACAGCACAAGTTCATGGTTACGCCTTATATCCATGTTGACAGGGATGAGGCCGTGGATGTTGCCGGCATCAAGCTGTATGACATCACTGCCGGTCTTGACCAGGCAGCTCTGGTGGCTACGACCAATACCGACATCGACCCGCTGGCTACCCAGTTCATGTCGACGGGTGCCGCAGTCAAGGGTGAGGATATCTACCTGTACCTGATGCGCGACAACCAGATCATCAAGTGGCAGACCGATGTGGCAAGCCAGCCCGGCGTTCCCGGCATCTATGCTTACGGACTCGGTGCTACCGATACCGATGGCGAATACCTGTTCACCTTCAACGTCAACGACGATGCCCAGGCAGCTTGCATCGTATTCTATGACGAAGATGGTATTGAGGTAGGCTCCATTGAGGTGCCCAATGTCACCAAGGGCGAGAACAGCATAGAAATCAGCTATACTGACCTGCCCGCATTGCCCGGCGAGAGCCTGTCATGGGCTGTCACCGTCGAGGGTGAGAACATCAACACCATCCAGCGCATCAACCCGCTCAACGAGACTTACAGCGGCAACCTCTTCGTTGCTGTCGACAAGTCGCCGTGCAGCCCCGCCATGGGTACCATCTATGCCGGCAACCGTGTGGGCAGCGGCAATGCAAGCAATGGCGTTTACGTTTGTGACGTGATGGGTCAGCGCGTGAGCGATGACCTGTATCGTGGCGGCCACAGCTGGGGCAGCAACTACCGCATGGCAGTGGATGCCCAGGGTAAGCTCTACGTTCCCGATTGGGGCGATGGCACCTCGGGTGTTTACATCGCCGAACCCAATAAGCTGGGTGAGACTTGGACCGAGTTCTTCAATGGTACTCGCCAGAGCAGTGGTCTGATTGTCAATGACGGCCAGAATGTCGGTTCGTCGACACCTGGCGTAGGCATCGGCGGCAAGGGTGCTGACACCAAGCTGTATGTATATCTTGAGGACTTTGGCAACGGTGTTGGCGTTTACAACATCGGCCAGGAAGACGGCAGCATTGTTGACACCTGGTCAACCGCTCCTAACCAGTACTATGACATCGGTGCTTGGCAGCTCAACACCAACGGTAACGTGGTTGCCGATCCCGCCGGCCACGGTGTTTGGGTATCGCAGTACCGCAGCGCTGGCAACAACGCATCGGGCGTTCCCTCGCTCATGTTTGTTGACAACGACGGCAATGTAACCCTCAACTCGGGCCGTGCTCCCTACGCCGAGATGCTCAACGGTAGCGACCGTGCAGGCTTCACTGTGAGCGATGATGGCAGCCTGCTCGTCATCAACGACGGCAGCTATGTGCTCCAGTTCTTTGATGTTACCTGGGACGGCAACACGCCCGTTCTCGCTCCCAAGTTCTCCTACAAGACCGGTCTTGGATCCATCTATCAGATGGCATTTGACTATGCAGGCAACCTGGTTTGCTCTGGTAACAACATCGGTATCTATTCACTGCCCACCAACGAGAACATCCACACCACTCCCGCATGCGGTGACTTCAAGTACATCTTGATTCCCACCGCCGTCAACGAGACCAGCGTGGCCAAGACTGTGGTCAGCGAGCGTTACTTCGATGTACGCGGTATTGAGTACAGCCATCCTATTCAGGGTGTCAACATCATTGTTCGCACCTACAGTGACGGCTCGACCCAGAGCGTGAAAGTCATCAAGTAAATCCAACGGCGGACGGCAATAGTTGTTCGTTTACCGACACTCAGGCGATCCGATTTCATGTCGGGTCGCCTGTTGTGTTATTTTTATATAAATGATAAGTCGCCTTTCGTCTCAATTCAGGTGTTTTTTGTAATTTTGGCACTCAATTTGTGTATATGTCAGTTATACACATATCAACAAGAGAAATATGATTGATTTTTTAGACAATATAGATGCCGAGATGAACGATGGTGGAGCACGAGTGGTTCCCATCATCACCGAGATTCATGAAGTGAACGACGGCACTGATATTCACGACAGTAAGGCTGATGACATCCCCATCCTGCCCTTGCGCAACATGGTGCTGTTTCCCATGATGACCATGCCGGTATCGGTAGGTCGCGACAAATCCATGCGTCTGATCAAGGAGACAGAGGAAAGCCATGGCTCTATCGCTGTTTTCTGCCAATATGACAGCCATGTCGAGGATCCTGCCGAGAAGGACCTGTACCGTTATGGCACCATTGCCACCATCATCAAGGTGCTGGAACTGCCCGACGGCTCGACCAACGTCATCCTGCAGGGACGGTCGGCTTGCCAGCTGGACCACGTGTCCCAGACGGCACCTTACATGCGCGGCGCGGTCACCCTGGTCGAAGACAAGCTGCCGCTGGCCGGAGACAAGGAATTTGAGATTCTGATGCAGTCCATTGCCGAAGTCACCCTGCGCATGCTGCGCAACATGGGACAGAACGGCCGTGACCTGGCATTTGCCATGAAAAACATCGACAACCCCGTGTATCTGATGAATTTCCTGGCCACCAACATCGCCTTTGATCCCGATCAAAAGCAGCACATGCTCGAAGAGCGCGACGTCAAGAAACGCGGTTACCTCCTGTACGCGTTACTCATGCGTGAAGAGCAACTGGTAGAAATCAAGGCCAATATCCAATCCCGCACACGCGAAGAACTGTCGCAGCAGCAACGTGACCACTTCCTGCAGCAGCAAATACGCACGATTCAAGAGGAATTGGGTACCGACATCGACGATATCGATGAACTCCAGGAACGTGCCACCAAAATGAAGTGGAACGAGGATGTCCAGAAGCACTTTGAGAAAGAACTCAGAAAGCTGGAACGCCTCAATCCCCAGTCCCCCGACTACTCGGTGCAGTATGCCTATCTGGACAACATGCTGAACCTGCCCTGGGACACCTATACCGAGGATAACTTTGACCTCAAGAAGGTTGAGGAGAAGCTCAATGCCGACCATTACGGCCTGGAAAAGGTCAAAGACCGCATTCTGGAACATTTGTCGGTGCTCAAGCTGCGAGGCGACCTCAAGGCCCCCATCCTGTGCCTGTACGGCCCTCCCGGTGTGGGCAAGACGTCACTGGGCAAGTCCATTGCCGACGCACTGCATCGTGAATATGCCCGCATCTCGCTGGGTGGCCTGCATGACGAGGCCGAGATACGCGGTCATCGCCGTACCTACATCGGTGCAATGCCGGGCCGCATCATCGCTGCACTGGCCAAGTGCGGCAGCAACAATCCTGTCATCGTCCTGGACGAGATCGACAAGGTGGGACAGGACTTCAAAGGCGACCCTTCATCAGCGTTGCTTGAGGTGCTGGATCCCGAGCAGAACGGCCATTTCCACGACAATTATCTGGACGTGGACTATGACCTGTCCAAGATCCTGTTCATTGCCACGGCCAATAGTCTGGCTACCGTGAGCCGCCCCCTGCTTGACCGCATGGAGGTCATTGAAATCAACGGCTACATTCCCGAGGAGAAGCTGGAAATCGCCAAACGCCATCTCTTGCCCAAGGAACTGGAAGAAAACGGTTTCAAGAAAAACGAAATCAAGTTCGGCAAACAGGTCATCCTCAAGATCATCGATGACTATACCCGTGAGTCGGGTGTGCGACAGCTGGAGAAGAAAATCGCCACTGTCCTGCGCCGTATCGCCCGCCACAAGGCAAGCGGCGACCCCTACCCCAGCAGTATCAAGATTGATGACCTGAAAGAATATCTGGGCGCTCCCGATTACAGCCGCGACAAGTATGAGGGCAACGAGTTTGCCGGTGTGGTAACCGGTCTGGCCTGGACTGCTGTGGGCGGTGAAATCCTGTTCGTGGAATCGTCACTGGCACGCGGCAAGGGCGAGAAACTCACGCTCACCGGCAATCTGGGCGACGTGATGAAGGAGTCGGCAGTGATTGCGCTGCAATACCTGCGTTCACACTGCTCGATCATCGGCATTGACCCGGAATTGTTCGACAAATACAATATCCACATCCACGTGCCTGAAGGCGCCATTCCCAAGGACGGACCGTCGGCAGGCGTGACGATGGTTACTTCGCTCGCATCATCCTTCACCCAGCGCAAGGTGAGAGACCACTTGGCCATGACTGGTGAGATTACTCTGCGCGGCAAGGTATTGCCCGTGGGCGGCATCAAGGACAAAATCCTGGCAGCCAAGCGCTCGGGCATCACCGACATCATCCTGTGCAAGGACAACCGCAAGGATATTGAAGAGATCAACGCGATGTACCTCAATGGCTTGACCTTCCACTACGTCAACACCATCAAAGAAGTGCTCGACATCGCCCTTCTTCCCGAGAAGGTGAAAGACGCCATTGAGCTATAGGCTCACCGCAACAGCCAATAGGCATTTTCTTTGAGTTTGTTCATCAGGGCAGCATCAAGGCTGGTGTGTGCGTCAATCCATTGGCGCACTGCCTGCTTGGCTCCTTCACTCCTGTGGCCTGACAACAGGCCTGTCAACCAATAACCGGGAAAGAAGATGTCACCCGTGCGTTGAACCTCCTGGAGAGCATCAAGACCGGGAATGAGGTAACGGTTGGACAGCGGTTCCCTCGTCGGGTCGTTGAGCAGGGCCAGCATATCCCGAGCCCAGGGTTCAACACGGCGGTTCTCGGCCATCAGCAACTCGTCAAATAGCTGTTGCTGAACCAGCGTATCCGGGTTGCAGGCGCGCGAGATGAAGTCAAACTCACGCTGCTGGTCCACGTTGTCAAGACGTTGGCGTTGCTGGTCAACAATCTGTTGCCACCTGTGGGGGTGCAAGATGGCAAGATGATAGGCCAAACGCATGTAATCGCGGCTGTTGAAGAAAGAGGCACTCTGTTCTTTCCAAATTGCATAAAGTTTATCCACAACTTCAGGTGACACGGCCATGTTTGAGAGTTGGCGCAACAACGTCTGGCGCACCGATTGCAACCCGTGCTGCTGCGACAGCCCAAACAAGCGTTGCTCGGTTGCGGCACGCTGCTTGCCTTGGAGGCATGCAAGCAAGTCGCCCAAGTAACTGCACGTTGTCGACGCGATGAGTTCGTTATTCTCATGCTCGAGAAATTCAAGCAACACCTTCGCCAGTTCCTTTGCCGTGATGTTGCCCAAGTGGAAGTTCTCATAGAGGTTGAGCACAGCGGCATAGCGGGTCAGGTCGTTGTCGGCCATCGTTTTCCAGGCTTCGGACATCCACGATATGCCCTCACGGTTGAGCGCGAACTGCCCATAACCTTCGGCGTTGCTGTTGAGAAACAGCCCCTTGCTATAACTTGAGGAGAGCAGATAGTCGTAGTCGTTCATATAAATGTGGTGCTGGCTGAACCGGCCGTTCATATCAATATAGCCGATATCAAAACCCTGCTTCCACACCAGGCGGCGTCCGTAGGGGTCGGCCTGAAGCACATGGACAGCGTCGAGCATATGGAAGCCCGAGGATATGACCGGCATACCCTTCTGCTTGACCCACACGTCGCTGAAGGATTGGGCGCTGTGCTCGGGGTTGAAACGGTCGAGTTCAACAATCAGGTCATCCCAGGTGGCATTGCTGTAGGCATAGTGCCGCAAATAACTGCGCAGGCCGTCCCGCAAATTGTCGGCACCCTTCTCTTTCTCGAGTTTGCTCATCATGATGGGTGCCTTGTGGTAGATGATGTTGCCGTACAGCAGGCCGGCCTTGTTCATGTTGTCCAGCGACTGCTGAATGGGGTGCGTTCCCTGGGTGCGGTCAGTGCTCATCGCCAGCGGATAGTGGGTCTTGACGAAAGCCAGGTCGTGGTTGATTTCGGGAAATTTTTCCCTGGCGATTTTGTCCGCCATGAAGTTGGCAAACACTTCCTTGGTCCACACGTCATCAAACCAACGCATCGTCACCAGGTCGCCGAACCACATGTGGGCCGTCTCGTGAGCGATGAGATTAAGTCTTGACATTTCCTCATCGGGCGTCGGCTCAGGACCCAAAAAGATGCGCCTGTCATTGAACTGGATGCAACCTGGATGCTCCATGCCACCGAACTGGTAGCCAGGCAGTACGACAAAGCCATAGTTCTCAAACGGGTATGGGATGCCCGTGTACTCCTCCATCCACCGCAACGACAAGGCTACCTGATCGAACACGATCGGCAATTGGGCCACCCGGGCAGGGTCGGTCTCACGGTATAAGGCCGTCAGTAGGCGTCCGTCGCGCATGGCGGTCTGCACGTTGAACTTTCCCGCCGTGAACGAGAACAGATAGGTGGGAATGGGCTTCCGTGTCTGATTGCTGATGCTCACCCACCCCTCAGGAATGTTCAGTTTCAAGTCAAAAACCGCCTTCATATCAGGCTGGTCAAAGCACGGGAATACGCTGCGGGCATGATCAGGCACAAACAAGGTATACATGTAGTCATCGCTGCGGTTCAACGCCTTGTCGCCGCTATAACCACCAATCGCTATCGAGTTCTCGCCCTGTACGAGAGATTGGGCAGGAATGATGATATGCTCGTTAAGCAAGACGGTCTTGACGGTTTTGCCATTGACCATCAACTCATTGTATAACTGACTTACATCGCCCTGGAAGTCAATTTGCAGATCACACTCACCAGTCCAGTTAAACGTCAGCAATTCCTCAAAGCCGACCGGGCTGGATTTTTCAACGGGCACAGTAAATGACAAGTCATAACACACATTACTAATATGAGCAGTACGGTAAACCGCCAACTCTCGTGACACGCCGTCCACAACGGGGACCGCTGCCCCCATCAGTAGAGAGAACCACGCAAACAAGAATAGGAATATTGTTCTGACAGACTGTTTCATGACCTGATTCAATTGATGTTGAAGTTAATTGACGTGTGCAAAGATAATCATTTTTTAAAAAAATCCCCTGCTGGCCAAGTCACCAGCAGGGGTTCAATAATAACTATTATTATGAAAAGGGTCTTTACGTCATGATTACATCATGCCGCCCATGCCGCCACCCATGCCGGGAGCGCCTGCGGGCATTGCGGGCTCGGGCTCTTTCTTCTCGGCGATGACGCACTCAGTGGTCAGGAACATGCCGGCGATGCTGGCAGCGTTCTCCAGAGCGATGCGGGCCACCTTGGCGGGATCGATGACACCCGTCTCGAACAGGTTCTCGTAGTTCTCGGTGCGGGCGTTGTAACCGAAGTCACCCTTGCCTTCTTTCACACGGTTAACGACTACAGCGCCTTCAAGACCAGCATTGGCCACAATCTGGCGCAGGGGCTCCTCAATAGCACGCTGGATGATGTGGATACCCGTGGTCTCGTCGTCGTTGTCACCCTTCATGCCCTCGAGGGCCTTGAGGCAACGGATGTAGGCGGTACCGCCACCAGGCACGATGCCCTCGGCAACGGCTGCGCGGGTAGCGCTCAGGGCGTCGTCCACGCGGTCTTTCTTCTCCTTCATCTCCACCTCGCTGGGTGCGCCGATGTAGAGGACGGCTACACCACCCGACATCTTGGCGAGACGCTCTTGCAGTTTCTCCTTGTCATAGGTGGACTTGGTGTTCTCGATCTGCACGCGGATTTGAGCGATGCGGTCAGCAATCATATCCTTGTTGCCGGCGCCATTGACGATGGTGGTGTTCTCCTTGTCAACGGTAACCTTCTCGGCAGTACCCAGCATCTCGAGGGTAGCCTTCTCGAGGGTCAAACCGGTCTCCTCGCTGATAACGGTGCCACCGGTGAGGATAGCGATATCCTGCAACATCTCTTTGCGACGGTCGCCAAAGCCAGGAGCCTTCACGGCACATACCTCGAGCGAGCCACGCAGGCGGTTCACTACCAGCGATGCCAGAGCCTCGCCGTCAACATCCTCGGCGATGATGAGCATGGGACGATGGGCCTGTACAGCACCCTGCAACAGGGGCAGAATGTCCTTCAAGCCCGAAATCTTCTTGTCAAAAATCAGGATGTAGGGGCGTTCCATCTCGCATGCCATTTTGTCGGCATTGGTGACAAAATAGGGCGAAATGTAACCGCGGTCAAACTGCATACCCTCGACCACGTCGACGCGGGTCTCGGTGCCCTTGGCCTCCTCGACGGTGATCACGCCGTCCTGTTTTACCTTCTTCATGGCCTCGGCAATGAGCTGGCCGATGGCATCATCGTTGTTGGCGCTGATGCGAGCCACATTCTCAATCTTACCGAAGTCGTCGCCCACTTCCTGAGCCTGCTCCTTGATGCCGTCGACCACGACCTTGACGGCCTTGTCGATACCGCGCTTCACATCCATGGGGTTAGCGCCGGCAGCTACATTCTTGAGACCCTCGGTGATAATGGCCTGGGCAAGAACGGTAGCGGTGGTGGTGCCGTCACCGGCATCGTCGTTGGTCTTGCTGGCAACTTCCTTAACGAGCTGTGCGCCGATGTTCTGGAACTCGTCCTCCAGTTCCACCTCGCGGGCAACGGTCACACCGTCCTTGGTGATGTGGGGAGCACCATACTTCTTGTCAACAATCACGTTGCGGCCTTTGGGACCCAGCGTCACCTTTACGGCGTCACTCAACTGGTCAACGCCTTTCTTCAGCTCTTCGCGAGCCTTGATATCGAATTTGATTAATTTTGCCATATCGTTTTTTAGTTTTTTTAGTTTCTAGTCCCTAGTTTCTAGTTCTTAGTTTTTAGTTGGCATCCGCCATCTCTCATTATTATAAATAGATTAGCCGATGACGATGGCCAGGATGTCGTTTTGACGCATCATCAACAGTTTTTCGCCGTCGATTTCGATTTCGTTGCCTGCATATTTGCCATAGAGCACGGTATCACCGGGCTTGACAATCATTTCCTCGTCTTTGGTGCCATTGCCGGCAGCACGCACGATGCCCTTGAGTGGTTTCTCTTTTGCGCTGTCAGGAATGATGATTCCGCCAACTACTTCTTCTGCTTTTGCCGGTTCGATGAGAACGCGGTCATTTAATGGTTGAATAGTCATTTCTTTTAATGTGTTTAATAGGATGTAAAATGTTCTGTGATTTCTGCCCCGCAAGCGTGCAACCTCCATGCCAATGGCACAAAAGCGACATTTTGTCACCTATCACCGCCTGTGGCAGTCAAGATTGCAGTCGATGAGCAACAAAGGGAGGCGGCGCCTCGACAAAATCAAATAAATTTGCTTTTGTGCTTGGCTTGCACTACTACTGTTGCCATTCTGGCTAAGGTAGGCTGCGCCTCGACAAAATCAAATAAATTTGCTTTTGTGCTCGGCTTGCACTACCTTTGTACCGCAAATGAATCATGACCTGTACATAGCACGGCGCCTGAAACTGCATGGCGGACAACAGAAGGGCTCACCCAGCCTGACGGTTGCCCTTGTGGGCATTGTGCTTGCTGTGGTCGTGATGATTTTGTCTATCGCCATTGTGATGGGGTTCAAGGGCGAGATTTCGGGCAAAATCATGCATCTGGATGCCCACCTCAGGGTGAGCAACGCTGCTCTAGGCATCGATGAGAACTATGCCACGGTCAACGGCCGCGAGGTGCGTGAGGCCATTGTGGGCGACAGTGCTTTTGCCCCGCTGGTCGAGAGCGTGAGTCTCATTGCCGACAAAAGTGCCATTCTCAAGACCGACAGCGACTTCATGGGCATCATCATGCGTGGTGTGGACAGCGGCTATGACTGGCGGTATCTGCAATCGCGCCTGATTGAAGGCGTGCTGCCCGATGTGAGCGATACCGCTTCATCGCAGCAGATCGCGATCTCGAAGCTGGTGGCCAACCGCCTGAAGCTGCGGTCGGGCGATAAGGTGCTGACCTATTTCATCGACAACAGCATCAAAGTGAGGAATCTGACCGTGAGCGGTGTGTTCGAGACCGACCTGGATGCCTTTGACGGGGCCTACATTGTGGGCGGCATCGGCATCGTGCAGGGCGTAAACGGCTGGAACGGCGACACTGGCACACAGGTGGCGGTGAATATGAGCGATACCCGCCATCTGGAGAATGACGGTTACCAGCTGTATGCGTTGCTGGCCCAAAACACTGTGCAGCACGAGAGCAAGAACCTGTTCTTCGTTACCACCACCCATCAGAACAACGTCGCGTTCTTTGCATGGCTGGAAATGCTCAACATGAACGTTGCCGTCATCCTGACGCTGATGATGATTGTGGCTGCTTTCACGCTCATCTCGGCCATGCTGATGATTGTGCTGGAGCGCATCCGCGTCATCGGCAATTTCAAGGCCATGGGCGCTACCAACGGCACCATTCGCCGCATTTTCATCTATCTGACGGGCAAACTCATTCTCAAGGCGCTCATCATCGGCAACGTCATCGGCATCGGTCTTGCGTTGCTGCAAAAGTATGCCCACATCGTGCGCCTTGACCCCGCGTCCTACTACATGCCCTATGTTCCCATCCACCTGAGCATTCCTGCCCTTGTGATGCTCAACGTGGGAATTATCATCGTGTCATACCTCACCCTGTTGGGTGCCAGCCACATCATCTCGACCATCAAGCCCACGGCGACGATGCGCTTCGAGTAATGTCGTATTATCCATTCATCTATTCGTCCATTTGTGCGGATGCAACTAACAACTAAATTATAGTATATATGAAGACGAAGCAACTGAACCTGAATGAGGAAGCAGCCCGTTGTCTGCTGTGTGAAAATGCCCCTTGCAGCCGTGCATGCGGCAAGGGCGATGTAGCCAGGGCCATTCGTGCCATCCGTTTTGGCAACCAAGGCATTGCCCGCCAGTGGATTGACGGATGCGATGAGAACGACCTTGAGAAAGCCGAGCAGGCGTGCATCCATTACGACCGTCCCATCCGCATCAAGGAGATGATGAGCCAGTTACCCGAAGCCACTCGTGCCGACCTGCCGAGTCTGGCCATCGACTTTTGCGGAATACCCTGCGAGAATCCGTTCTTCCTCGCCTCGTCATCGGTATGCACCAACTATGAGATGGTGGCACGTGCCTTTGACGCCGGTTGGGCGGGTGTCTTCTACAAGACCATCTGCCTGGATGACATCAACGAGGTGTCACCGCGCTTTGATGTCGTTCACCGTGAGGGTGACAAGGGTGACTTCACCGCCTTGCGCAACATGGAGCAGTTGAGCGAGAACCCTGCCGAGGTCGATTTCGACATCTTGAGTCGCCTCAAGAAAAACTACCCCAATAAGGTTGTGGTGGCCTCCATCATGGGCTCGACCGAGGAGCAATGGATTGAACTGGCTAAAATGGCAGAAGCTGCAGGTGTGGACGCCGTGGAACTGAATTTCTCCTGTCCACAGATGCGACTAACCGGTATGGGCAGCGACGTGGGCCAGGACCCCGAGCTGGTCACCTTCTACACCGCCTATGTAAAGCATGCCGTTTCCATTCCAGTGATTCCCAAGATGACGCCCAATATCACTTTGATGAGCAATCCTGCCATGGGCGCCTACTTCGCTGGTGCTGACGCCATCAGTGCGATCAACACCATCAAGAGCGTTACCATGGATGAACGCGCCGAGGTGTCGGGCCAGTGGACTGTCTCAGGCCTCTCGGGACGTGCCGTTAAGCCCATCGCCCTGCGCTTCATCCTCGAGATGGCCAAGAACCCAGTGATGAACAACCTAAAATTGAGCGGTATCGGTGGCATTGAGACCTGGCAAGACGCGCTTGAGTTCATCCAGCTGGGTTGCAGCAACCTGCAGGTGTGCACCGCCGTGATGCAATACGGTTATCGCATTATCGATGACCTCAAGTTGGGTCTTCAGTACTATATGTCGAGCCGAGGCATCACCAAACTCTCCACCTTGGTGGGTGAACGGCTTTCCAGCTTTGTTACGCCCAACGACCTGGACCGCGACACCGTTGTCTATCCCATCTTCGACAGCGAGAAGTGCATCGGCTGCGGCAGGTGCTATGTTTCCTGCAAGGACGGTGGTCACCAGGCCATCACCTTCGGCGACGACCGCAAGCCCCACCTTGTGGGCACCAAGTGCGTCGGTTGCCACCTGTGCCGCCTCGTCTGCCCCACTGGTGCCATCGGCGTCTCGAAACGCGTCCCCAAGCGCAAAAACAAATAACTGCTCACCTATTCGGACGCGGCTTTAAAAAGAAGACAATAAATACAATCAATACAAAGCCATCCAGTTTGTAGCGAGTAATTAAAGACAACTTGAACAACTAGAACAACTGCAAATCGA
>ONKU01000027.1 GCA_900318535.1 uncultured Prevotellaceae bacterium | reverse complement strand
ATTTCAACAATGTCAAAGAGCTCAATGGTTCAAGTGAACCGAGTTTGTTTGAAAATTTTATTTATTAACCGTCCACAATTTTTAGTGGACAGCAATGAAATTTGTTATATATTTGTGCCATGTACTTTTGAATGCCCAAAGTGCCTCTGTAGATAACTGAATTATTAACCAAATTATATTTGACTTATGAAAAAATTACTTTTACTCTTGTTGAGTGCGGCAGTTGCCGCAAGTGCTGTTGCCGGAGTGAATTTGCCGGAAAAGCGTGTGGATCAGGACAAGTCCCGAGGCATTCCGCTGGTGAAAAGGGACGTGAATAAGGATGTGAAGGAGAAACGCCATGCTGTGGACGACAGGATGATGGCTCCTCCCATGAAGCAGGCTTTTAACGCTACCGATGACGGCCGGCCCGAGGGACACCTGAAGCGTTATACCCGTTCAGGCAAAGCCGTGATACTAACCGACGGTACTTATCAAAGTTTCAATCAGTCCGATACCATGGATATCGTCTATGGATTAGACGGCACCACGGTTTATCTGAAAAACATCCTTTATGGGTCCAATGTGAAATTTGGTGACTATTGGGTGCAGGGGCAGTTAAGTGCCGATGGAACGCAAATCACTGTGCCGATGGGGCAGAGGATCTATCATTCATCATCGCCTGTCATCAATGTTGTACTGGCATGGGGTAGTTCGTCATACACAGTTCATGGTACATCCTCACGATTCACCTTTGAAGTGAATGAGGATGTGACCGAGGCGGTTTACTTGATTGATGGCAATACCATCACCCTGCAGGACTCATTCACGACACTAGGGAGTTCGTATCCCAGTTTTGAGGGCACCGGCCTTGGCTGTATGGGTCGTTCAGGTACCTCAGATCCTATTTTTGGCGGCTTCTTTGAGTGGAAAACGGTACTCACTTTCGCTTCATTCACGCCACATTTCATCACCGAGATCCCCGAGAGCTGTACAGTACACATGTATAAACGTAATAGTACTTCTATTTATAAATCATACCTTGGTACTCAAATTTATTTTAACGATGGTGTTTTCAAGGTTGCTTTCGACCGCGACAACCAACCTGACGTTTATATTCAGAAACCATGTGATGTCGGGAACACTTGGGTGAAAGGCAGCTATAATCGTTTCACAAAAATCATCACCATCCCCACCGGCCAGTATTTGAATTGGTCTGAACAACTCCAATTTGGCTTAGTTCTGGGGTGGGGAAACACCTATGTTTATCAGGATAGTGTTGATGATGAGGGTAATCCCCGTTACGACTTGGGCCATGAGGTTGGCCAGAATGTCAAGGAGATACGGGTGAAGGTTGATGGTGATAATCTCTACCTGCTTGGGACCCAAGGTGACTACTACGCCGATTTTCCTGACAACTATGTTGCTACGGGTATGATGGCTTATTGGAGTGATGACTTCGATTTCTCCGTTATAGAGTTCAGCAATCATGACGAGTCGGGTGACGATTTGCCCTGGGGCGTGCGCATTAGCACGGACCCTGCAGTACCCGCAAACCCCACCAGCGTCGAGTGGACTGACCGTGGTGATGAGTCGGGCTATAGCAGACTCAATTTCACCTTGCCTGACTACGATATCGATGGTAATCCGATTAATCCCGAATGGTTGAGTTATAGCATCTTCTTGGATGATGATCAACTGTTTACCTTCGATGCCGACACCTATTCCATGAACCTTACCGAGGACCTCACCGAGATACCCTACTCGATCTGGGGCAGCGACTATTTTGATTTCCACCCATCTTATGTGTACTTCTATCGCACCAATGCCGAAAGCTACGAGCCCTTCTTCAATTGGCGCATCGGCATCCAGGTTTATTACACGGTTGACGGCGTGAAGAATTCCTCCGATATCGTTTATCTCGAGGTGTTTGACAACCCCAACGTCAATACCAATATCGGCGACGTGAACAACGACAATGCTGTCAATATTGCCGACGTAACGGCCCTGATCGACTATCTGTTGGGCAGCGCCAGCAACATCAATGAACAAGCTGCCGACGTCAATCAGGATCAGGAGATCAACATTGCCGACGTGACAGCACTGATCGACAAGCTGCTTGCCGGTGAGTGATGCTCTTGCACGTTTAATCTCACTGCTAAAATTAACGGCGCCTTGCGGGGCGCCGTTAACTTATTCTGTTTATTCATTTTTTAGAACTCTTCCTTCTCCTTAGCCAGGTTGCGGTAAGCGAGTTTGTCTTCCAGATACTCCTGGGTAGCGATCAAAGTGGGCTTCGGCAGTTTCTCGTAATACTTCGAAATCTCGATCTGCTCACGGTTCTCGCTGATTTCCTCCAGGTTGTCGTTCAGGGTGGCAAACTCCTGGAGCTTCTTCTCCAGGTCAGACTTCATCTCGGCGGCAATCTGGTTAGCGCGCTTGCTGATGATGCAAACGGTCTCATAGATGTTGCCCGTGGGCTCTGCCATCTCAATGATGTCATGCACGGTAGTGGTGAGTGGCGCGTTAGTCTTCTTGTAATCCATGTCTTTGCTATATATAATGTAATTCTTTTAATGTCGGTTGACGTATTTGTCGGCGATTTTAAAAATGTTGTCGGCTTCCTTGCGCATCTTGCTGTCAGGATAGTCGTTGATGAATGAGTAGTACTCGTCAATCACCGTGCGGAAACGTTCCAGTTTCTTCTCCACGACGCTCTCGCTGGCCTCCTTGTAGCGGGCACGCAGCACGAGCATTTCCAGATCTTCCTTGTACTTGCTGTAAGGATAGTCCTTGATGGCATTGGTGGCGGTGATGACGGCACTCTCATAGTTGTTGCCCATGTAGTTGCCCAGGTTGTAGTACAGCGTGGCGTTCTGCAGCTCCTTGAGCACGAGCTTGTCCTGCAGCTCAAACACGGCGCTTTGGGCAATCGATGCCTTGTCGCTCTTGGGGAAGTAGTCCAGGAAGGCCTGCAACTCTTCCATCGCGCGGATGGTCTCGGTCTGGTCCAGCTGGGGGTCAGGCGAGTCCAGGTAGAAGCCGTAGCCGGCATAGAAACGGGCCAACTCGGTATACTGCCCGCGCGGGTAGCGCTGGTAATACTGCTTGAAGTAGGAACCGGCGCTGATGTAGTCCTTGTTCTCGTAGTAGCTCATCCCCAGCAGGTACAGCGACTCCTCGGCATGAGGCGTGCCGCGGAAGATGGGCACCAGTTCGGTCAGGATGGTATAAGCCTGGGCATAGCGCTTGTTCTCAAACGCTCGCTTGGCATAGTCGTACTTGTACTCAAGGTCACTGCTCTTCATCACCTTGTTGTACTCGCCGCAACCTGCCAGCATACAGGCCAAAGCCATTATTATCGTCAATCTTTTGATCATCTAAACTCGTTTTTGCGCATTTAGCCCGCAAAATTACTCTTTTTTTATAAGATGTACAAATCTTGAGCCAGAATTGCATGTTTATTTCGCAAAATTTAACGCATCGATGCGGAAAATGGGCCATCATTGGCGCTCGTTCGGGATTTTGTAGTATATTTGTGGGTTAAATAAACTTTAAAACTACACGTAAAATGAAGATTGGAGACAAGATTCCCGAGAACCAGGGCGTTGACATGAATGGCAACGAGGTGAAAGCCAGCGACTTTGCAGGCAAGAAACTCATCATCTACTTTTATCCCAAGGACAATACTCCGGGCTGCACCGCCGAGGCCTGCAGCCTGGCGACGGGCTATGGGGCGCTGAAGCGTGCCGGCTATGCCTTGTTGGGCGTGAGCAAGGACAGTGCCGCCAGCCACCAGAAGTTTGCCGACAAGTACAGCCTGCCGTTCCCGCTCATCGCCGACGTGGACACGACGCTGAACCAGGTCTTTGGCGTCTGGCGCGAGAAGAAGATGGCCGGCCGCACCTACATGGGCACGGTGCGCACCACCTTTATCATCGACGAGCAGGGCATCGTCAAGCACATCATCGAGAAAGTGAACACCAAGGACAGCGCCAACCAGATCTTGGAGCTGGGCTTTTAAATACTCATGTCAACCGTGCCGTGACTCTGTCACGGCCCCAAATCAAAGAAGAAAACATGAAAAAGATACTTTTAACACTCGCCATGCTGGTGCTCGCCATGAGTGCTGGCGCCTTAACCCTTGAGGAATGTGTGCTGCGCGGCAGCTCGCCCCGTGGCATCGGTGCCATGCAGCCCTCCAAGAGCGATGGCCGCTACTTTTACCGCTTGAGCGACGACGGCAACGCCATCATGCGCATCAGTTACGCCAAGGGCGACGAGAGCGTCCTGGTAGATACCCGTGACCAGCAGGTGACGGGCTGGGACGATTTTGAGGTCACCGCCGACGGCGCCTACGTCCTGCTGTGGAATAACAGCCAGGAAATCTATCGTTACAGCTTCAGCGCCGACTACTACGTCTATGACCTCAAGAATGGGACGATGAAATCCCTGAGCGATGGTGGCGGCGAGGAAATCGCCACCCTCTCGCCCGATGGCAAGCGTGTGGCTTACGTCAAGGGCAACAACGTCTTTGTTCGCAACTTGGTTGACGGCACCACCGTGCAGGTGACGCGTGACGGCGAGAAGAACAAGATCATCTATGGTGTCCCCGACTGGGTCTATCAGGAGGAACTGGGTATGCTCAACACCCTCAACTGGTCGAGCGACAGCCGTTCGCTGGCTTTCTTGCGCTGGGACGAGAGCCAGGTGAAGATGGCCTCGATGGTCATCTATCAGGGCTCCTGCAACCCCAAGGACGAGTATGCGCTCTATCCCGGCCGCTACGACTTCAAGTATCCCGTGGCCGGCGAGAAGAATTCCGTCGTGAGTGTTCACTGCTATGACGTGCTGGACGGCTCGTTCAAGAAGCTGAACGTGCCCCTCGACGAGGAGGATTACGTCTGCCACATCACCTTTAGCCCCGACCCGCAGCGCCTGATGGTGCAGCGCCTGAACCGCCACCAGAACGACTTGCGCATCTATGCCGTCAACCCGCTCACCGACGACTGCAAGCAGGTCTATCAGGAGACCTCCGATACCTGGGTCGATGCCGAGACGAGCCAGCAGGTGCAATACGAGGACAAATTCTTCGTCATTCCCAGCGAGCGCTCGGGCTTCATGCAGCTCTATCAGTATGACCTGGACGGCAATCTCATGCGCCAGCTCACCAACGACAATAATAAGATCGTTTCGCAGTTCTACGGCTACGACAAGGCCACCAAGCGCTTCTTCTACCAGGCCTCGTGCGGCCCGCTCAACCGCGTCGTGGAGTGTGTCGATGCCAAGGGCAAGGTGACCCGCCTGGCGCCTTCGACCGTCGACGGACAGGGCACGGCATCGGCCATCTTTAACGGTGATTTCACCTATTATGTGGGCCGTTACAGCGATGCCGTCACGCCCGACCAGTACCGCATCTATGACCGCAAGGGCAAGCGCGTGCGCGACCTGCAGCTCAACGAGGAGTATGCCCGCCGCTACACCGCTGTCGATGTCCCAAAGAAGGAGTTCTTCACCATGGAGCACGACGGCTACACGCTCAACGGCTACATGATCAAGCCCGTGGACTTTGACCCGACCAAGAAGTATCCAGTCATCATGGAGCACTACAACGGTCCCGGCTCGCAGGAGGTACTCAACAAGTGGCGCATGGGCTGGGAGCAGTACTTCGCCACCCAGGGCTACATCGTGTGCGAGGTGGACAGCCGTGGCACAGGTTTCCGTGGCAAGGACTTTGAGTCCATCACCTACCTGAACCTGGGCAAATATGAGACCGAGGACGCTGTGGCTGCCGCCAACTATATGGCCAGTCAGCCTTGGGCCGATGCCGACCACATCGGTATCATGGGATGGAGTTACGGCGGCTTCCAGACACTCATGGCGATGAGTGAGCCCGGCAGCAACTATGCCTGTGGCGTGAGCATCGCCCCGGTGACCACTTGGCGCTTCTATGACAGCATCTACACCGAGCGCTACATGCGCACCCCCCAGGAGAATCCTGAGGGTTACAGCAACTTCCCGCTCAACCGCGCCGAGAACCTCAATGGCCGTGTGCTCATTATGTTCGGCAGTGCCGACGACAACGTCCACATCGTCAACTCGATGCAGTACGTCTCCAAGCTCGTGGACATGAACCGTACCTGCGACATGATGGTCTTCCCCAACATGAACCACAGCATCCGCGACTGCTCGGCCCGCTATGTCGTCTACAAGCGCGCCCTCGAATTCTACGACCAATACCTGAAATAAACTAATATTTTTAGTCCCTAGTCCTTAGTTTCTAGTTGGCATCCGCTATCTCAGTAACACACGAGTTGGACTAGGGACTAGAAACTAGGGACTAGAAACTGAAAAATATGGACTATAAGGATGTGTTTTTTGTGGTGACGGGGCCGACGGCGACGGGCAAGACGGCGCGGGCGGTGCATCTGGCCAAGGCGATCGGCGGAGAGATCATCAGTGCCGATTCGCGTCAGATTTATCGCGGCATGGACATCGGCACGGGCAAGGACCTGGCCGAGTATGACGGCGTGCCCTATCACCTCATCGACATCCGTCCTGCGGGCTACCGCTATAGCCTTTATGAGTTCCTCGAGGATTTTGAGCGGGTTTACAATGAAATTCGTGGCCGTGGCAAACCCGTCATCATGTGTGGCGGCACGGGAATGTATGTCGAGACTGTCGTCAAGGGCATCAAACTGCCGCCCGTGCCCCGCAACGAGGCGTTGCGCTCCGAGCTGGCGGGCAAGTCGCTCGAGGAATTGACGGCACTGCTCAAGACGATGAAGACTCTGCGCAACAACAGCGACATCGACACCGTGGCACGTGCCACACGCGCCATCGAGATCTGCCGATACTACGAGCTGCATCCCGAGCTCAAAGCCCTCACCGAGCCGCATCCCATGGAGAACGCCCTGGTCATCGGCGTCGAGGTGGACCGCGACACCCGTCGCGAACGCATCAGCCGACGCCTGCGCGCCCGCCTCGACGAGGGGATGATTGACGAGGTGCGGCGCCTCATCGACGAGGGTATCGACCCCGAGGACCTTATCTACTACGGCCTGGAATACAAATTCGTCACCCAGCATGTCATCGGCCAGTTGACCGAGGAAGAGATGTTCCGCCAGCTCGAGATCGCCATCCACCAGTTCGCCAAGCGCCAGATGACCTGGTTCCGCGGCATGGAAAAACGCGGCACCCCCATCCACTGGCTCTCCAGCACCCTTCCTCCCGACGACTTCACCACCCAGGTCCTCCACCTCGCCAAGACCCTCCCCAACAGCAAAACGGCAGCTAAGTAGCTGCCGTTTTGTTATGTAGTGCGAGCGATAGCTCGTAGAAAAGTGCCGTTCCAGGCGTGGATCACTCTTGGGGCGGCTCTTTCTTCTCTTCTTGCTGTCGCTTGATGTACTCCTCGCGGGCGTGGCGCAGACGGCGCTGCCGCTCTTGTTCGCGGCGGCGACGGCGTTTTTCGGCGTCCTCCTGTCGGTATGCAAAATCGTTGTCAGCCATATTTGTGTAACTACTGATTTCGCTAATTTAACAAATTGATAATTAGTGTAATTCGAGTAATTCGTAGTTTCTCACTCCTTGTGGAAGGTGTCGCTGAAGAGGGTGCGGTTCAGGATGCTGCGGCCCAGGGTCAGCTCGTCGGTGTACTCGATTTCGTTGCCCACACTCACACCGCGGGCCAGGATGGTGATTTTCACGTCGGGGTAGGGGGCCAGGCGGCGGAAGATGTAGAAGTTGGTCGTGTCGCCCTCCATCGTCGCGCTCAGCGCCAGGATGACCTCCTTGATGCCACCGGCCTTGACGCGCTCCTCCAGGCTGTCCACCTCGATGTCGGCAGGTCCGATGCCGTCCATGGGCGAGATCAGGCCACCCAGCACGTGATACAGACCGCGGTGCTGGTGGGTGTTCTCGATGCTCATCACGTCCTTGACGTTCTCGACTACGCAGATGGTGCTGGCGTCACGTGACGGGTTGCTGCAGATGGGGCAGACCTCGGTCTCGCTGATGTTGTGGCACACCTGGCAGTAGCGTATCTCGCGGCGCAGCTTGATGATCGCCTCGCCAAAGGAGACCGCCTCCTGCTCGTCCTGTTTGAGCAGGTGCAGCACCAGCCTGAGCGCCGTCTTGCGCCCGATGCCGGGCAGCTTGGCGAACTCGCTGACCGCCGATTCCAGCAACCGTGAAGCAAATTCCTGTTCCATCTCAGTTTTGTTGATTGTGTGGGCAAAGATAGTCATTTTGTCACTCTCGTGGGCTGATTTCACAATATTTAATCATTATATGTTGCATTTTGCTTGTAGCAGTGGTCAAAAAGACGTACCTTTGCAGTGGTAAAATTTCGAAGAAACAACATTAAAAGATTTAATAACATAACATTATGGCATTAACAAACGACAAATTGGTCATCGTCGGTGCTGCCGGCATGATCGGTTCCAATATGGTACAAAGCGCCCTGATGATGGGCTTGACAAGTGACATTTGTCTTTATGACGTGTTCTCGCCCGAGGGCGTGGCCGAGGAAATGCGCCAGAGCGGTTTCGGTGACGTGAAGATCACTGCCACCACCGACCCCAAGGAAGCATTCACCAACGCCAAGTATATCATCTCGAGCGGTGGCGCTCCTCGCAAGGAGGGTATGACCCGCGAGGACCTGCTCAAGGGTAACTGCGAAATCGCCGAGGGTCTGGGCAAGGACATCAAGAAATACTGCCCTGACGTGAAGCACGTTGTCATCATCTTCAACCCCGCCGACCTGACGGGTCTGGTAACCCTGTTGTACAGCGGCTTGAAGACCGGCCAGGTGACCACTCTGGCTGCTCTCGACACCACGCGCCTGCAGAGCGCACTGGCCAAGAAGTTCGGTGTGATGCAGAGCGAAATCACCGGTTGCGCCACCTATGGCGGTCATGGTGAGCAGATGGCCGTATTCGGCAGCCACGTAGAAATCGCTGGTCGCAAGCTGACTGATATCGTTGGCACCCCTGAGTTCCCCGCCGAGGAGTGGGAGCAGATGAAGACCGACGTCACCAAGGGTGGCGCCCAGATCATCAAGCTGCGCGGACGCAGCTCGTTCCAGAGCCCCGCTTACCTCTCGGTTGAGATGATTCGTGCTGCCATGGGCGGTGAGAAGTTCCGCTTCCCCGTTGGCACCTACGTTTGCAACGACAAGTACAACCACATCATGATGGCCATGGACACCGTTCTCGACGAGAACGGCGCCAGCTACAAGGTGCCTCAGGGTCTGCCCTCCGAGAACGAGAGACTCGATGCCAGCTACAAGCACCTGTGCAAGATGCGCGACGAGCTGGTTGACCTGGGCATCGTTCCTCCCATCAGCGAGTGGAACAAAATTAACCCCAACCTGTAATTTGAGGTAAAAGACAGACTGGTTCAAGCCCGAGGCGTATTCAACGTTTCGGGCTTGGTTTTTTTTCAGATGACGTGTCTCAGGGCGGCGACCATTCAGCGTTTTTTGCCCCACGTTAAGCCGTTAAGTTTTTATTATCATTGCCTTAAATAAGTCTTGATAAATAGATGGTATTGGTCGTTAATAATATAATAAGGAAAAGAACTTATAATCTACGTCTTCGCGGCTTAGCGCCTCAGCGTGAGGTTTTGTGGCAGATGTTGGCCGAAGAGTCATTCAGGGCACTGAATGTAATAAATTTCCTTAATTTTTTTGGAGATAGCAAACTTTGAAGTACATTTGCAGTGATTTTAAAGAATGCACCACTACGGGCTTACCTTACAAACAGTGGGCGTGAGAGGGTAGATCCCTCGCTGTCCTTCTGGTTTTAAATAGTCAATAATGATTGCAACTCATTAAAATGAACGGCCGAGAGGCCACTAAACATTACATTTGTTTTATCCTCATTTATTATTAAACGCTAACCAAACATTTTGTGTACGATGGACGAGAATTTGAAGAAGCCAAAGAGGCCAAGAATCGGTGAGACCAATTCCGATGAGAACATGGAGAGTGTCCGTTATGAAAAAGTGGAATATAAGAGCCACGAGCCTAATCAGGGAGATGATGCTCAAGCCAGCGGCAGCGAGGGTTATCAGTCCCAGGAGGGTTATCAACCCCGTCAGCAAGGTTATCACAGCCAGGGTTACCAGCCCCGTCAGGGCGGTTACCAGCGCGGCTATCAGCAGCGCCAGGGTGGTTATCAGCGTGGCTACCAGCAGCGCCAGGGCGGTTATCAGCCCCGCTATCAACAACATTACCAGCAGCCTCAGGCCGCTGGTGAGCAAGATCCTAATGCCGATGGCAACACCATGAATCCCGAGCAGCATCAGGGCGGCTATCAGCCCCGTCAGGGCTATCAGCCCCGCCAGGGTGGTTACCAGCCCCGTCAGGGCGGTTACCAGCAGCGCCAGGGTGGCTACCAGCAGCGCCAGGGCGGCTATCAGCAGCGCCAGGGTGGCTACCAGCAGCGTCAAGGCGGCTACCAGCAGCGTCAAGGTGGTTATCAGCAGCGTCAGGGCGGTTACCAGCAGCGCCAGGGTGGCTATCAGCAGCGTCAGGGCGGCTATCAGCAGCGTCAGCCAGGCGGCTACCAGCAGCGCCCCAAGCGTCAGGGTCCCAAGCCCCAGATGCGCTTCACACCCAAGCCCCAACGCATTTTCTACGAGGAGCCTGCTATTGATCCCAACATGGAGGTTCGCTTGAACAAATTCCTGGCCAACGCCGGCATCTGCTCGCGCCGTGTGGCCGATGAATATATCCAGAAGGGCCTGGTTATGGTCAACGACGTTGTCGTTACCGAGCTCGGCATGAAAATCACCCCCAAGGATGTGGTGAAATACAACGGTGAGATTGTTACCACCGAGAAGAAATGCTACGTCCTGCTCAACAAGCCCAAAGACTGCGTCACCACCAGCGACGATCCCAACGGCCGCAAGACCGTTATGGACCTCGTCAAGGGTGCCTGTGAGGAACGCATCTATCCCGTGGGACGACTCGACCGCAACACCACCGGTGTGCTCCTGCTCACCAACGACGGTGACCTGGCCGCTAAGCTCGCCCACCCGCAATATGTCAAGAAGAAAATCTACCAGGTGTGGACCGACAAGCCCATCAGCGAGGAGGACATGCAGCACATCGCCGACGGCGTTGAGCTCGACGACGGTCCCATCCACGCCGACGCAGTGAGCTACGTTTCGCCCACCGACCGCAAGCAGGCCGGTATCGAGATCCACTCGGGACGCAACCGCGTCGTGCGCCGCATCTTTGAATCGCTGGGCTATCACGTGGTGAAGCTCGACCGCGTCTATTTCGCCGGTCTCACCAAGAAGAACCTGCCCCGCGGTCGCTGGCGCTACCTCACCCAGGAAGAGGTCAACTTCTTGAAACAGAATTCGTTTGAATAAACAACATATCCTTAAGAAGAGATACTAGAGACAATAATGGAATTGAAACGCACAAAAATCGTTGATATCTTTGATCCCGCACTGGTGGGACAGCAGGTGTGCGTCAAGGGCTGGGTACGCAGCCGACGCGGTAACAAATTCGTCCAGTTCGTCGCCCTGAACGACGGCTCGACCATCAACAACCTGCAGATTGTCGTTGACCTCGAGAAGCTCAGCGAAGAGGAACTGCGTCCCATCACTACAGGCGCCAGCCTTCACGTCGAGGGACTGCTCGTCCAGTCGCAGGGCAAGGGCCAGACCGTTGAGGTGCAGGCCCAGACTATCGAGATCTACGGCACCTGTGCCGACGATTATCCCATGCAGAAGAAAGGCCACACGCTGGAGTTCCTGCGCACCAAAGCGCACCTGCGCATGCGCACCAACACCTTCGGTGCTGTCTTCCGCATCCGTCACCACCTGGCATTTGCCATCCACAAGTTCTTCAACGACAAGGGCTTCTTCTACCTGCACACCCCGTTGATCACCGCCAGTGACTGCGAGGGCGCCGGCGACATGTTCCAGGTGACTACTCTCGACCTGGGTGACCTGCCCAAGACCGAGGACGGCAAGACCGACTACACGAAGGACTTCTTCGGCAAATCTACCAGCCTGACCGTGTCAGGTCAGCTCGAGGGCGAGCTGGGCGCAACGGCTCTGGGTTCCATCTACACCTTTGGCCCCACTTTCCGCGCCGAGAACAGCAACACCCCGCGCCACCTGGCTGAGTTCTGGATGATTGAGCCCGAGATGGCCTTCTATGACATCACCGACAATATGGATCTGGCCGAGGAGTTCATCAAGTTCTGCGTCAACTATGCGCTGGAGCACTGCCAGGACGACCTGGAGTTCCTCAACAAGATGTACGACAATACCCTCATCGAGCGCCTGCACAGCGTCCTTAAGGAGCCGTTCGTGCGCCTTACCTACACCGAGGGTATCGAGATCCTGAAGGCTGCCAAGAAGAAGTTTGAATTCCCCGTAGAGTGGGGTGTGGACCTGCAGAGCGAGCATGAGCGCTACCTCGTCGAGGAGCACTTCAAGCGCCCTGTTATCCTCACCGACTATCCGCGTGAGATCAAGGCCTTCTACATGAAGCAGAACGAGGACGGCAAGACCGTTCGCGCCATGGACGTCCTGTTCCCCATGATCGGCGAGATCATCGGCGGCAGCGAGCGTGAGGCCGACTACGACAAGCTCATGAGCGAGATCGAGCGCCGCGGTATCCCCATGAAGGACATGTGGTGGTACCTCGACACCCGCCGTTTCGGCACCGTGCCTCACAGCGGCTTCGGTCTTGGTTTCGAGCGCCTCATCCTGTTCGTGACCGGTATGGCCAACATCCGTGACGTCATCCCGTTCCCGCGCACTCCCAACAATGCCGAATTCTGATGAAGCTCGCTAAGCGAGCAGTCTAGAGTTAAGAGATGGCATCTTCATTCGTGTCAAAACGAACGTGGATGCCATCTTTTGACTTCTGACTCCCGCCGTGCGTCGTGCAATCGGGTCGCAAAATGTTGAAGTAAACGATTGCATTTACTGTTATCTCGCTGTGTATCAATAGATAAATGGCGAGAATGTGCGCATGTGGAATTTGGGATAACCTGTTGATTATCTGTCATTTATCAAGGTGTGTAGATGACTAGTGCAGGATAGTTGGCTGGTTTTTGGTGAAATTTGAGGATTTTTTTGTACCTTTGTGCCCAAATTTTCAATGTTTAAGTGCTGAATAATGTTGGACTTATTGTTTGAAACCAGTTGGGAGGTCTGTAACAAGGTCGGCGGCATTTATGCTGTCCTGTCGACAAAGGCCAAGACCCTCCAGAAACGATATAAAGACAATTTGATATTCATCGGTCCCGACATCTGGTCGGCCGATAACCCCTCGCCCACGTTTGTCGAGGGCAAGACGCCTCTTGCCGCATGGCAGCGCCAGACGGGCCTGCCCAGTGGCGTGAAGGTGAGGGTAGGGCACTGGGACGTCCCTGGCAAACCCGTTGCGGTGCTGGTGACCTATGATGCCCTGTATCCTTACAAGAATGAGCTCTATGCCGAGATGTGGAACCGCTATGGTGTGGACTCGCTTCATGCCTACGGCGACTATGACGAGTCGTGCATGTTCGCCTATGCGGCAGCCCTCGTCATCGAGAGCATCGTCAAGTGGAAGAATGACCCCGCATTGAAGGTGGTTGCCCACTTCGACGAGTGGACCACGGGCATGGGTCTGCTTCATGTCAAGACCTATCTGCCCCAGGTGGCCACGGTATTCACCACCCATGCCACGAGCATCGGGCGCAGCATCTGCGGCAACGGCAAGCCGCTGTATGACTATATGCCGGGCTACTTTGGCGACCAGATGGCTGGCGAGCTCAACATGCAGTCCAAGCACTCGCTCGAGAAGGCCGCGGCCCATGCTGCCGACGCCTTCACCACCGTGAGCGAGGTGACGGCCCGCGAGTGCGAGCAGTTGCTGGAGCGTCGTCCGCTGGTGACCCCCAATGCCTTTGAGCAGCATTATGTGCCCAAGGGTGCAAAGTTCACGAGCACGCGCACTGCAGCCCGCCGACGCATGCTCCAAGTGGCTGGCGCTCTCACCGGACAGCGCTTCCCCGAGGACACCATGATCATTGCCACATCAGGCCGCTTGGAGATGCGCAACAAGGGCATCGACGTCTATCTCGATGCGCTGTCGTCGTTGCGCGACGCCTTGGAACGTGTGACCAGCCTCCAGCGCAAGGTGGTGGCCTTTGTCCTCGTGCCTGCATGGATGAAATCACCGCGCACCGACCTTGCCGAGAACATGGCATCGCGCAAGCCGCACCGCCTGTTTGACCCGGTGATCACCCACAACCTGTATAACCCCGACAGTGACGCGGTCTATACCCGCATCAATGCATTAGGCTTCCACAACGAGCCACAGGATATGGTAACGGTGATCGACGTGCCTTCCTACCTCAACGGCAATGACGGTATCTTTGACATGACCTATTACGACCTGCTGGCAGGTCTTGATGCTGCCGTGTTCCCGTCCTATTATGAGCCGTGGGGTTATACGCCGCTCGAGAGTGCCGCCTTTGGGTTGCCTACTGTTACCACCGACCTGGCCGGTTTTGGCCAATGGGTGCTGGACAACTTTGGTGACGACAGCGATGTGAGCGGCATCAAGGTGGTTCATCGCGACGACAGCAACTATGGTGATGCGGTGCAGTCCGTCGTGTCGGGTCTCATCAACCTTTACGTGATGGAGCCCAAAATGATGCAAAGTGTGCGAAATGGTTCCCGCACCACCAGCAAGGCCGCCTCGTGGGAAAACTTCATCAAGTATTATGATGAAGCCTACCAGTTGGCCCTCAAACAGGTAAAAGCCTGACAAGTAGAGACGCAAAATCTTGCGTCTCCACCACAATTAAGAAAACAAATTCAAAAATCATAGATAATCAAGAATTATGAAATTTCAAGCAAGCAACAGCAATGAGCCTCAATGGAGGAGCATCACTGTGAAATCGGAGCTTCCCGGCAAGCTCAACAAACTCAACGAACTGTCCCGCAACCTGTGGTGGGCTTGGAACACCGAGGGCAAGACCCTGTTCCACGACCTGGACCGTGACACGTGGCGTGCCACCAGCGAGAACCCCGTGAAGACGCTTCAGCGCCTCTCTAACGAGAAAATCGCCGCTATCCAGGCCGATTCGGCTATGATGGCCCGCATCGACAGCACCTATGAGCTTTATAAAGAATACATGAAGAAGCCCTTGCGCAAGGACATCCCGTCGATTGCCTACTTCAGCATGGAATACGGCCTGTGCAACGCCATCAAGATTTATTCGGGTGGCTTGGGCATCCTGGCCGGTGACTATGTCAAGGAGGCCAGCGACCGCTGCGTGAACATGACTGCTGTGGGTTTCCTTTACCGCTACGGCTACTTCACCCAGACCCTCTCGATGGACGGTCAGCAGATTGCCAACTACGAGGCACAGAACTTCAACCAGCTCCCCATCGAGCCCGTGCTGGACAAGAATGGCCAGCAGCTGGTCCATGAGGTTCCTTATCCCGGCCGCACCATCTATGCCAACGTATGGCAGGCCAACGTGGGCCGTGTCAAGCTCTATCTGCTCGACACCGACCTCGACCTCAACAGCGATTATGACCGCGAAATCACCCACAAGCTCTATGGTGGCGACTGGGAGAACCGCATCAAGCAGGAGTACCTGCTGGGCATCGGCGGCGTGCTGCTGCTCAAGCGTCTGGGCATCAAGGCCGATATCTATCACTGCAACGAGGGTCATGCCGCACTGCTGAACCTGCAGCGCCTGGTGGACTATGTACAGGAGGATGGCCTGAACTTCAACGAGGCTCTCGAGGTGGTTCGCGCCACATCGTTGTACACCGTTCACACTCCCGTGCCTGCAGGCCATGACTACTTCGACGAGGAACTCTTCGGCAAGTACATGGGCGGTTATCCCGAGCGACTGGGCATCTCGTGGCAGGAACTCATGGACATGGGCCGTGAGAATCCCGGCAGCAACGAGCGCTTCTGCATGAGTACCTTCGCTCTGAACACCACTCAGGAGAGCAACGGCGTGAGCTGGCTCCACGGTGAGGTGTCCAAGAAGATGTTTGCTCCCTTGTGGAAGGGCTATGCCCCTGAGGAATCCCACGTGGGTTACGTTACCAATGGCGTGCACATGCCCACTTGGGCCGCCAGCGAGTGGAAGGTATTCTACAAGCAGGTGCTGGGTGACGACTTCCTGGAGCATCAGGAGCTTGAGTCGTCATGGGCTCCCCTGATGAATGTTCCTGACGAAGAAATCTGGAAGATGCGCATGACCTTGAAGCAGAAGTTCATCCGCTTCGTCAAGCGCGACTTCAAGGAGAG
Organism: uncultured Prevotellaceae bacterium; assembly: GCA_900318535.1. Lineage (GTDB taxonomy): Bacteria > Bacteroidota > Bacteroidia > Bacteroidales > Muribaculaceae > Sodaliphilus. The sequence goes on along the minus strand of ONKU01000027.1, from coordinate 4,363 downwards.
CTGGCTCAAGAACCAGGGTGACCCCACGCGCATCGCCAACATCGTTGACAAGATCAATCCCGATGCATTACTCATCGGTTTTGCCCGCCGCTTTGCCACTTACAAGCGTGCCCACCTCATTTTCAATGACTTGGATCGCCTGAAGAAGATTGTCAACGACGAGCGCTATCCCGTGCAGTTCATCTTCGCCGGTAAGGCTCATCCCGCCGACGGTGCCGGCCAGGGTCTGATCAAGCGCATCATTGAGATCAGCAAGATGCCCGAGTTCCTGGGTAAGATCATCTTCCTCGAGAACTACGACATGACGCTCTCCAAGCGACTCATCACTGGTGTTGACGTGTGGTTGAATACCCCGACCCGTCCCCTGGAGGCTTCGGGTACCTCGGGTGAGAAGGCCGAGATGAACGGTCTGCTCAACTTCTCGGTGCTCGACGGCTGGTGGTATGAGGGTTACCGCGAGGGTGCCGGCTGGGCATTGACCAGCAAGCGCACCTACACCGATCAGTCCCAGCAGGACAAGCTCGACTCGGCCACCATCTACTCGATGCTCGAGAACGAGATTATCCCCCTGTACTTCGCCAAGAACAGCAAGGGTTATTCCCCCGAGTGGGTTCAGTACATCAAGAACTCGATGGTGCACATTGCCCCCAACTACACCATGTCCCGCATGATGCGTGACTACTTCGACAAGTTCTACAAACCCCAGGCCGCACGCGCCAGCAAGCTCATGGCAAACGGTTTTGCCATGGCCCGTGAGATTGTGAAGTGGAAAGAGCATATCGATTCACGTTGGGACGATGTGGCACTCGTGGGCGACATCATGGGTAACCGTGAGGCTATCGCCAGCGGTACCGCCGACATCGATGTCACCATGCGCCTCGATACCGCAGGTTTGGGCGACGACGTCAAGCTCGAACTCGTTGTTTACAAGGAGGAGGATGGCCAGACCAAGTTCTACCGCAAGGCTTCGTTCGATGTTGTGGCTCGTGATGGAGATATCCTCACCTACAACTGCAAGGTTCCCTTCCGCGAGAACGGCATCTTCCGCTATGCTTACCGTGCATATCCCTGGAACGATCTGCTCCCGCATCGTCAGGACTTCGCTTACCTCAAGTGGTTCTAACTTGAATTAGCTCCGAAAACCATAATCGGCTCAAATTCTCACGGATTTGGGCCGGTTTTGTTTTTGTATGGCTGTTTTCCCTAGAAAAACGGGGAAATTTTCTTGTGGTTTCCGATAATTTACTAATTTTGCCAGTTAAGATGGTTAATTAGGCTTTGGCCGCTAAGTGAACGATTAACGCATGTTTGGCAAAAAGGGAAATATGTTTTCCAAGTTCGCTGCCTGGGTGGGCGGCGGCATCTTGGGCATGGTGGCGACACTGCCGTTTGCCGCATATATCCCTTGGGTACAAAATAAAGCCGCCGACCTGGCTGCCGAGTATGCCAGCGAAAAGACCGGTATGGACATCAGCGTGGGCGACGTGAGGGTGAAGTTCCCGCTAGACGTCAGCGCTACCGATATCCAGGTCATCGACCAGAACGGGGACACGCTGTTCAAGGCCGATGAAGTAAAAGGCAATGTGAAGCCCAAACCGCTGCTGGACAAGAAAGTAGAGGTAGAAAACGCATCGCTCAAGGGTGCCAAGAGCCAGATCAAGACCGACGATGGCTCGATGGATCTGGATGTGGACGTGAAAGACGCCAATATCGACAGGGCCAAGGTTGACTTGAACAAGAACAAGGTGGATGTGGGCAATGCTGCCCTCAAGGGCGGTAAGGCCAAAATGAGCTATAAGCCCGAGAAGAAGAAACCTGACCCCGACAAGGAGCCGAGCAAGCCCTGGAAGGTCAATGCCGACAAAGTCACCGCCGACGATGTGGACTTCAAGATGGATATGAAGCCCACTGTGGATAATCTTGATGCCAAGGTGGGTCATGCCGAAGCCAAAAACGTGAAAGTTGACACGGGAGAACAGACGGTTGACGTGGGTGAGCTGGATGTCGAAAAGGCTGATGTGAAATATGAGCATCCCAGCGAAAAGGATGCCAAGAAATACGCCAAGGACCATCCCATGCCCAAGGATACGGGTAAAGACAAGGGCGATGACAAGCCATGGAAAGTCAAGGCCGGCAAGGTGAAGTTAAAAGACAGCAAGGGAAAGTATTCCCAGACGGGCAAGAAGCCCAACAAGCCTGGAACCACGCTCGATCCTGATAATATAGAGGTCGAGGATGTGAATGCCGACATCGAGGACTTTGAAATGGATGGTGACAACTTGAAGGTGCCCGTCAAGCACCTCTCGGGCAAGGAACGCAGCGGTTTGCAGGTCAAGGACGCCAGCGGTACTGTCAACAAGAACAAGAACGGTCTGGACCTCAACGACATGAAGTTGAAGACCAAGGGCAGCGATATCAAGCTCGATGCCCATGTCGACCAGGATATGCTTGACGGTAAGCCCAACGGCAAAGCCACCATCGACACCGACAGCAAAATCGACCTGAACGAGGTCGAGAAACTCGTGCCCGAGGCCCGCAAGGCCCTCAAGGATATTCCTCACAATAAGCCTGTGAAGATCAAGGCTAAGGCTCGCGGCAACGAAAAGCGCCTCGACATCCATTCGCTGGATGCCGACGTGCCGGGAGTGGGCCGCATCAAGGGCAAGGGCACCATCTACAATCCCACCGACATGGACCGCATGAAGGCCGACCTCGATACCGAGGTGGACCTGCGCGACCCCAGCGTGCTCAACAAGATGCTGGGTCTGAAAGACGTCAAGCTCCCGCCCATGAAGATGAGCGGCAAGATCAATAAGGAAGGTTGCCGTTGGGTAGCCCGCAACCTGCGTGTATCGACAGGTGGCGGCTCGATGCGTGGCGATGGTTACTATGACATCTGTAACGAGAATTATGACGTGGACGCCAGCTTCAACAACTTCCCCGTCAATTCGTTCCTGCCTGACTATGACGTGCGCAACCTCACCGGTAGCGTCAATGCGCGCGGTCATGGCTTCGACTTCACCGATTGCGGCTCCACATGGACAGATGCAACCGTCAATCTGGCCAGCGTGCGATACAATGGCAACCATTACGGCAACATCAAGGCGCGCGGTAAGCTGCGTGGCGGCTATGCCGACGTGTATGCCTCCAGTGCCAACAAGGGCTGCGACTTTGACGCCAATGCCCACGGCACGATCTGCAACGACCACTATGTTTTCACTGCCGACGGCAATGTGCGTGACTTGGACCTGAACCGTCTGGGCATGTACGACGGCGTGTGCAACGGCAAGACGCGCCTGCATGCCGAGGGTGACATCAATCTGCGCACCCAGGAGTGGGATGCCGACCTCACGTTGCGGGATATCGACTGGCAGCTCGACAGCAGCCTGCTCATTACCGATGAGGCCCGTGGCACGTTGCACAGCACCCCATGGATCACCTGCATCACCGTCGAGAACGAGGACAACTACGCTCACCTGAACGCTCCCAGCGCCATGATGCCCTTGGTCGAGGACTTCCAGCGCGCTGCTACCGAGGTCAAGCGCCAGCTGGACGTGCGCTCGCTGGATGTGGAGCGCCTCAAGGAATCGATGCCGCGTTTTGACCTGGATATGCACATGGGAACCGATGGTTTGGTTCAACGCTATCTGCAACAGCGCGAAATTGACTTCCGTGACATCAGCTGCGAGGTGAGCCGCGACACGAGCATCTATATCGATGGCCGTGCCCACGGTATCAGCTATGGCGAGACCAATATCGACACCATCACCATCCATGCCAATGAGTTGAACAACAAATATCTGGCCTTTAATGCGCACATGGGTAACCGTCCCGGCACGTGGGATGAGTTTGCCCAAGTGGATATCGAGGGCGGCCTTAAGGGACCTGCGATAGACTTCATGCTCCACCAGCAGAATATCAAGCGTGAAACGGGTTACCGCTTGGGCTGCAACGCCCGTCTGACTGACGACGAGGTGCGGATGCGCCTCTTCGGCAAGGATCCGGTTATCGGCTACCGCCATTGGACCTTTAACGAGGACAACTATGTGAATGTGGATTACCGCACGCGCATGCTTGATGCCAACCTGATGTTGCAGAGCGACAGCAGCAGTATCAAATTGCTGACAACGCGTCTGCCCAATGACAGCACTGAGAACATCCAGCTCAATATCGACAATCTGCGCCTGGAGGAATGGACGCGCATCGTGCCCATGCTGGACAAGACCAGCGGCACGCTCAACGCCAACGTGGACATCAACTGGGATGGCGCCAATGCCGATGGTGAAGGCACCATCGACATCAAGGACTTTGTCTATAACGGCAAACCCGAGGGCGACGTGACGCTGGATGCCGACTTCGACTT
>ONKU01000029.1 GCA_900318535.1 uncultured Prevotellaceae bacterium | reverse complement strand
ATTCCCATCTGCTTGCCGATCTTGATGAAGGCGTTGATGCACTTGTCGAGGTGCTCACGCTCGTGACCGGCCGATACCTGCACGCGGATGCGGGCCTGGCCCTTGGGAACAACGGGATAGTAGAAACCGGTAACGTAGATGCCTTCCTTCTGCAGCTCGGCAGCGAAGTCCTGCGACAACTTGGCGTCGTAGAGCATCACGGCGCAGATAGCGCTCTGGGTGGGCTTGATGTCAAAGCCGGCCTCAATCATCTTGTCACGGAAGTAGTTCACGTTGTCCACGAGCTTGTCGTGCAGAGCGTTGCTCTCCTTGAGCATCTTGAACATCTCGATGCTGGCACCCACGATGCCGGGAGCGATGCTGTTGCTGAACAGGTAGGGACGTGAGCGCTGACGCAGCATGTCGATGATCTCCTTGCGGCCAGTGGTGAAACCGCCCATGGCACCGCCAAAGGCCTTGCCCAGCGTGCCGGTGAAGACGTCGATGCGGCCATAGATGTTGTACTGCTCGGCTACACCGTGGCCGGTCGGACCAACGACACCTGCCGAGTGTGACTCATCGACCATCACCATGGCGTCATATTTCTCGGCCAGGTCACAGATCTTGTCCATGGGAGCCACGTTGCCGTCCATCGAGAACACGCCGTCGGTTGCGATGATGCGGAAGCGCTGCTCCTGGGCCTGCTTCAGGCACTCCTCGAGTTCGCCCATGTCGGCGTTGGCATAGCGGTAGCGTTTTGCCTTGCACAAACGCACGCCGTCGATGATCGATGCGTGGTTCAGCGAGTCGCTGATGATGGCGTCCTCCTCGGTCAACAGGGCCTCGAACAGACCGCCGTTGGCGTCAAAGCATGAGCCGTAGAGGATGGCGTCCTCGGTGTGGAAATAGTCGGCGATGGCAGCCTCCAGTTCCTTGTGGATATCGCTGGTACCGCAGATGAAGCGTACCGATGACATACCGTAGCCATGGTGTGACATGGTCTCGGTAGCGGCCTTGATGAGGCGGCTGTTGTCGCTCAGACCCAGATAGTTGTTGGCACAGAAGTTCAGCACCTCGTCGTTGGGCTTCACCTTGATGTCGGCGCGCTGCGGGGTGGTGATGATGCGTTCATTCTTGTACAAACCGGCAGCCTGGATGTCGGCAAGCTCCTTCTGGAGATGTTCCTGGAATTTTCCAAACATGATAAAAAACTATTTTAAAAGGTTTGACATTAATAGTATGTTCTATTTTGGTGCAAAGATAATGCTTTTTTCTAAAGTGTTAAGGTTTTAGCATGAATACTTTCACCTAAAACCCAACACCTGAAACTTAAAGCCTAACGCCTCACTCATTATCAGCGCTGGACCCCACACGGCCTTGGCGCATAGGCGTGAATGGCTGTTGCTGTTCTTGGACCTGCTCCTGCTGCACCTGATTCTGCTCGGTGGACGTGCGGGTGCGGCGCTTGCGGTGGTGCCATCGGTCGCTGACGGGTTGCTCCTCAACGTCCTGCTGGATCGCGCGGTCACCGTTCTGGAGGTGGCCGCCATTGATGGCGTAAAGTTCATATTTCTCGATGATGGCGATGAGCTTGGAGGGGTAGTTGACATCCTCGGCATATCCGCAATCCCTCAGTCCCTGTGCCCAACTGCGGTAGTCGGTCACGTCAAGCTGATAGAGCACGCTGTAGCGGGGACCTTTCAGGAACTTGGCATGGTCCAGGAAGGAATCCTCGGGGGCGCCATACTTACGGTAGCCCACCTGCTTGAGCGAGTCACATGCCCCGTAAACCTCTCCGCTCCAGTGATAGGCCTTGATGCCGAAGTGGTTGTTGGCCTCCTGGGCCATCTTGCTCTGGCCCACGCTGCTCTCGAGAATGCCCTGGGCTAGCGTGATGCTGGCAGGCACGCCGTAGTCGCGCTCATGCTGCAGAGCGACGGCCTTGTAGCGCTCGATATAGTCCAGATAACGCTGTTGTTTGGTCTGCGCAGGCGCCGAAATGGCGCAAAACAGCGCAAAAAACAAGCAAAAATGCGATAATTGCTTGCTTATCGAAAAAAAATCTATAATTTTGCGTTCAAAGTTCAAACTCATAATTTCGTCTATGACCGAAAAGAAAATCACCACAAAGGTACGAGTTTATTCTTATAATGAACTCACTGAGGAGCAAAAAAAATTAGTGGACCTTGCTCGCGAGGCCACTTCGCACTCCTATTCGCCCTATAGTAACTTCAAGGTGGGCGCCGCCTTGATGCTTGACAATGGAGAGGTGTTTATTGGTGCTAATCAGGAGAATGCGGCCTTTGCAGGTATCTGTGGAGAACGTGCAGCACTCTATTCAGCGGGTGCCAATTTCCCCGGTGTGCCGGTGAAAACCGTAGCCATCACTTCTTTCACCAGGGGCGATTTTGTTGAAGAACCTACGGCTCCCTGCGGCGTGTGCCGACAGGCCTTCTTGGAATTTGAGAAAAACGGGCATCCCATTGAACTGATCCTTGCCGGAAAGGAAAAAATCTACATCCTTGACAGCTTCAAGGACACCATGCCCCTTTCCTTCACCGAGTTTTAAACCGGCCTTGGCTTCCCTTCCTGCCAGTCCAGCCATCCTGTCCTTCCCTCCATCCCATTAGTGCAAGCCGTTGGCTTGTACTTGGTTTTCTGTGCCGCGACTCAGTCGCGGCTCTTGGCCCCATTATTTAAAAACTAACGACTGACAACTGGAAACTAAATACTTTTCACTACCTTTGCCTTTCGGCGAAAGTAGGCTGCGCTTTGGGAAAATCAAAATAAATTTTGTTTTCCGCTCGGCTTGCACTACCTTTGCAGGTTGTTATAACGAAAAAACCTAAAGAACTACAAGATAAATGAAAAGTAACTTTGACAAGAAACTGATCGGGTCGCTCTCGCTGGGCGACGTGATCCACTTCGCGATTGCGGTCATCACGTTTGCCGCCATTTCGTGGATTTATTTCTACCCCAATGACGTGAACGGCGATGTGCTGCAGCAGCACGACATCATGCAAGGTGCGGCCAACAGTCAGGAAACCACAGTTTTCCAGGAGCAGACTGGGGAGAAGTCGTGGTGGACCGATGCCCTGTTTGGCGGCATGCCCACTTTCCAGATTGCACCGTCCTATGAGGGCACGACGATGCTGTCGCCTGCCTCGGCGCTCTATCGTCTTTATTTCCCCACGCCCGTGAGCTGGATCTTCCTGCTCATGCTGGGCTTCTTCCTGCTCATGCTGGCCTTTAAGGTCAAGTGGTACTATGCCGTGCTGGGTGCTATCGGCTATGCCTTCTCGAGTTACTTCTTTATCCTCATGGGTGCAGGCCACATCTGGAAACTGATGGTGCTCGCCTATATCCCGCCCACCATCGCCGGTATCGTGTGGTGCTATCGCGGCAAGTACCTGGGCGGAGCTGCCGTTGCTGCCTTCTTCGCCGCCTTGCAGCTGGCCAGCAACCATGTGCAGATGACCTATTACTCGATGTTCCTTATCGTGGCTCTGGTCATTGCCTATCTGGTCAAGGCCATTATCGACAAGAAGGTGAGCCGCTGGTGCATTGCCACCGCTGCCCTGGCCGTTGCGGCCGTGTTGGCATTAGCCGCCAATTCGCCGAACCTGTATTTGACTTATAAGTATGCGCAGGAGACCATGCGCGGCGGTCACAGCGAACTCACCCCCAAGGGCGAGGATGCCGTCAACGCCAAGCCCACCAAGGGCGGCCTGGACAAGGATTACATTACCCAGTGGAGCTATGGCAAGGGCGAGACGTTCACTCTGCTCATCCCCAACGTGAAGGGTGGCGCAACCATCAAGCCCGAGCATGGCGGTAACCGCATGCTCTCGCTGGGAGAGACCGAGAAAGCCGAGAAAATGGTCAACACGGGCCAAATGAACCAGCAGGATTATCAGATCCTGAGCCAGTTCCCGCAGTACTTCGGCGACCAGCCCATGACCAACGGACCTGTCTATGTCGGTGCCCTCATCTGCGCCCTGTTCCTGCTGGGCTGTCTCATCGTCAAGGGACCCGTGAAGTGGGCCCTGCTCATCGCCACCATCATCAGCATCCTGCTCTCGTGGGGCCACAACATGATGTGGCTTACCGACTGGATGATTGACCACTTCCCGATGTACAACAAGTTCCGCACCGTGGCGTCGATACTCGTCATTGCCGAGATTGCCATGCCCATACTGGCCGTGCTGGGCCTGCGTGAACTCTTCAAGGAACCCGACGGCTGGCGCAAGCACAAGGTGGCATTGTTGGCTTCGTTCGGCCTGTGCGCTGCCATTTGCCTGCTCACGGCAATCGCTCCGGGCATCTTTGGCCATTTCTCGGCCGAGGAGCATGAGCAGCTCGTTGCCTCGGGTCAGATTCAGCAATATCCCAGCGTGGACGCTGCCATCGCTGCCGTGCGTGGCGCTCTGGTGAGCAGCGACGCTTGGCGCAGCCTCATCGTCATCCTCATCGGCTTTGCTGTGATTTTCGGCTACCTCAAGGGCAAACTCAACGAGATGGTGGCCACGCTCCTCGTGGCTGGTATCGTGCTGGTGGACATGTATGCCGTCAACAAGCGTTACATCGACTCCGACTCGTTCACCTCTCACTATGACCTGCCCGAGCAGTCGTTTGCGCCCCGTCCCGCCGATACTCAGATTCTGCAGGACAAGGACATGAACTACCGCGTGATGGACGTGCAGCACTTTGGAGAGGCCATGCCCAGCTACTTCCACAAGACCGTGGGCGGCTACCATGCTGCCAAGCTGACGCGCTACAACGACCTGATCAACAACCAGATTGGCAAGAACAACATGCAGGTGCTCAACATGCTCAACACGCGCTATGTCATCGTCGATGACCAGAACGTGCAGCGCAATCCTGAGGCTTTGGGCAATGCCTGGTTTGTCGATTCGCTCACCTATGTGGACAATGCCGACCATGAAATGGCCTTCCTCGATAACTTCAACGCTGCCCGCAGCGCGGTGGCCGACGCCAAGTTCAAGCAGCAGTTGGGCCAGGCTAGTGCCGTGCAGCCGGGTGACACCATCTACGAGACCAGCTATGCTCCCAACCACTTGACTTACAAGAGCCATAGCGCTAATGGAGGACTGGCTGTCTTCAGCGAGATTTACTTCCCCTGGGGATGGAAAGTGACCGTGGATGGCAAGCCCGTGGAGATGGGCCGTGTGAACTACGTCCTGCGTGCCCTGCAGCTGCCTGCCGGTGACCACGAGATTGACTTCAAGTTTGCACCTGACGAGGTGAACAAGACCCAGACCTGGGCCAAGGTGGCTGTCGTCATCATCTACCTGTTGCTCCTGCTGGCCTTGAACTATGCCCTCTTCGGCGACAAACTCTTCAAGAAGAAAGAGGCCGAGGCCCCTAAAGCCTAAAACCTAACGCCTACATGGCCTTGAAAAGATATCTCACTGCTTGGAGCCGCCATCACCGTAGTGGCGGCTTCGGCATTCATTCGCCATACGCCTACCGGTTCGTGCGCAACGTGTGGCGGCAGCCCTTGCCCTATTATGCCTATGGGGACTTGGGACTGCTCATCGATACCATCCAGGACGGCACGACAAAGCAGCAGCGCAGCGACATGGGCCTGATCAGCGAGCGTGAGGCAAGGCTGTTGTTCAGGGTGACTAACTTTTTCAATCCGCAGCGCATTTTGCAAGCGGGGGCTGCCACGGGTGTCGAGAGCGCTGCCATGCTGGCGGTGAACCGCGAGAGCCGTCTTCACCTCTATGACCCGCACCTGGAACAGAACGCCCTTGCCGTGCGGGTGCTGCAATCCCAGCAGGGCAGGGTGGAGTGCTATGACGACCTCCAAGTGGCTGTCGATGAACTGTTGGGCACTGACGGCGCTTCCATGATGGCGCTGGTCAACATCCCTGTCGATGTAAGTGTGCTCAAGCGCCTGCTCGATGCCCGCTGCGTGCTCGTGTTGCGCAACATGAACCGCAACCGCTTGATGGCTGACTTGTTCGACACCTGCTGCGACTACATGCCCATGGGTCAGACCTACACCAACGGCAAAATCGCCATCCTCAACCCCAATCCCAAGCTCCAGCGTGAGGACTTCATGCTCTGGCTATAGCGGGCAGCAGTGTGGTGTATAGACAAAAAGCAAGCCGCTTGAATCACATCGATTCAAGCGGCTTGTTAAAGTAATGTCCTAGCGCTAATTATTTAGCCTTCATGGGGCGAACGGGCATCTGGGGACGAGCGGGCTTGGGGGTGTCGTCCAGACCAATGGTCTCGATGTCGAAAATCAGCGTCTCGTTGGGCTCAATGCCGCGGTTACCCTGGGGACCGTAAGCGAGCTCACCGGGGATGACAACGGTTACCTTGCTGCCGGGCTTCATGAGCTGGATCATCTCGGCGAAGCCGGGGATGACTTGCTTCAGGTTGAAGGGCACGGGGTTCTCACCGCTCTTGTCAAACTCGGTACCGTCGATGTGGCGGCCCACGTAGTTCACCTTAACGACGTCGCTGTCGCTGAAGTTCTTGCCCTCACCAGCGTTGATCACCTTGTAAGCGATACCGCTCTTGGTAAAGGTGTAGCTCTTGTCGTTCTTGATCTTGGCCATGTACTCCTCACCGGCCTTCTTGTTGGCGATAGCCTTGGGAGACTGCTCCATAGCCTTGTTCAGCAGGGGCTCAATCTTGCTCTGCAGAGCCATCATCTCTTCCTGACCCATGGGGGTGGTCTTCATGATAGCCTCACGCAGGTGCTTCATGAACAAGCTCTTGTTGATGGGCATACCGCACTGCTGCTCGATGCCTGCATAGAGCTGAGCGATCTGCATACCCATCTGCAGACCTGCCATGAAGTTCTTGCTGGTGTCGGCGTTGGCGATGTACTCCATGCCCTTGAGGGCCTGCTCCATGTTAACGGTCGAGTCCATGCCGCGCAGCTGCTGGCCCATACCGGCGCCGTAGAGATCACCAAATGCCATGCTCAGCGAATCCATAGCCTCGCTGCTACCACCTGCCTTGCTGTTGCAACCTACAAAACCAACGGCCAACAGGCCGGCTGCTGCAATTGCTAAAATCTTCTTCATAATAAAATAAAACCAGTTTTTTAAATGAATTGAATGTTGTTATAAAAGTGTTGTTTAGTTCTTCTTGTTCACCTTGATCAGCTCGACGTCAAAGATGAGGGTCGAGTTGGGAAGGATCTGATCACCGGCGCCTTTCGAGCCATAGGCGAGCTCGCTGGGAATGAACAGGCGGTACTTGGCGCCCTCACTCATCAGCTGCAGGCCCTCGGTCCATCCGGGGATGACCTTGTCCAGGGGGAAGGTGGCGGGCTCGCCGCGCTCCACGCTGCTGTCAAACACGGTGCCGTTGATCAGGCGTCCGGTGTAGTGCACGGTCACTTCGTCGGTGGGACCGGGCTTGGCACCGGTACCTTCTTTCAGTACCATGTACTGCAGACCGCTTTCGGTCTGGGTGACGCTGTCGTTCTTGGCGTTCTCCTCCAGGAACTCGCGGCCGATGGTCGCGTTGTCCTTGATTTCCACGGTGGAATCGGTGGCAACCTCTTCGGTCTCCTGATTCTCGGTCGAGGCGGTATTGCCGCCACAGCTTGCGATGCCCGTCATGAGCAGCGCTGTCAGTGCGATAAAGAATATCTTTTTCATTGCGTTCGTGTGATATCGGTTATTTCTTCTCGACTTTGATCAGCTGCACGTCAAAGATGAGCGTGGAGTTGGGCTGGATGGGACCGGTGCCGTGGGGGCCGTAGGCAAGGTTCGACGGGATGAACAGCCTGTAGGCCGAACCCTCGCGCATCAGTTGCAGACCCTCGACCCAACCGGGGATGACCTGGCCGACAGCAAAGGTGGCGGGCTCGCCGCGCTCGACGCTGCTGTCAAACACGGTGCCGTCAATCAGCTTGCCGGTATAGTGTACGGTAACTACGTCGTTGGGGCCGGGCTGCAGGCCGTCGCCCTCTTTCACGACCTGGTACTGCAGGCCGCTGGGGGTGACCTTCACGCCCTCGACGCTCTTGTTCTTCTCGAGATATTCGCGACCCAGACGCTCGTTTTCCTCGGCGCCCTGCTTCTCCAGGTTGGTGAAGAACTCGGTGACGATCTGTTTTGCCTCGTCAAAGGTCATTTTCTGCTCCGCACCCTCAAAGATGGCCCTCAAGCCGTCGGCGAAGTCGTTGATATCCAGTTTCTTGATTCCGGAGCCAAGGAAGTTGCCTCCCATGCTCAGGCCTAATGCGTAACTCAATTTATCCATTGAAAAGTCTTCATTTTTTGTAAAAAACGGTGCAAAGATAGTGATTTATGTGATTGGCTGTACTTTTTTAGAAAAAATTTACTATTTTTGCTATCACATTATTTAAAGTAGTGGTGCTATCAACCTAATCAATCGAACAACTATGAGCAAGAAGAAATTAGTGATTTCCTCAGGCGCTGGCATCAGTGCCGAGAGTGGCATCAAGACCTTTCGCGATGCCGATGGCTTGTGGGAGAATTATCCCGTGATGGAAGTGGCAAGCCACGAGGGGTTCCTGCGCAATCCCGCGCTCATCCACAAGTTCTATAACGAGCGCCGGGCCCAATTGGTCAATGCCCAGCCCAATGCCGCCCACCTGGGCCTGGTGGAGCTGGAAAAGGACTTTGACGTGAGGGTGATTACCCAGAATGTGGATGACCTGCACGAGCGTGCGGGCAGCTCGAGCGTGCTGCACCTGCACGGCGAGCTGATGAAGGTGCGCTCACTGCGTCATGAGGAGCGCGAATACGTTTTGCCCTGTGACCAGTTGACCGACAAGGGGTTGGTGACCAGCGTCGACACGCGCGACCCCTATGGCGACCCCGTCAGGCCCCACATTGTCTTCTTTGGCGAGGCGGTGCCTAATATGGAGGATGCTGCCCAGTTGGCCCATGATGCCGACATCTTTGTCGTCATCGGCACCTCGCTGGTGGTTTATCCCGCCGCAGCGCTCATCCAGTATGTGAAGCGCGGTGTACCCATCTATTACATCGACCCCAACCCGGCCTCGGTGCCCGACTGGGTACATGTCATCAAGAAACCCGCCACACAAGGCGTGGCCGACCTGATCAACATCCTGCGCAACAACGCTTAAAAAAAGTTAGAACAAGAAGGCGCAATCTCCCTCTAAACCCTAAACTTTAAACTCTAAACTTCAAGGAGGCAAGCTTGTGCTTGCCTCCTTGAATTAGTCCTTGAACTTGATGATGCAGTCCTCCCCGGCGTGAATCGTGATGATGTCCTGATAGAGCAGGCGTTCGTTCTTTTGCCTGATCATTACCTGCCGGGTGCCCTGTTGGGCCCCGTATCGCATGCCCTGGACCTTGCCGTCAACAATCTGTGCCGTCGATGCCAGAAATGTCTTGTCCAGCCCCGAGATGTTGACCCACAGGTCATCATATTGCTTGCCCGACTCGCTCACAAACACCATGTATCCAAAGGTGTCATACGATCCAGAGCCCTTCGCCAGTTTGTACCCGAAGCCCGAACAGCTGCTCAGCAGCAGGCACGCGAGGCCAAGCAATGCCAGGAGTGACCGTTTCATCTAGATTGTTTATTTCTTGATGCCGAATTTGATGCGCAGTTTCTCGATCATGTCCTTGGTCATGGCGTCGAGGTCATACTCGGGCTTCCAGTCCCACTCGACGCGGGCACAGGTGTCGTCCAGCTTGTTGGGCCAGCTGTCGGCGATGCCCTGACGCAATGGGTCGACGTCATATTCCATCTCAAACTCGGGGATGTATTCCTTGATCTTGTGGTAGATGACCTCGGGATCAAAGCTCATCGAGGCGATGTTGAACGAGTTGCGGTGTACCAGACGCGACGGGTCGGCCTCCATGATCTCGATGGCGGCGCGCAGGGCGTCGGGCATGTACATCATGTCCATCAGCGTGCCGGCAGCGATGGGGCAGATGAATTTCTTGCCCTGAACGGCACTGTAGTAGATGTCCACGGCATAGTCGGTCGTGCCGCCGCCCGGAGGGGTCACGTAGCTGATCAGGCCCGGGAAGCGCACCGAACGGGTGTCCACGCCGAACTTGAGTGCATAGTAGTTGCTCAGCAGCTCACCGGTCACCTTGGTCACGCCGTACATCGTGCGCGGCTGCTGGATGGTGTCCTGGGGAGTGCCGTCCTTGGGAGCATTGGGGCCAAACGAGCCGATGCTGCTGGGGGTGAACACGGCGCATTTCTTCTCGCGTGACACCTCGAGCACGTTCATCAGGCCATCAATGCCGATGTGCCAGGCCAGCTGGGGCTTATTCTCGGCAACGGCGCTCAGCAGGGCTGCCAGGTTGTAGATCGTGTCGATGTTGTACTTGTCCACCACAGCGCCAATCTGCTGGGCGTTGGTGATGTCAACGATTTCCGAAGGGCCGCTCTCGGCGAGTTCGCCCTTAGGCTCGGCACCGGGGATATAGCCGGCTACCACGTTGCCTGTGTAGATGCCTCTCAACTTCATTGTCAGCTCCGAACCGATTTGTCCCGTCGAGCCGATGATCAGGATATTTTTCATTGTAGTAAAAGTTTATGTTCAGGTCTATGTTTTCTAACCAAGCGACAAAAATACACCAATTATCGATAATGTGCAACACCACCCCTAAATTTTTTTCATCCCCGCCCGCGTTTCACGCCATTATGCCTCACACCAAGTCGCTAGGATCTTAAAGGTCGGCAAATCTTTTTTGTCTTCGAATTATTCTGTCTACGAATTAAACTAATTGCATTCCAGGCAACGGGGGCGCGGATGCTTTCGTATAATTCGTTTAATTCGTAGACCAAAAAGTTAGCGTCTTAGCGCCTTAGCGTGAGGCCCAGCGCGCGGTTGTTTGGGTTGTGGATGTGCAGGCCCCGGTGGCAGAAAATTGGAAAAAATGTGGTGGCATGGAAGTCTTTTGGGCGAAAATGATTATCTTTGCAGATTAGACAGACATAACCCAAGCAACTATTTTGTAATCCGATGAGTGACAAGTATATCGTTTCGGCGCGCAAGTACAGGCCATCGACGTTTCGCAGCGTGGTGGGCCAGCAGTCGTTGACACACACGTTGAAGACGGCCATCGCCAGCGGACGGTTGGCGCATGCCTACCTCTTTTGCGGCCCGCGCGGCGTGGGCAAGACGACCTGTGCCCGCATCTTTGCCAAGACCATCAACTGCGAGCACCCCACACCCGACGGCGAAGCCTGCAACGAGTGCGCGTCGTGCAAGGCGTTCAACGAGCAGCGCTCCTACAACATCAATGAGCTGGATGGCGCGTCGAACAATAGCGTGGACAACATCCGTGACCTGACCGAGCAGGTGCGCATCCCGCCGCAAACGGGGCGTTATCGCGTGATCATCATCGATGAGGTGCACATGCTGTCGCAGGCGGCTTTCAATGCCTTCCTCAAGACGCTGGAGGAACCGCCCGAATATGCCATCTTCATCCTTGCCACCACCGAGAAGCAGAAGGTGATTCCCACCATCTTGTCGCGTTGCCAGATCTATGATTTTGCCCGCATCACCGTGCCCGACATCGTGCAGCAGCTGCAATATGTCTGTGAGCAAGAAAATATCGAGGCTGAGCCCGCCGCGCTCAACGTCATCGCCCAGAAGGCCGACGGCGCCATGCGTGACGCACTGTCCATCTTCGACCAGGTGGCCGCCTCGACCCAGGGGCACATCACCTACCAGAGTGCCCTCGACAACCTTAACGTGCTCGACTATGACTACTACTTCAGGCTCGTGGACACGTTCCTGGCCGGCGATGTAATGCAGGCCTTGCTGATATACAAGGAGATACGTGACAAAGGCTTTGACTCGCAGTTCTTTATCAATGGCCTGGCGCAGCACCTGCGCGACCTGATGGTGGCCAGCACACCGCAGACGCGTAAACTGCTGGAAATGAACGACGAGGTGGCGCAGCGCTATGGCGTGCAGAGCGCAAAGCTGGCACCTGCATTCTATTACCGTGCTCTGGACCTGTGCAACACTTGCGACCTGAATTACCGCAATGCCAGCAGCAAGCAGCTGTTGGTGGAACTGACGCTGGTCAAGCTGTGCCAACTGGTGGTCGCCCCGCAGCCTCAGCAGGCCGCTCAGCCGCCCATCCAGAAGATTGCCCCTAAACCCGCTCAGCCCGCGCAAACGGCCCAGCCGCAGCGTCCTGTTGCCCCGCAGCCAACTCAGCAAGCGGCCCCGCAACCGCAGCGTCCAGCTGCCCCGGCGGCTCCGCAGGCCCCAACCGCGCCCCATCCGGCCGACAGCGCCCCTAAAGCGGCTCCGGCTCCCGGTGCAACGGGTCAGCGTCCCATGGCGTATGCCCTGGGCAACACTCCGCGCATCATGGTGAATGTCCCCAACGTCACGGCCTCACAGCAGCCTGCAAATGCGGGAAACAACGTGCCGCAGCGAACTCAGCCCTTTACCGCCGAGCAAATGCTTGCGGCCTGGCAGAATTACATCGACCAGCATCCGCAGGAGCGCGCATTGTGCACGACCATGTCCTATGCCTTGCCGCAGCCGGGCGACAATGAGGAGCACTATGTGATGGTTGTGGGCAGTCCCGCCGAGCAGAAGAGCGTCGAGGAGCACAAGGCGTCGCTGGTTCAATTCTTGTGCAATGACCTGAAAAATGACCGCTTGACACTAGACATCAAGGTGAGCGAAGTGCCCATCGACACGCCCAAAATCCTGTCGCCCCGTGAAGTGGTTGAGCAAATCAAGCAACACAATCCCGAATTCACGCGCTTCCTGAAAGATTTCGACCTGGGCCTCGCCTGACCACCGCCCATGTAGAGACGCAAAATCTTGCGTCTCCCCCCAAAAAAGCATATAACGACGTGGAGTCGCAAGATTTTGCGTCTCCACTTGTCTTGTGACGGCAGGAAGGTGGTTTTGTGCAGCAGTTCCCCCTCTTGGTCAAGAGGGGGTGCTCGTTAGGGCGGGGGCGTTGGTGTTACAATCTACATGGGTTGTTATGTGTTGACATACTCCTCCGGCGCTCCGCGCCACCTCCCCTAACTTAGGGGAGGAGTTGACTGTCAGCTCTTGATTTTGGGCAGTAGTTGTGTCAGTTGAGGGCGTTGATGGCGGCGGCCTTGACGGTGAAAAAGTTGTCGCTGTTGTTCTTGAGCAGGCGGTACTCGCCATGGTTGCCCCATGGTGCCGGTTTGTCCTCGATGGACGTGTCCTCGCCCGTGTCGTTGTCGATATAGGGCTCGATGCGCTGCTGCCACGAGCGGATGCGGGCCTGGGACGACGCGCGGTCCATCAGGGCGTTCTTGACATCGACGAGTTCCTTGAGATAGGCAACATATTTTGCCTTGAAATCATCGAATTTGAGTATCCTGGCAATCAGTCGGTTGTTGTCGTTACCCCAATGGAGCGGATCTTGGCGTCCGGCATCGTCCTGCACACCGCATCGCAGGCTTGTTCCCAGCGTGTTGTCGTAGTCGAACGGGATGAAGAAGAACTTGTAGTCGTTCAGGCCCGTGCCGTTGAAGTAGATGTAGTAGTTGTTGGCATTGTTCCAGTAGTCGTCCCACATGCCCACGGCGACATTGACGGCATAGGTCTTGAGCAGCAGGTCCACGTCGGTCACCTGTTGGATCCAGGTGTAAAACTCGCTGTCTGAAAGGCCGTTGAGCTTGTTCATGAAGTCCACCAGCTGCGCCCGTGCGGCTTCAAACGCCTCAGTCTTGGTCTGGAGGGTATAGGCATGGCGGTCGTCGGTGTCGTCGTCATACCAGATGTCGCCGTTGGGGTTGTTCAGGCCCGAGGCACCGTTGCGACACTTCCACAGGAAGCCGTCATTGGAACCGAACTGGTATTTGCGGTCCTTGAGGTAGCGTTTATCGATGGGTTCCATGAGCTCATACACGCCAAAATAGGCTTCCTTGCTGTCGCCCTCGACGTGCAGCCACAGGCGGCAGTAGCTGTTGCGCACGGCCGTCCACACGCCGGCACGCTTGAAGAGTTCGTAGCAGAAAATCTCGCGCACGTATGCAGGGTCGTCCTTGAACCACTTGAGGTGCAGCTTGCGCACGCCCTGCAGCGTGTGGCTCTCGTCATCGTGGTATTTGCGCAGGTTTACGCCGAAGTGGGCATGGTGCCAGTCGGTGTTGTCGCGCTGGTGCTGCTGGCCGTTCCATCCCTCGGGACGGCGGCGCGAGGTGTTGCCCTTGAGCCGCAGGCCCACGCCATCGATGACCGTGGTCTCGCCGTCCTTGACGAACGTGATGTCTGCCTTGATATATTGGGTCGTGAAGCTGTTGGCGTCATACAGGGTCAGCAGCCTGTTCCACTCGTTGAGGCTCACGCTCAAGTGCACCTCGGGGATGGCGGTATCGTCCCACACGTAATCATATCCCTCCCTGACAGGCTCGGGCAACTCGCCGCCCAGCAGGTGGTCGATGATGGAATTGATGTCGGCGATGTTGATCTCGCCGTCATAGTTGACGTCGCTGCGGTGGCGTATGTCGTAGTTGGAAAAACCGCCCAAAATGATGTCAATGAGCCCGTTGATATCGGCAATATTGATCTCGCCGTCACCATTCACGTCGCCCACCTCCAGTGTAAACGGGTCGGGTAGGGGTGGCTCCTGGTATTCGCCGATGCTGAAAGTGAGACTTGTCAAGTTGAAGGTGAAGATGTAGTCCTTGCCGCTGCCGATGAACTTGTAGGAATGGTTGTTGTTGCTCTTTTGGGTCGTGTAGGTGTTGTCGACGGTCACTTCCTGGCTGCCGTCGCCGTTGGGGCCGTAACGGTAGTTGGAGTTGAAGACGCTCCAATTGCTGTCCAGCCCGTCGGCAAACACAAACCACACCGTGCCGCTGATGTTGGCGGTCAACGTGTAGGTGCCATTGCCCAGGTCGGTCATCTCGACGCCCCTGCCCGGATTCCAGTCACCAAAGGGGTTGTTGCCCACCATGTAGATGACTGCCCGTGCCGGCATCGCCGCCAGCACGAGAGCCAGGATAGTCAACAGGCAATAATACTTCTTCATCTTGAATTTTGGCTATAATCAAATCGATAATTTCCAGTGGTACCGATTACTCGTACCACGTGGAATACATCAGGTAGTTTTTGGCGATTTTCACGTTGATTTCGCTGGCCTGTTTGGGGTCAACCATCTTCTTGAACTTCGCCGGACTGCCTGCCCACAACTCGTGGGGACCCACCTTGGTGCCGCCAAGCACGACACTGCCGGCAGCAATGATGGCGCCCTCGCCGATTTCGGCGTGGTCCAGGATGATGCTGCCCATGCCAATGAGGGCCATGTCACCGATTTTGGCGCCGTGCACGACCACATTGTGCCCGATGGACACGTCGTTGCCGATTTCGGTGACCGATTTCTCGTACAAGGTATGTATGACTGCATTGTCCTGGATGTTGACGCGGTTGCCGATGGTGATGGTGTTCACATCGCCGCGCAGCACGGCACCAAACCAGATGCTGCAATCGTTGCCCATGGTTACGTCGCCAACAACGACGGCGTTGTCGGCCAGGAAACAGTTTTCTCCGATTTTGGGCTCAAAGCCCCTAACTTTCTTGATGATAGCCATTATTTAGTTTAGTGTTTAGAGTTTAGAGGGTTTTATATTTCTTTGGTCTTCTCGGCGAGCCAGGCGGCCTCGTCGGCGTTGAGCAGCGGAGTGATGCGCTCGCGCACCATGCGGTGGTAGTCGTTGATCTGTGCTACGTCCTCGTTGCTGAGCATGTCGCGGTCGATGAGCTGCAGGTCATAGGGGAAGAGCGTCAGCGGCTCAAAGGTCAGGAAATCACCGAATTCCTCGGTTTTCTCGGCCTCGACGGTGAGCAGCAGGTTCTCGGTGCGGATGCCGTATTCGCCGGTCTTGTACAGACCAGGTTCGTTGCTAGTGATCATGCCGGGTTGCAACGGAACGTTGACCAGATTGGTGCGGATGCTTTGCGGCCCCTCGTGGCAGCCCAGGAAGTGGCCCACGCCGTGGCCTGTGCCGTGGCCGTAGGTCATCGCCTCTTGCCACAGCGGCAGGCGTGCAAGCACGTCGAGCTGGCAGCCGGTGGTGCCAACGGGGAATTTGGCGCGTTGCAGGGCCAAGTGACCCTTGAGCACGAGGGTGAAGTCGTGCTTCTCCTGTGCAGTGGGGTTGCCCAGGGTGATGGTGCGGGTGATGTCGGTGGTGCCGTCAAGGTACTGCGCGCCGCTGTCAACGAGCAGGATGCCCTCGCCGTGCAGCGTCGAGGCACTCTCGTCGGTGGCTTCGTAGTGGACGATGGCGCCATGCTCCTTGTAGCCGCAGATCATGGCAAAGCTGTCCTCACGGTACAGGTCCTGCTGGGCGCGGAATTCCATGCCCTTGTTCCACACGTCCACCTCGTTGATTGTGCCTGTGGGCGCCGTTTCCTCAATCCACTTGAACAGGCGCACCAGGGCAGCTCCGTCGCGCTCCATGGCATGGCGGAATCCCTCGATTTGGCGCTCGTTCTTGATGCACTTGAGGTCGGTGATGGGCGAGCGGAAATAGACCTTCTGGCACGGCAGGGCGTTGGCCAGCGTGTCGCTCACGCGGTTGGGGTCGAGCAGTACTACCTCGTGTTCGCTCACGCGCTCCAGGAAGTGCACAATGTCGTCATAGTTGCGAACGCGCATGCCGCACTGCTTGAGGTGCTGGCGCACCTCGTCGGTAATCTTGTTCTCGTCGATGAACAGTTCCCTGTTGTTGCGCGAGATGTAGGCAAAGGCAATGACAACTGGAGTAAATGCCACGTCGTTGCCGCGCAGGTTGAGCAGCCATGCGATGTCGTCAAGGGCGGTAACGAGCATGGCCGTGGCATCGTTGTCCTCGAGCACGGTGAGCAGGCGCTCGATTTTGTCGCTGGCTTCTTCGCCGGCATATTGTACGTCATGTACAAAGGCGGGTTCGCTGGGACGGGCAGGACGGTCGGTCCAAATCCTGTCGGCAGGATAAAACTCGGTGGCGAGCATGAAACCGTTCTCACCGCAGAATCGCTCCAGCAGGTTGGCGTCCTGGGCGCTGTAAAGCCTGCCGTCGATGGCGATGACTGCGTCTTCGTCAAGCACTTCTCGCAGCCACTCGTGGATGGTGGGGTCGTTGCCCATGTTCTCCTTCATCATCACGAAACCGCTGTCCTCGAGCTCGATGCCTGCTTGCAGGAAGTAGCGCGAGTCGGTCCACAGGGCGGCCTGGTCAAGCGTCACGACGGCTGTGCCGTTACTGCCCGTGAAACCGCTGATCCAGTCACGGAACTTCCAGTGGTCACAGATGTATTCACTCTGGTGCGGGTCGGTGCCGGGAATGATGACGGCATCGACATTCAGGCGGCGCATTTCCTCGCGCAGCGCCTCAAGGTGCGAAAAAGTTTCCTTGCTCATTGTCTATAGATATTTTGTCGTTAGAATTCAAATTACTGACCTGCAAAGTTACAATATTCTCAGTAAAGAAAACCATTGGAGTGTGATAAAAGTAGTCAATCTCATCGTAATAATCTGTAAGTAATGCAAATAGATGCTGGTTTGAAATAATGGGCATGGCATCTGCCTCGACGAGGCTAGTCGGGTCAAAGACTCGACTTTTATGGAAAACACCATGCAAGCCCGTCGATGACGGGCGCAGCTTGGTGGCAGCTATCTCAGGAGGCAAGTGCGTCGAAAGACGAACTTCTACAGCCGTCAAATGACCATTAATCACTAAGTTCCTCTTCGAGGCACTTGGTGTATTTCGCTTTAGGACCAAGCTGCGAACCTCTGCGAGGTTCTTGCATGGTCTTACTTATTGAGGCTGGTTCTTCGAACCGCTAACACCTTCGATGTTTTTACCGGAAATCCCGTGTCGAAAGGTCGATAAAACAGTAGTGCCGGCGCTGGTGTTGCGTCGGCACTACTTTAATCAGTTGTCAACAAGGCGTTAGGCCTGTTGCTTGTGAACGGGTTTACTCGGCGGGGGTGATGACACCGTCGCGAACGGCCTTGTTGTAGTCGGTCTCGCGGGTCGGGATCATGTAACGCCACTCGTTCTTCTCCTCGGGCTTGATGGTGACTGCCAGGGTAGCCAGGAAGTTGCCGCCGTCCTCATAGGTGTGGCGAACGAGGGTGTCTTTCCAGCGCTTCAAGTCAAACCAGTCGAAGCCTTCGCCCCACAGTTCGATGCGGCGATAGAGCTTGATCTCGTTGAGCAGGTCGGCACCAGTCTTGTTGCAGCTGTACTCGGGATCGCGGCCCGAAGTCTTGTTCAGGGCAACCAGAGCAGCCTGTGCACCGCTTGCGTTGTTCATCATGTACTCGGCCTCGGCCTCAATGAGCAGCATCTCGCTGGAGCGGAAGTTGTTCAGCTCACCCACACCGGGGGTGTCGTTGCAGCGAACCTTGAACTGCATGTAGGCATAGACGGTAGCATTGCTCAGCAGGTCGGGATATTTGGCACGGGTATCCTTTGCCAACTGGGTGCTGTTGGCGGCCACACCGGTCGTGGTGGTATAGGTGTAGCCCGTGGGATCGAGCCACCACTGGCGACGAACGTCGGTTGCAGGAATCTGCTCGAACAACTCCCTGTTGATGCACTTGGGATAGTTGCGCACGTTACCGGCATTACTGTTATAGGCAATGTAGGCGTGGTAGCTGTAGTAGTACAACGTCTGGTCACTGGCGCTGTAGCCGCCCCAAATCCATTCTTTGTTGTGGGTGCAGAAACCGTTGCTCAGCAGCTCGTCATTGCTCATGAGAGGATGATCGGCGCGGGCCAGCTGGGCATACTTGGAAGCGTTGCTCCAGTCGCAGCGGTTGAGGGCTGCACGGGCATAGGTGGCGTAAGCTACGTCGATGTCGGGCAGGAAGAACTCGGCGTCAGCACGGTGACGGCCTGAAGCCTGATAGAGGCTGATGGCCTCGTCGAGGTCAGCATAGATCTGTGCATAGGCATCGGCCAGCGAAGTCAGAGGCAGGTCACCCACGCTCTCGTCCAGACGGAGTACGAGGCCAGGGCAGGTGCCGTTGTCACTGTCCACCCAGCGCTTGCAGTAGATCTGTGCCAGCATCATGTAAGCATAGGCACGGAAGGTGAGACCCTGAGCTTTGAGGAACTGCTTGTCGGCCTCAATGCCTTCGGCTTCGTCAACGTGCAGGATGACGCTGTTGGCGTTGCTGATGAGCTTGTAGTAGTAGAACCAGGGATAGTAGGTGTAAAGGCTGGTGGGCGTGTCGTGTATGTTCTGGTTGATCAGCGATGCCCAGCCGGGAAGGTTCACATAGAAGTCCTGGCCGGGATAGTTGCCATACCACATCTTGATACAACCCTCGCCGCACATACCCTGTGTGCTCAGGTACTGGTTCATCATCACGCGTGCGCAGCCATTGACGGCCAACTTAACATTCTCAGTGGTCTCGAATGCGGTTGCCGTACCGGTTTCGGCCGTCGGTGCAGTGTCGAGGTAATCTTTAGAACACGATGACAGTCCCAAAGCGACTACACCGAAACCGAACTTCACACCGAACGAGAATACGCGCGGAGTTACCATGTAGTCACCCACATAACCGCTGAAGTTCTGCTGTGCGTTCATACCCTTGCGGGCGGTCTTGGTGTACAGGTTCTCGATGGTGGCCGAGAGCGAGACGTTGGTGAAACCGATCTTGTTCAGGATGAAGCGCGGCAGGCGGTAGGTGAGGCCGATGTTCTTAACGATGAAGTAGTTAGACGAGGTGATGTAGCGGTCGCTGGTAGCGCTGTTGTAGCTGTTGTCACCTGAGTAAACTGCGGGAGTGCCGTTGGGATTGAGACGGTTGGCGGGATAATTCACGTAGGCATTTTCGCCTTCGCCCACAGTCATGCCCTTGATCTGGTCCTCGGTGTAGGTAACGACGGTGCCATCGAGGTCCTTAACCCAAGCGTCGGCCATGTCGGCATGGATGGCACTGGGAGTACCGCCCATCGAGGTCAGGCTCTGGTAGGTCCAGTCGATACACTTGCCGCCCAGCTGGAAGGAGAAGATGGCGCCCAGGGTGAAGTTCTTGTAGTCAATCGTGGGATTGAAGCTACCATAGAGCTTGGGAACTGCGGTGCCGTGCCACTCACGCTTGCCATAGGTTGCGGGCTTGTAAACATAGGGAACACCGTCGATAACAACATATTCGCCTGCGGGGATGGGCTCACGGTTGGTGAGGTCCTCGTCGGCTCCTACCATACCGGGTACATAGAAGTCATGATCGTTGAAGGTGTAGAGCGACTTACCGGTCATGTCATCGACGCCCTTATAGGTAAAGGTGTAGAAGGAATACATCGAGTGACCCTTGCGGTAGTTGTACTGGCCGCTCTGCATACCGGCAGTGTACTCATCCTTCTCCTCGCCCACGTTGTAGACGTCTGGCATCTTGGTGATCTTGTTCTTCAGGTAGGTCAGGTTCAGACCCAGGTTGAAGCGGAAGTCGTTGAGCTTAACGATGTCGGCATCGGCCGAGAGCTCGAAGCCGCGGTTCACCATGTTACCCAAGTTGATTTGTACCTGTGATACAGCGCTGCTGGTGCTGGTGGCACCGGCCGACAGCGGCTGGTTGAGGCTGAAGATCAGGTCATGCGAGCCCTTGGAGAAGTACTCGATGCTGAAGTTCAGGCGGTTGAACAGGCGGCCCTCAAGACCGACGCTCAGGTTCCTTACCGACTCCCAGCTCAGATTCTCGTTGGTCAGCTGGCTCTTTACCAGAGCACCCATACCACCGTTGACGGTGATGTCATACAGGGCCATGTAGCTGTAATAGTCGGCAGCACGGTCGTTAGCGGCTTCACCATAGGCGGCACGGAACTTCAGGTTGTTGATCCAGTCGTACTTGCGGATGAACTCCTCGCGGCTCATGATCCAGCTGGCACCGATGCTGTAGAAGTTGCCCCAGCGGTGGTCAGGATGGAAGCGCGAGCTACCGTCACGACGGAAGGTTCCCTCAAGAGAGTACTTGTTGTCCAGGACGTAGCGAACGCGGCCCAGGTAGCTCTCCCTGCGGTCGTTGTTCTCGTAATCATACAGGTTCTGGATGTCCGAGAAGTTGATCATGTCGATGTGGCCGGCCAGGGTCTCGTTAGCCTTGTAGCCATACAGGTAGTTGTACTTGTAGTAGTAGTTCTCATGACCGAGCAGCACCTCAAAGGCGTGGCGGTCGGCATAAGTCTGGTTCCAGTTCAACAATTGCTGGAGGGTGTAGTTCTTGTAGCGGTAGATGATGCGCTTGGTGCGGGCGTTGTTACCCATACCGTCACCGATGATGGCATTGTCATACTCGCGGTTCTCGGTGTTGCGCACATTTAGGTCGGCATTCAGGGTGAAGTCGAAGCCATAAGGCAGCACGAAGGTGACATAGCCCTGACCGTCGAGGGTGTTGCGGTAGGTCTTGTCCATGTCCAGCTCGGTCTCCCACAGGTAGTGGCGGCCTGCGTATTGAGGACGGGTGTAAGTTTCACCGCTGTCGTAGATCTTGTTGCCTTCCTCGTCCAGGACGTAGGCACCGTCAGGTGAACTCAAGTCGTGGAGATAAACGGGATAAATGGGAGCGATGTTACGGCAGTAGCTGAAGGCGTTCTTGTAGCTGTTCTCGCTGTCGCTATGGAATCTGGTGAGCTGGTGAGAGCCGCTGATGTTCAAACCCGTCTTGAACCAGGTCTTGGGCTCCAGGTTGACGCGTGCACGACCACTGATGCGCTCAAAGCCTGACTCCTTGGTGTAACCGTCCTCCTTGGTGTAACCCACACCCAGGTAGTAGTTAGAGTTCTTGCTGCCACCGTCGCCGCTGACGTTGTACTCCTGACGGAAACCGCTGCGGATAGCGGCCTTGAACCAGTCAAGGTCACCTGCGACTTCACTCTTGATGTTGGCCTCATCCCTGAGCGTGTAGCCATTAAACAAATCATTGTCGGGCAGGTCGAAGATGTTGTAGCGCAGATATGAGTCGATAATATCATTATTGGCTTTGATCTTGGCTTCAGGCCAACTCATGACCTTGGGTGTGCCGTCGGGATTTTCACCACTGTTACCGGCCGTGTAAACCTCGCGCACGTAGCTTTGCATCATGGCGTTCATCCACTGACGGGCATCCATGCGGTCATACTCGGGAATACCACGGTTGTAGGTACCCAACATGACCGATGCGTTGATGCGGGCCTTGTCGTTGCGGCCCTTCTTGGTGTTGATCATGATGACACCGTTACCGGCACGGTTACCGTACAGGGCTGCCGAGGTGGCATCCTTCAGCACGGTGATGCTCTCGATGTCGGCGCTGTTCAAGTCGCTGATGTTGCCGCCGAAGGGTACACCGTCGATGACATACAAGGGCTCGTTGCTACCGTTAATCGAAGCGAAACCGCGGATGCGGATC
>ONKU01000041.1 GCA_900318535.1 uncultured Prevotellaceae bacterium | reverse complement strand
TGCTCGATTACCTGATGCGCAAAGACATCAACCGCTACCGCGCTCTCATCGCCAAGAAGGAACTCGGTATCCGCAAGTAATCCTCAACGACGAGAAAACCTCAACAAGAAACCGCCGCACGTGATGTGCGACGGTTTTTTGCTGTATATGATTGCAGCCGTTTCAGATGCTGTCGGGTGTCCCGAACAGAGCAACCATCTCGTCAAAGCGCTGCAGGGTGTCACCGCCAAACTTGGCCAGCGACTTGCGGGCACGTTCCATCGTCTTGGGGCCCTCATTGAGCCGGCTCTTGGAAAAGAACTTGTCGGCATAGCAGATGACCTTCTCCTCAAGGCTCTCGGGCAAGAGGTCGCGCGGTGGAGCGATAGGCAGGTGCTGGGCAATGATCTCGGCTGCAGTGATGCCAGTGCCCGTGTGGCGCTCACACACGCGTCCGTGGCGGTACAGCCCCAACGAATCAAGCATCCGGCGTCCCAAAACACCATGCAGGATATAGGGCTCAGTGCCATGGCAGCAGATGCCAGGGGCATCAGTACGGCACATGCCGATGTCATGCAACATGGCAGCCTCCTCGACAAACTCGATGTCCATGGGCACGCCTTGCCCAATGAGCCGTTGGGTCAGCGCCACGGCCAGGTCGGCAACCTGACGGCTATGATGAACCAACACCCGGTAATCATCATTACCGGGTGTGTAGTATCGTTCAATGATGGATAAGCAATCCAGCATGTCACGTCAACGGGATTAGTCCACAAAGACTACCCAGCCGTGCTCATCGGGATAATCACCCTGCTGGATGGCACGCAGGCGGTTGTACAGAGCAGTCACCTTGGGACCGACACTATTGTCTTTCCTGATCACATAGTGCACATCCTTGTCCATGTCAACAACCTCGCTGATGGGAGCGGTAACGGCAGCGGTGCCGCACTCGGCAGCCTCATCGGCCTCGGCAAGTTCCTCCAGAGGAATCGGACGAGCCTCAACCTCCATGCCCAGGTCGCGGGCAATCTGCTGCAGACTCATGTTGGTGATTGAAGGCAGAATCGAACCCGACTTGGGAGTGACGTAGGTGTTACCCTTGACAATAAAGAAGTTGGCGGGACCACACTCGTCGAGGTACTTCTTCTCCTTGGGATCCAAGAACAGAGCGGCGCTGTAGCCGGCAGCCTTGGCACGAGCGGTTGCGCCCATACCGGCAGCGTAGTTGCCACCCACTTTCCAGCGGCCGGTGCCACAGGGAGCAGCACGGTCATACTCGCGGTAAACAGCAACCTTGGTGCAGTGGAAGCCCTCCTTGAAGTACGGGCCTACCGGGGTAACGAAAATGATAACAGTATATTCTTCGGCGGGGCTCACACCAACGCGGGGCGAGATACCGATTTCAACGGGACGAAGGTAGAGCGAGCTGCCGCTGCCATAAGGCGGGATAAAGCGCTCGTTGAGCTTAACGACCTTCTTGCACATCTCCATGAAGATGTCCTCGGGCAGAGGCTCCATGAGGATACCACGAGCGCTGTTCTGCAGACGCTTGGCGTTCTCATCGGGGCGGAACAAGCGGATCTTGCCATCCTGACCGCGGAAAGCCTTCAGACCTTCAAAGATCTCCTGACCATAGTGCAGACAGCTTGCAGCCATGTGCAGGTTGATGGTCTCGTCCTGGGTGACCTCAATCTCACCCCACTTGCCGTCCTTGAATGTGCAGCGCACGTTGTAATCGGTCTTCATGTAACCAAAAGGCAGATGTGCCCAGTCAATGTTCTCTAAATTAGTCATACTCACTTGTTTAGTTAAGGTTATTAAATGGTTTTAGTCATCGTCGATCTTTCAGATGAGAGGGTGGATGCTAGATGGCGACCTTCTGGGTGATATTGCCGATCCTTACCAGGTAGATCCCTCGCGAACTCAAGTGAAGCTCACTCGCTCCCGGCTGCAATGTGGCCTGAGAAACCACCTGCCCCAGAATCGTATACACACGCACGGTGATGCGCTTGGGCGTCACAATAGTGATTGTCCCATTGTTGCAATAGATTTCAATGCCATCGCTCGTGCGCGGGTCATTAAGGCTCTTGCCTGTCACCTCGCGGTTGGTCTCATGCCACTGAATGTCAGCCAGGGCCACATTTCCCAGCCCCAGAGTCAACACCAATGTCAATATGGCCAACAATCGTCTCATCGTTTCAAATCAATCAACAAAGTTATAACTATTTTTTGGAGCGCACAAACCTTTAAAGAAATTTTTCTTTTTTCATCAACAATTCCCCCACCCCACCGACTCCGTTATATCCGTTAAATCCGTTTTCTCCGTGATATCCATCCAACAAAAAAACGAGGGAGCCGCAGCTTTCACTGTGACTCCCTCTTAAGGGGCGGTTACCTACTCTCCCACTTTCGCAGTACCATCGGCGTGGTGAGGCTTAACTTCTCTGTTCGGAATGGGAAGAGGTGGGACCCTCAC
>ONKU01000021.1 GCA_900318535.1 uncultured Prevotellaceae bacterium | reverse complement strand
TGGGGTCCACTTCCGTAACCGTGGATCGTTGTACAAATTCTTGCATTTGGCAATCTTTTTTTGCCTCTCGAATCTGTCAACTTTTTCTAGTTCAAGTCAGTCAAAAACGGTGGCGGAGCCACCGCCCACGTGACATGATGTTTCCAGAAAATGGGGCCGTGGCGAAGCCCCGGCACAGGGGACCTGGATGACGGTGGCGGTGCCCCGGCACAGGGGACCTGAACCTACTGGACGGGGGTGGCGGAGTAAATTAGTGAGGATGGAAGGGGTATTGAGATTTTTTTAATATCTTTGAGGGTCGATTATTGTGTTTAAATCTTTATTGCGATATGGAATGTAGAAAGACCCTTTTCAAGTGTTTGTTGATGATTGTGATGATGGCGTCTACGCTTGAGGCATGGGCGGCTTTTGTGGGACCACGCAACGATTTCCGCGACGAGAGCATCTACTTTGTGATTACTACCCGCTTCTATGATGGCGACCCGAGTAACAATGCGCAATGCTGGGACGGAGCCTCGGCCAACCATGGCGACCCGTGCTGGCGCGGTGACTTCAAAGGCCTGATTGAGAAATTAGACTACATCAAGGCACTGGGATTCACAGCAGTGTGGGTTACCCCAATTGTCGAGAATGCGTCAGGACTCGACTATCATGGCTATCACGCCCGCGATTTTAGTCGGGTCGACCACCGTTACGAGAGCGGTGACACGACCTTCCAAACGCTTATCGACGAGGCCCATGCCCGAGGCATGAAGGTGCTGCTTGACGTGGTGCTGAACCACACGGGCAACTTCGGTGAAGAACATCTGTGCAAACTGTTCACTCGCGATTGGAACGCCAACCAGTTCAAGATCAACGAGTGCATGTTGCCCTACACCACCGACTCGGTGGGCGGCGTGTTACCGACCAACTACGCCAACCTGCCTGCAGGCCAGCAATATGACAACCGTCTGAAGCAGATGAAGAATACCGACAACCAGAACCACGACACGCACAATTACTGGCATCACTTCGGCCAATTCAATTGGGACGACAACACACGTTGGTGGGCTCAGATAGCCGGCGACTGCGTTGACTTGAATACCGAAAACCCTGCCGTTGCCGAATATCTAATCAACTGCTACGGCACGTTCATCAAGATGGGTGTTGACGGTTTTAGAATTGACACCGGAGGCCACATCTCCAGATTGACTTTCAACAAGATCTATATCCCTGCATTCAAGGCTCTGGGCGAGCAATACAGGAGCAAACGTCTCAATCAGGCTGATTTTTACATGTGTACCGAGGTGTGCGCCCGTTACCAGGGCAGTGTCACCTACCGCAACCAGCCCGCCCTGTCACCCTATTTCTACACTTGGGCCGAGAGCAAGAACTACAGTTGGAACAATAGCGCCAGCTACTGGGATGGCATCGCTATCTATGAGAGCACCGATTTGAACTCCCTGGATAACATCAGCTCTTGCCAGCAGATGTATAATGACAACAATACGGAAACGAGCAGTGCCATGCCCACCTCTAACAACGCAGTGCTCGACGGCAACAACTATCACGCACCCGACGTGAGCAGGGCCTCGGGCCTGAATGTCATTGACTTTCCCGTTCACTACTCGTTCCACAACATTGCCAGCGTATGGGACCTCGCCGTCACCGGTGACAAATATTATAATGACGCCACTTACAACGTCGTGTATGTCGATAGCCATGACTACAGCCCTGGCCCCAACGACAACATCCGTTTCAACGAGGGCACGGCACAATGGGCCGAGAACCTGTCGCTGATGTTCACCTTCCGCGGTATCCCCTGCCTGTACTATGGCAGTGAGGTCGAGTTCAAGGCCGGCAAGACCATTGATCCGGGTGGCAACGGTTCACTCAAGGACAGTGGTCGAGCCTACTATGGTGGCTATATCAAGGGCAATGTGGCAACAAGTGACTTTGGCGTGGCCAGCAGCGCGAGCGGGAATCTCGCAGCCACACTATCCAAGCCCCTGGTCAAGCATCTGCAACGCCTCAACCGCATTCGCCAGGCCGTTCCCGCTCTTCGCAAGGGCCAATACAGTACCACGGGCTGTTCCTCGACGGGAGGTTATGCCTTCAAGCGTCGATATACCGATGACACGACCGACAGTTATGCTCTCGTGACCATCAATGGCCCAGCCACATTCACTGGAGTGCTCAACGGCACCTACACCGACTGTGTGACGGGCGATGTCAAAACGGTGACCAACGGCACCTTGACGACCACATCATGCTCCGGTAAGGGCAACCTGCGCGTGTATGTCCTTTCGACCAGTCTGACTCCCGCCCCAGGCAAGATCGGTGAAGACGGGCCCTACCTGTACACCAGCAACGCCAATACCGGCAACGTATTAAGCTACGACGGCACCGAGGAAGAATTGTCGAGCAATGACGGTGAGGGCAATGGCAGCAGCCAGCCCAGCACACTGGACCCTTATGAGCCCAGTTGCGAGGAAGACGACATGAGCGTGTTCCTTGAAACCGGAATAAATGTGAGCAGTGTAACGACTTGGGTGTGGAACAATAGCAGCAATTTCACTGGAGGCACATGGCCAGGGCAAACGATGACCCTGATGGGAACCACCAGTGACGGGACCCGCAAAATCTGGAAATGGACCTATGACGGCGCCCTCACCACTGAACCAACAGGAATCATATTCGTCACCGACGGGCAGCAGACAAGCGACTTGACCTACCGCAACCATGGCTACTACATCGACAGCACATGGGACCACGAGGTGACCAACTACACATCATCAGCCCCCACCCTCTCAATAGACATGGATAGCGGCTGGTATGAAGGCAGCGTCACAGTGACGATTACCGCCAGCGATGAGAACGCCGTTATCGTTTATACCACCGATGGCAGCAGGCCCACAGCCGCCAGTCGTCAAGCGGTAGGGCAAGCTAGATTCACCTTTACCGACAACACCGTTCTTACCGCAGGGGTACTCCATGACGGCAGGGTGCGCAATATCGTGCAACGGGAATACATTTTCCATGGTTTTGCCCCCTACACGGCAACAGTTTATCTCAAGGACCCGACAAGCGAGCCTAACAACTGGAGCAGTGTCTATATTTATGCATGGGATTCCACGGGAGCCATCAGCGACAGCTGGCCAGGCGTGAGCATCTCCGACACAAAAATGGTCATGGGCCAGCGGTTCTATTACCGCACGTTCAACGTCGTTAGCGATGATTACACCTTCAATGTCGTGCTCAACCAGGGGGACAGCGGTCACCAGAGTGTTGACGTGACCGGCATCAACCAGGACATCTACCTCGAGATCACCTCAACCACCAACAAATATACCGTTGCTGATATCACCGGCCAGTTCAGTTATCGCATAGGAGACGTGAACGGTGACGGAGAGGTGAACATCGGTGACGTCACGGCGATTATCGACATTATTCTTGGTGCACCCGCCGATGCTGCTAGACTGGCACGCAGTGATGTGAACGGTGATCATGAAGTAAATATAGGCGATGTTACCGCAACCATCGACATCATACTGCATTAAACACTGTTATATATTACCCAATAGGCAGATTTAACCTTTTTTAATGAAAATCATTGGTGCTGTGAATTCATTTGGCAGTACTTTTGCACCGATAATTTGAAGGTAATAATTTTTTTCATAAGGTAAAGCTTTTTGGGAATAAAGACTCGCCGTGACGGCGGGTCTTTTTCTTTTGCCGAAACCTGCTGCAGCCTTATCCTGCCAGAAACTGAAGACCAGATTTTGTCAGGCGGGGAAAAAAGTGTAATTTCGCACCGTTTTTATAATCAACTACAAGACATGAAGAAATTCTTACTGATGATGACAGTCCTTGCGGCACTGACCGCCTGTGACGGTAACAAGTTCCATATCGACGGCACCATCGAGGGTGCCAGTGACACCACAACACTCGTTCTCGAGCAGTCGAGCAATGGCGAGTGGCTCATTGTTGACAGTGTCAAGGTGGGCAACAACGGCAAGTTCAGCGTCAGCGCTCCCGCCCCCGAGGTCCCCAATATCTATCAGTTGCGACTGGGAGACCAATCCATCTGTTTCCCCATCGACAGCCTCGACCACATCACCATTACCGCCAAACTGCCGCACCTGGCTGCGGACTACACCATCGCAGGCAGCGAGCATGCCGAGCAGGTGATGAAGATTGACAAGGAGGCAATGAAGTTTGCCGGTGGCAAGGGCACTGCGGCCGACCTGCAGGCATGGAAGGACAAGCTGGCACGCCAAATCGTCGCTGACCCGAGCGGTATCGTAGCCTACTATGTCATCAACAAGTACATTGACGGCAAACCGCTGTTTGACCCGTTGAATGACAATGACCTGCGCATTATCGGCGCCGTGGCCAACTCTTTCAACTCGTTCCGCCCCGATGACCCCCGCACCAACTATCTGGTTAACGTGTTGCTGGACGGTCAGCGCCGTCGTCGTGCCATGAGTGCGGCAAACGATACCGTGTATGCCGACTATGCCTCGCTCATCGACATCAAGCTCCAGGACAATAACGGCAAGGAGCAGACCTTGTCAGGCACTGCTGCCGCTAACCACATCGTGCTGCTCGATTTCACCGCCTACACCACCGAAATCTCGCCGCAACTCAACAAACTGCTCAACGACATCTACCAGCAATACCACAATCGCGGATTGCAGATCTACCAGATCAGTGTTGACCAGGACAATGTGGCTTGGCGCCGTGCGGCCCAGAATCTGCCGTGGATCACCGTCTTTGATCCCATGAGCATCAATTCACAGAATATCGGAGCCTACAATGTCACCGGCATTCCCACCACGTTCATCATCAAGAACAGTGAAATCGTGGAACGTGTCGAAGACGCTACGCGCCTCAAGGCTGCAGTGGGCAAATATTTCTGATTGAGTAATCATTCCGATAAAAAGGGGGAGACGGCTACTGACCGTTTCCCCCTTCGTTTGCTATTATTCGGCCTACATCAAGCCGTTCCAAAAATCGAGATACCGCTGTGCCACGACAGCCGCCGCATTGTGTTTCTCGACAAACGCACGGCTGGCACGGGCCATCTGCGGCAATTGGTCGCGATGTTCGACAAGCCACGACAGCTTGGCATCGATGTCGCCCTCGACAAGCGGCGAGACATTGACAATCGGTTTATTGACGGTCTCTCCAATAAAGTCGTAATACTCAGGTTCGGCACCAGATACTGCCACCAGTCCCTGAGCCATCGCTATGAGCGCATTGGTCGCGGGCGTATAGCTATAGAGCTGGTCAAGAATCACATGTGAGTCGCGCATCCGGCGCGTGTATTCGGCATAGGGCAAATTCTCAACCACCTCAAGCTCGGTAATGCCCGGGTAGCGGTCATGGACACGTTTCATGGCGGCCAGTAAGCGATCGGTGCCTTTAACAACATGGCGGTCGCGCTGGATACCGATGAACAGCCGGACCTTTTCGGGCGCTTTGTCCAGCGGGCGAAACGTCAGCGACTCGGTATCAATGGGAAGGCCTGCATAGGCCACACGGTCGCCAAATTTGGGTTGGTAGGCGGCATAGTATTCATACAGGCAAGCCACCACCCCGTCAATAGCGCCAAGGATATGGTCACTGTGTTGACGCATGAACGGCTGGCGCCAATTATCCTGCTGTTGGGCAACATACTCGGCCGAGTTTACGTAGGGGGAAGGCTCATCACCGAGCATGTAGTCATTGTAACGGAAGGTGTGCCCATCATGGCATGCATCATAGTAAACGACATCGGTAGCGAGTGCCGACAAAACGACATGGCTGTTATGAGCCTTGAGGTAGTCAAACACCTTAGCGACACGATGAGGTTTCAATCTCAAGAATATGGGTGACGCAATCTGTACAATGTCATAACCCGTCATCAAGGGTAATGCACGTTTGATATCGAAGAGGTAACGCAGCGCTCCGAGCAAGCCGGGCTCACGTTTCAGGTTAATGTCCCGGTGGGTGTCCATCCAGCGCGAACCGTCGGATGCCACCGTTGCCTCGTGCCCCATGCGCCGCAGCTCCTGGGCAAGGCAGTTGTGCATATTACTGGCGTCTCCAGCAAAGAGTATTTTCATAGCGGATGCAAAATTAGAGCAAGTTGAGAGAAAAGCCAAATAATATTTGAGCTTTTCCGAAACGCAGCCTGATTTATCCAAAATTAGAGCAATTTTTGCACCTTATATAAAAAAGCAGTACCTTTACCCCAATTTAGAAAGCCATCGCATGGAGATAACTGTCATCATACCCGTGTATAACCGTGCCGCAGTCGTTGGTGCAACACTTGATAGCGTGCTAGCCCAGAGCCATCGCCCGCTGCAGGTGGTACTGGTGGACAACGACAGCACTGACGGTTCACTACAGGTGCTGGAGGAGTTCAAGCAGGCACACCAGAGCGGTGACTTCAATATCGTCGTCACCCGTGAAGGGCACCACACCGCCGGAGCTGCTCGAAACCGCGGTTTCGAGCAGGCAACAGGCGAATGGGTGCTGTTTTTTGACAGTGACGACCTGATGGAAGAAGGGCTGGTGGCATCCTATGTCAAGATGATTGAACGGGCCCAGCGCAAAGGTAAAGCTCTGGACCTGATCAGTGCCCGTTCGACACTCGTTTTCCCTGACGGCAGTTCTCGTCAAGCTCCGTTCCACCGCGGTGACCTGTTTGCCAACCACATCCTGCACGGACAACTGGCAACCCAGCGCTATGCAGTGAGACGGGAGTTCTTTGCCTCTACCGACGGCTGGAACATCGACCTCCCGCGTTGGAACGACTGGGAAGTGGGACTGAGGCTCTTGCTCGCCAACCCTCATGTGGCCTACATGGGCGGCAAGTCACGCGTCACCATCAACCACAACGGTGCCGACTCCATCACCGGCACTGAGTTCCACAGCCGTCACGGTGAGTGGGAATACGTCATCGACATCATGAAAAACGAGGTGCGTTGCTCCCAACTTAAGGCCAAGCACAAAAAGCGCTTTGAGCGGTTACTGGAATACCGCCGAATGGTGCTTGCCGCGCAATATGAACGAGAAGGGCAGCCAGAATTGGCTAAGCCACTGTGCCAGAAAGCCTACACCGCACTGCACGACACCTATGGCAACAGCCGCCAGTGGCGCTGGATCGTCGCCCCCATAACCCGCCGCCTGTTCTCCCGCATCGCTGCCGGCAAACGCGGCTCAGCCCGTATCGCCCGCCTCCTGTACTGATCTTTGCAACCCGGTTGCACCGAATTGTATGTACCTTTGCTGCCACAATAACAACAAAGGAGAGATCACTATGGCACATCATAACGAGCACGAAGAACATTGCCACAGCCACGGCTGCAGTTGCTGTTGTGAGCAGGGACACGACCACCACGAGGAAGAGGAAATGAACTGGTGGAAACCGGCTTTATCACTGACGATGCTTGTAGCAGGCATCATCATGGGCACAATGGACATCAGTTTGTTCAGGAACGGATGGGTAAAACTGGCCTGGTATGCCTTGGCTTGGTTGCCTACGGGGCTGGGCGTGTTGCGAGAAGCCATTGAGGAGGCGCGAGAAGGTGACTTTTTCAGCGAATTCCTGTTGATGACCGTTGCAAGCCTTGGCGCCTTTGCCATCGGCGAATATCCTGAAGCTGTCGCCGTGATGGCATTGTACTGTATCGGCGAGGCCCTGCAGGACCGCGCCGTGAACCGAGCCAGAGGCAACATCAAATCACTCATCGCCTTACGCCCAGACCAAGCAGTCATCATCCGTGACGGCCAGCGCTTAACGGTTACTCCCGATGAAGTCACTGTAGGCGACCTCATTGAAGTGAAAGCTGGCGAACGTGTACCCGTTGACGGCAGACTGACAGAATCAGCAGCAGCTTTTGACACGGCTGCATTAACCGGTGAGAGTTTGCCACGCATCATCGAGAGCGGTGACGAAGTGCTGGCTGGCATGATCGCCAGCGAGAGCACCGTCCGATTGACCGTCACACGCCCCTCAAGCGAGAGCGCTGTTTCGCGTGTGTTGACGATGGTTGAGGAAGCCAGCGAACGCAAGGCACCCGCCGAACTGTTCATCCGCCGTTTTGCCAAGGTTTACACCCCCGTTGTCGTTGGGCTCGCCGTGCTGGTAGTTGCCCTACCCTGGCTCTTTTCGCTGCTTGCGCCTGCGTCATTCTCCTATGACTTCCAGCAGTGGCTGCACCGCGCGCTCATTTTCCTGGTCATTTCCTGTCCGTGTGCCCTGGTCATCAGCATCCCGCTGAGTTATTTTGCAGGCATCGGTGCCGCCTCACGCCGCGGCATCCTGTTCAAGGGCAGCAATTACCTGGATGCCCTCGCAGGCGTAGACACGGTGGTTATGGACAAAACGGGAACCTTGACAACGGGAGAGTTCTCAGTGACCCACGTGGAAGGCTTGACACATGAACAGGCAGCGACAGTCGCCAATATCGAGCAGCACAGCCCACACCCCATCGCCCGGGCCATCAACGACTACTGCAAACCCGGCGACACACCCGTGACCGACGTAAAGAACATCGCGGGCTATGGCATGAGCGCCCTTGTCGAGGGCCAGACGTGGCTTGTGGGCACCACCCGCCTGCTGGAACGCGAGGGTGTCGCATTCCCAGCCACTTTGCGCGGTATCAGCGGCACCATGGTCGTCGTGGCCATCTGCGGGCAATATGCAGGACACATCCTTCTCAACGACAAGCCTAAAGAGGATGCCGCCCGCGCCATCGAAGCCCTGGACGACATGGGCATCGCCACAGTGATGCTGTCGGGAGACAGGCAGAGCATGGTCGACGACGTGGCACGCCAGCTGGGCATAACTCAGGCGTATGGCGATCTGCTGCCGCAGGGTAAGGTCGAACACATCCGGCAACTACAGGAAGAAGAGGGCCATCAAGTGGCCTTTGTGGGCGACGGCATCAACGATGCTCCGGTGCTGGCATTGAGCGACGTGGGCATCGCCATGGGTGCCCTGGGCAGTGACATGGCCATCGAGACCGCCGACGTGATTATCCAGACCGACCAGCCCTCACGAGTGGCCGATGCCGTGAAACTGGGACACCGCACACGCAGCATCGTCAGGCAGAACATCGCGTTCGCCATTGGAGTAAAAGTGCTTGTAATGGTTTTGGGTGTTGTCGGCATCGCCAACATGTGGGAAGCCGTGTTTGCCGATGTGGGCGTGGCGCTGCTGTGTGTGCTCAACTCGCTGCGCCTGATGAGAACAATCAAATAGTCACTGACGCTTGAAGCGGGCCTTAAGCCGCTTCCACCCCTCAACGCCCAGAATTGTTAGGCCGCCATATTGGAAAGTCTTGGCCAGACCGAAGAAAACCACCCACAGGATACCCTTGGCCTTGGCACTGATCGGCAATGCCATTTGCGCAAATGAGAAAATATAGCACAGCACACACAATGACAGCACAATCACCCCGGTTCGGAACGATAAGCGGCTGAGCCACTGCTTGACAGCCTCCAGTGCCTTTTTTGCGCCACCCGGCTGTTGACGGTTATCCAGTTGTTGCTTTTCCATTGAAAAAAGACAGGGCCGAAGCGCTGATAGTGTGCCTCGCAGCTTAGCACGACGCACCTTACCATGCTTGTTGATGGTAATGCTGTCGATAAACGGAGACTCGAGCGGGAAAATACGCTCAACGCCGATGTTGTCACTAATCTTGCGCACGGTGAAACGCTTCTTCTCACCCTCGCCATTGATCTTAATCACCACACCACGGTACATCTGGATACGCTCCTTGTTACCCTCCTTGATGCGGTATGCTACCGTGATTGTGTCACCCGGGAAAAACTGCGGGTGCTGCTTGTTCGTAGCAAATGCCTGTTCAGCAACTTTAATCAAGTCCATTTTATATGTCTTTAATGCGTTAATAATCACTTCGTAATATACACAAGCCACTCTATTTCTTGTCAGAGATTACGAAAAGCGGTGCAAAGGTAGTACAAATTCCTGAAACAGCAAGCGCTAAACAAAACTTTTTTATTATTATCTCAAAACTTGACCTTCTGGAGGGTCTAGCCGACCAACAGCATGTCGATCAATGCCGTCACATCCGCAATCGTGATGTTGCCGTCAAGGTCAACGTCGGCATTGATTGCTGTCAACGCCGAGCCGTCGTCCGTGAGCAGATAATCGATAATCAGGGTCACATCACTGATTGTGACCAAGCCGTCACCATTAGCATCCCCTAGAAGGTAGATGGCAAATGTGTTATGATCCAGATAATTGACACGCCTCCTGATCCAGTCGCTCAAGTAATCCAATTCACCCTGGAAATCCAGCTGACGGTTGGCCAGATCTCGCGAGCCAGTCCATCGTTCCCGCTCGCGCTCCAGCGCCCCACTCGTCCTTAGCACGTCAAAGGTGGCTTGGTAACGGGCTATCAGACTGTCGGGATCAAGTACCGTGTTACGCAACTCCCAATACCGGTCCATCACCCGCTGCCAGAAGGCGGGCACTTGCTTCAGGCGCATGAACAATTTACTACGGCTCAATGCAGTGAACCGGCAAGTCTCCAAATCATTCTCGGGTTGGATTTCACTGGCATGATAATAGCCCTGGCCATCATACCAGTGCTGTCCCACTGTAGCTTCCAGATCCCACACCGACAGCGTCAACTTTTGGTCGAGTGCACTGTTGTAACATCCCCAGATGATATTCTTGCTTGAGTTGTCAATAGCAAAAAGCATCTGGATAAACACATAATAGTCAGCCAGCACCGGCAAGTCAAAATACTCGCCCACATGCTCGGCAAACGTTGAATCGTCACTCGTAGCCACAAAATTGATGGCACGGTTCAATACCGAATAGTCAGTAGGATACACATCATCAAAGTCAGGGTACATGATATCGAATCCACACCATCGCTCAACTGTATCTACGACAACCGAATCTCTACTGAACAACGTCTGTCGGGTCACCTCCTTGCCTTTCCACATCAGACCCCTAAATGTGCCCGTCGTCTCGTCATACTTCTTCAACTTCATCTGCTTCCGGTCCAGAAACTCCGCCATGTCAAAGAAGCCCATGTACTCTCCATTAAGAAACATCTCAACATGTTCACCACGCGAATAGTTGCGGGCCTCAGGCTGTGACTCGGCATAGTAAGGTTTTGAATCAAAACCGGCCCAAATACCGTGGGCCACTTTGTTGCGGAAACGCAACATATCCACTATTCCGGCATCCAGCCTCCAGTGGTTGTCTTTACGCAAGCCAAAGAATGACAAATCCAGTTTTTCGCCATACTCATCAATGAACTTGATGTGATAGTTGTGCTTCTCGATCCAGTCATAAAGTGTCGTACCGCCGGCCCACTTGATGCGGGCGCGCAGATCGACCGTCTGGCTGCTGTCAGGCTCGGTAATCTGTACCTGTCCTATCGAATACTCGGCATTGAAATCACCCGTCAAGCACAAGATGGGATGATAGGTAAAACGAATCTTAGCCGTCGTAAGATTCTTATTGTGAGAGAAAAGGATAGGATAGTTCACCTCACCGTCAACCAGAGGGAACTCAACACTGGTCCGCACTTGGCTACTGCCAATAATCATCCAAGACACCGTGTCGTCGATCGCAATCGGCAGCGTGAG
This sequence comes from uncultured Prevotellaceae bacterium, assembly GCA_900318535.1. GTDB lineage: Bacteria > Bacteroidota > Bacteroidia > Bacteroidales > Muribaculaceae > Sodaliphilus. The sequence goes on along the minus strand of ONKU01000021.1, from coordinate 32,448 downwards.
AGAAGAGCCGTAAGCCGAACGGGGTACAGTCAACAAGTAGGTATTCGACCGCTTGTCATAAGCCATTCGCTTACCACCGATGGTCAGTTGTGCAAACGATGTGGCAAAACACATGAAAAATGCCACAAGAGCCACAATTGTACGTTTCATAATAATATCCTGTAGTTTGTTTTTTATTCTAAATATTCTTTGATATACAATTCACATGATGCTGCAAGCAGGTCGTACCATTCCTGGCCATAACGCTCGATGAGCGGTTCACGCAGGAACTGATACAAGCGGATGCCCTCACGACGGCCCAACACCTCGGCACACTTGCAGATTTTCCAACGGTCGAAATTGACAGCCTCATAGCCGGGATAGCGCTTGATGCGTACCGGATACAGGTAGCACGACATGGGTTTGCGCCACTTGATGCGGCCCTCACGATAAGCCTTCTCGATGGCACACAGGCACATTCCGCCGCGTTCGTAGGTAGTAAACACGCAGTTGGCTCCGCCAACGAGTTGGGTGACCAGTTCTCCCTCGACGTCAACATAGGCTACACCATGCTCTTTGATCTGCTCTTGGGCCTGAGGCAGCAGGTCGTTCCACACCTCGGGCAATATCTCCTTGAGCTGCTGGTATTCCTGCTCGGTCAACGGTGCACCCGAGTCGCCCTCGATGCAGCAACCGCCCAGGCAGGTGTCAAGATCGCAGCAGAAGAAGCGCTCCACCAGATCCAAACTCACTAAAGTCCCGTTGATATCAAACATGCCTCAGTCTCTTATCATTTTATTCGTTCTCAACAAGAGCCGACAAGGCGTGCTCCAAATCGGTGCTGGAAAGCTTCAGGTGCAATTCACCCTTATGGGCATAAGAAATATGACCGGTCTCCTCGCTCACGACGATGGCAATGGCATCAGTAGCCTGGGAAATACCCTTTGCCGAACGGTGTCGCAATCCCAGATAGCGGGGAATGTTAGTGTCGTGGGACACAGGCAGGATACAGCCAGCGCTCATGATCTTGCTGCCGGCAATGATGAGGGCGCCATCGTGCAAGGGACTGTTTTTAAAGAAGATATTCTCGATCAGGCGCGAATTGATGTCGGCCTTGATCATATCGCCCGTGCGCTCATAGTCGGTCAGCGGTATCGTCTGCTGGATGACGATGAGGGCGCCCGTCTTGGTTTTGGACATGTTCATGCAGGCATAAACCACCGGCAGAATCCACTTTTTCTCATCCTCGATTTCAGACTTGCTCTTGAACAGTTTTTCAAAGATTTTGAGGCCCCTGCGGGAACCCAGCTCGGTCAGGAACCGCTTGATCTCGTCCTGGAACAGGATAACAAGGATAAACAGACCGATGTCAATGAATTTGTCCATGAATGTGCCTATCAGGCGCATGTCCAGAATCTTGTACATCACCACCCAAGCAACGACAAAGGCAAGCACACCGACAAAGATGTCGAGCGAGCCCGAATTTTTCATCGTGCGGTACAGGTAGTAGAGCAAGGTCGCCACCAGCAAGATGTCGATCAAGTCCTTGATACTGAAAAGAGTAAAAATCGATGTTGGCATTATCGTGTTGTTATTTATTCGTTTGGGTGATGCCTTGACGCAACAGCGTCACCAGTTTGACCGCCTCAACGGCTGCACGCACATCATGCACGCGCAGGATGTGGGCTCCTTGCATGAGGGCCATCGTATTCAGCACAGTTGTGCCGTTCAAGGCATGTTCGGCATCGGTTTCAAGCGGCATGTAGATCATGCGTTTGCGCGACACACCCACCAGCAGCGGGGCATCCAGTGCATGAAATGCGTTGAGACTGGCCATCAGCTCGTAGTTCTGCTCCATCGTCTTGGCGAATCCAAACCCCGGATCAGCGATGACATCGGCAATTCCCATCTGCCTCAATTCATCGATGCGGCGAGCCATCCATTCCAGCACGTCCGATGCGACATTGTTGTAATCCGTCAACTTCGACATGGTCTCAGGAGTGCCCCGCATGTGCATGAGCACGTAGGGAACCTGCAGGCTGGCTATGGTCGGGAACATCGCCTCATCAAGCGTGCCACCCGAGATGTCATTGATGATGTCAGCGCCCCACTCTTCCACGCAGCATCGTGCCACATCGGCACGATAGGTGTCCACCGACAGGATCACGTCGGGAGCTACACGTCTAATGGCGGCCAACGCCCATTCCAGACGTTTCATCTCTTCCCTTGCATCAACCGATTCACTGCCTGGGCGCGTTGAGCAAGCGCCCACGTCAATTACATCAGCACCTTCGGCCACCATAGCCAGCACCCGTTCAACGAGCATCGGCTCATCAGCGACACGGCTGCCGCTGTAAAAGGAGTCGGGCGTGACATTAACGATGCCCATCACCCACGGGTGGTCGATGGTTACCAGCTGCCCTTTCAGGTTGAGGCAATATGGCTTGAACGGCTGCATCATTGCGATTGTCACTTTTTAACCTGCAAAATTACAAAAAATATCCGAAAAATGGCTTACCTTTGCAGTAAAGAAATGACAAGACATGGCGACAACTATAGAAGACAATGACATCAAGCGGGCGCCCATCGGCGTTTTTGATTCAGGATTTGGCGGATTGACCATCCTGCGCGACATCAGGCGCGTGCTGCCGCAATACGACTATCTGTTTGTGGGCGATAATGCTCGGGCACCTTACGGAACACGTTCCCGCGAGCTGGTCTATGAGTTCACTTTGCAGGCCGTCAAACATCTGTTTGCGCAAGGCTGCCACCTGGTGATTCTGGCATGCAACACGGCTTCGGCCGAGGCGTTGCGCACCATCCAGCAGCAGGACCTCCCCACCCTGGCACCCGAGCGCCGCGTGTTGGGTGTCGTGCGTCCCACGGTGGAATATGTCGGCTCTCAAACGCGCACCGGCCACATCGGCGTCTTTGGCACGCCAGGCACCATTGCCAGCCGCAGCTATAACATCGAAATCGAAGGGATGTACCCTCAATTCAAGGTACATGGCCATGCCTGCCCCATGTGGGTTCCCCTGGTCGAAAACCGCGAGAGCAACGGCGATGGGGCCGACTACTTTGTCAAGAAAGACATCAGCCAGCTCATGGCGGACTGCCCCGATATCGACACGGTTATCCTGGGATGCACCCACTATCCCCTACTCATCGACAAAATCAACCGTTTCAAGCCCGAAGGTGTGAACGTGATCCAGCAGGGACCTATCGTTGCCGACAGTCTTGCCGACTATCTGCAACGGCATCCCGAAATCGAGTGCCATTGCAGCCGCGGCGGCACCTGCCAATACTTCACCACTGAGGATCCCGACCACTTCTCGCCCCTGGCCAGCGTGTTTGTCAACGAGCCTGTTGATGCCCACCGCATCATTCTATAACCCCCGTTAAATAAAAAAGCCGCGGCATCGCCACGGCTCGAATATACCTTTACGGGTCCACTATTCTTTACCATTTGTTGGTGCGCAGTTCAAATGAGCGCATGGTGTAGAGCTTATCGCCATCCGATAAACCGATGGAGAAGTCCACTTTGCCCCTCTTGAGTTTCTTGGTGGCAATGATCTCGCTCTGATAACGCACCGCTTTACCGGGCCCCAGCTCCTTGATGATGGCTGTGGGCGACAGGTAGATTTCCTTGGTCCCGCTCACGGTGATGACCGGAGCGATGTCATAGACATAGTCGCGACCCGTGTTACGCATGATGAACACCAATCTGGCGTGCTCACCAGCATCAAGAGCACGATTGTTGTTATCGTCAACAAAGCGCAACTCCTCAATCTCGATGTTGGCAAAGGGGCTATAGGCATTGTTTTCACGATAATCATCCATATCGTAGTCATAATAGTAGTCCGACGAGCGATAATTGCCGTCATCGGTCTTGGGGGCTGTGGCAGCTGCACCGATAATTCCGCCTATGGCCATGCCCACAACGGTACCCATGTCACTGCCACGGGGGCCGTCGGCCATACCGCCAATCGCAGAGCCGAAGATGCCGCCAATCGACGCTCCTGTTGTCGCGCCATAGAACTGGTGCATGGACTGGCAACTCGTCATCATCAGGGCCGACACCAATAAACCCGCAAAGACTGTTTTCTTGTTCATCTGTTCAATCTCTATTATTCTGGTTATACATAAGCACGGCGATCAAACGCCGCTGTATTACAGATTTGCAAGAATTGTGCCAATTTCCCTTCCACTGATGAGAACGCAGGAAAACTCCTCATCGCGCTGCGGTTTGATTCTCAGCAGGAGCGAGCGCCCTTCCTTTGTCATGAGTTCTGCAAGATGCTTCCACTCTTCTCCAAAGCCCAACAGATGCTTGAGCCACAGGCGCTTGACATTAAGGTTATTACCCGTCAATGCAGAAAGGAAACCGCTGATCGATGCAGGAGTTTCAAGGTCAACGACAATGGTGTCTTCGGCAACAGCGACACTGGTCACGAGCCAGCCGCCTCCGCCATCGTGAGGACAGTGAGTGCTCAATGGCGCGACAACGGCCTCAAAATCAATCGCATCATCGTCCTGGGCTTGTCCAATAACAGGACACAGCAATGCGACTAACAGGACAAATAGTAATCTCAGCTTATTCATCGGTAGCAGCCTCCTGAGCGTCGAGCATATCAATAACACCGGCAATCATACCGTCAACGATGCTGCCGCGGTAACCCAGCGCCATTGCGTACAGCTTGCAAATGGCCATCTCATGCTCGTCGAGCTCACCGTCGATCATCATCATGGCCACCATGTCGCGCAGGTAGGCCAGTTTGGTCTCTTCATCCTCGGGCAGCTCGATTTTAACGCTGTCGGGGTCATCCATGACCTTGTTGAACTCTTCGGGTGTGATGTCTTCACGCGAGGCAACGGCAATCAATACGGCCATCTCCGAGTCGGTGACGTTTTCGTCAGCCGAGGCGAGCATCACCAGGTTCTTGAGCTGACCCAAGCGCTGCTTATCCTTCATGTTTTCTTTTTTCGGTTCCATTTTCACAAAATAAAAATAATAGCAAAGGTAATGATATTTCACGAACTTGGTGTAATTTTGCCCCACAAAATGCTATCAAAATGAAAACCATACAGGAAATCAAAGATATGCTCTCCCGCAGCGAGGGAGAAGATGCACTCACGGCCGCCAATGAAATTGTCGAGAACAAGACAACGGGCCGCGAAACGCTCGCCATGGCCTACTACCTGCGCGGCAATGCCTACCGCCAACAAGGCAACGTGCGCATGGCGCTCAACAGCTACCTCGAGTCGATGGAACTCGACCCCGACGGTCCTGCCGCCGAGGCCTACCGCCACATCCAGGAGCTGCTCGACTTTTACAACAAGGACTACTACAATCCCTAATCGGTCATCAATTGATGCCTAGGCAATTTATTTCGGCTTCGACTGCACGTCGAGGCCTCATTTGCCGTTCATGTGCTTGGGCATCTCGGCTTTATCAACGACGACCCAAACGGTATCTACCACGCGGCCCTGACCGCTACCCAACTGACGGAGCGGGTTGGCAAAATCCTTGTCCAGCACCTCGACGTCATCGACAAAATAATCGGTCTCGCCACGGTTGTTGAAGACGTTCTTGAAGCCCCACACGGCATGGTATTTGAGTTTCACTTTCCATCCCTCGACCTGAGCCTGGTAAAGCAGTTGCACCAGCGAATCCTGGTCGTCACGGTCATTGTCAAACGAGAATTGGAAAGGAGCACCGCTCGTGTTCATACCCGTTTGGGTAAGGTTCATGCGTCCCTCCCAAGAGTCCCAAATAACACCTTTCTTGGTAAACTCAATCAGGTTTCCTACTTTCTCGCCCACCGAATAATTCTCTTTACAACCGGTGAAGGTCACCATCAACATGCCCATCAGGGCCAGATACAACAATCGTTTCATCGCATTCAGTCAATTAAAGGTTACTTTTACTGATCTGCAATAATTATGCCACAAATGAGTGCCTTTCTCACTTGCGGCAATTCTTCTGGTGGGTCTTGAGCAATTTTAGCGCCTGACCATAGGGGCTGGTGGTGACGCTCACGAAATAAGCGGCCATGGTGGTCGTATAAGTGTTCTTGTAATAGCCTTTGGTGAAGAGTTCTTCCTCAGTGAAACTCTCGGCGAGGCTCAGCATCTCCTCTTGCGTCTGTTGCAAACGGCCGATGGCATCATCCAATGCAGTGTCTTGATGCTTCTCGACCAGCATCTTATCCATCTCGTGGTAGTTGCGGCGATACTCGTCGGGCAGATAATCCCTGGGATGACCATCACGGATGTTCTGCACGAAATCGCACATGAGCACCTGCCACTCGTGAAGGTGAATCAGCAGGTCACGCAGGCAACGGTCATACTGCCAGCGCACGCCGCATTTCTTTGGGTCGGCGGCAAAGTCAAACGACCGGGTCTTTTCTTCTTCACTCATTTTGGCGATTTGTTCACACAGTTTGGCATATCCATCGGTCATGGATGCCAGCAATTCTTGTTTTGTTGTCGGGTTTGCCATATCAGTAACACTTATTCAGTCAGGTCATCGTAGGTCTGGTAAATGAAATCGTTGTTTGGAAACAAGTCATATTGATTCAAGAAAAAATACTCGTTTACACAACCAACTTTTTCAATATCGGTATTTTCATTATTAATGAAACCACCAGACATGATAACACAAAAACGATTAAACTATAACACGGAATAAAAAACAATGGATTAAATGAATTGGAATCTATTCCAAAGTAGTTAAACAGCATTAACACTAGAAAATGTGAAAGATAGACACCAAGACTGAGATTTGATATCCTATACACTAAAGAATTATACTTCGTGGGTAATTTAAATTCAATAATTGCCAAATAAACAGCAATGGACTCAAACAATGTGAAAACATTCAGATTGTCATAAAACAACTCACTTGATTCGTTAATGTGGTGAGAATACCAATGAGTGAGAAATATGACAGATAACACACTGAACAAACCCATTATATAAACAAATCTCTTCATGAGGCCAGACAATCGATAAGTATAGAGATAATGCCCAAGAACAAAATACCCGACATAACCCGATGCTATTCTTATTCCATATGCATTATAATGATAAAGAGCAAATGATTTATATGACTCGTTATACAACCCGATGAAAGTAAAAATCATTGGGAGAACGAATGCTGTAATTAATGCTACGATTAAAAAGTATTCTTCTGATTGCTTATTCTGAGTGATCATCCTTAGAATTGGAATCGTAACATATAAGCCAATCAGTATCTTCAAAAACCAAAAATGAACAGGCCCTTCTATTATCCTTAATAATATATGACCAATACTATAATCGCATTTGACAATCGCTAAATAGATTGCATAGATGAATGACCAAACAAAAAAGATGAAAATAAGATGGAGAATGTTTTTTTTGTATAATCTACCTACAGAGAGCTTTCTTCCATGATTCAAAAACAATGCTCCCGAAATCATAAAAAAAACCGGTACACACCATCGCACAAAAGAGTCATACACGGTTCTGATTTCCCACTCACTTGAAGGAAAAGAAGTATCCAATCGTTGACTTGTAACGTGCAAAATCACGACAGCGAATGCAGCAATAATCCTAAGAACATCAAATGAAATGATTCTATTATTCGCCATTTCCAACTTTCCTTTTAAACTATTGAAAATCAACAAAATGCAACTTCTTTAGGGTCGTTCTTACTCGTCGGTCAGGTCGTCGTAGGTCTGGAACAGGAAGTCATTGTAGGGGAAACGGGCGGTGTGGACAGCCTTGGCCTTGTTATAGAGCAACTTCCTGAGGGCGTCGATATTCTGCTGCTTTTTGGCGCTGATGAAGACGCAATTCTCGCCCATGCGTGCCATCCAAGTCTCCTCAAGTTCCTCGAGGGGGATGTTCTCGCGCAGACGCGGGGTGAGGTCGTCCTCATCCTTGGGAACATGGGTGAACTGGTCTATTTTATTGAACACCATGATCATCTCCTTATCGCCGGCATCGCACACCTCCTGCAGCGTGCGGTTCACCACTTCGATCTGCTCCTCGAACTGGGGATGGGAAATGTCCACGACATGGACGAGGATGTCACTGTCGCGCACCTCATCGAGGGTGCTCTTGAAAGATTCCACCAGGTGGGTGGGCAGCTTGCGGATGAAGCCGACGGTGTCGGTCAGCAGGAAAGGCAAGTTTGAAATCACCACCTTGCGCACCGTGGTGTCGAGGGTGGCGAACAGTTTGTTCTCGGCAAAGACCTCGCTCTTGCTCAGCACGTTCATCAGCGTGGATTTGCCCACGTTGGTATAGCCCACGAGGGCGATGCGGGTGAGTTTGCCGCGGTTCTTGCGCTGGGTAATCTTTTGCTTGTCGAGCTGGGCCAGTTTCTCCTTGAGCAGGGAGATTTTGGTCTTGACGATACGGCGGTCGGTCTCAATCTGCGTCTCACCAGGTCCACGCATACCGATACCGCCTCGCTGGCGCTCCAAGTGGGTCCACATGCCCGCCAGTCGCGGCAGCAGGTACTGGTACTGGGCCAGTTCGACCTGCATCTTGGCGCTGGCCGTCTGGGCACGCTTGGCAAAGATGTCGAGGATGAGGCTCGTGCGGTCGAGCGTCTTGACCTGGACGGCCTTCTCGATAAAGGCGACCTGTTTGGGTGTGAGGTCATCATCAAAGATAACGAGGCTGATGTCATTCTCTTGGACATAGGCCACAATTTCCTCGAGTTTTCCTTTGCCCACATAAGAGGTGCTGTTGGGGCCGTCACACCGCTGCAGGAAAGTGCGCACGGTAGTGGCTCCCGCCGTTTCGGCGAGAAACTCGAGTTCGTCTAGATATTCTTTGGCTTTGGCCTCGCCCTGTTGGGGAGTAATCAGTCCCACAAGAATGGCGCGTTCCTCGAGCGCTTCTATTTCGTTAACACGTTTTTTATCGTCAATGAGTCCCATAGAGTCATCTTTTCATTATTTGGATAAATTTGGCGGCGCCTCAACCATTAAAGTGAAGCTTTCACAGATTTTGGTGCAAAATTACTAAAAAGCTGTGGTTTTTGAATAAATTCGGCTGCGTCTCAACATAAAAAAGAATGAATTCTTTTGTTCTGTATTCGACTTGCACTAATTTTTTTTATTTTTGTCACCATAAAGTGAGAAACCAACTTCGATGCTATTAATATATGAAACAGACTATCTTACTTTTAGCCGTGTGGTGCACATTGCTGCTGCAAGCCACTACAACCGATTACACCCGATATGTCAATCCGTTTATCGGCACGCAGACCGATGCCACCGGCGCCTTGAGCGGCAGCACGTTCCCCGGCGCCACGATGCCACAGGGAATGGTGCAGGTGAGCCCCGACACCGAGCAGATGGTAACCTGGGATCCCTGCTCTGGCTATGACTACAACAGTGACAGCATCTACGCCATCTCCCACACCCACTTGAGCGGCACGGGCTGTACTGACCTGTTTGACATCTCGCTCATGCCAGTGACCTGGAATGTGACTCCAGAGTATCTGGCGACAGGCAACTTCGGGCAGACATTTTCACACGAGCAAGAAGGGGCTTGTCCTGGATACTATTGGGTTTTACTTCAGGAAAGCGGAGTAAAAGCCGAACTCAGCGCTACCACCCGTACTGGCATCCACCGCTATACTTTCCCCCAAGGGAAGCCGCAACAGGTCATTCTTGACCTCGACCACTCCACCTTTCGCGGCCAGGCCTATTATAGCGGGCGCCGCAGTTATGACATCATCCAAGCCCAGCTCCGCCTTGTCGACGACCACACGGTGGAAGGCTACCGCGTCATCACCGGCTGGGCCAAGCTGCGCAAAGTCTATTTCCGCGCCGAGTTTTCCCGTCCTATCACCGGGCACCTGCTCATGGACGGCACGCGCACAGTGGGGGATGCTACGGTCATCAACGGGCGCACGCTGCGTTGCGCCCTGTCGTTTGACACTGCAGATGATCATCAATTGACGGTCAAGGTCGCCCTCTCGGCGGTCGATATCGACGGAGCACGTCGAAACCTCGCCGCCGAAGCTCCAGGCTGGGATTTTGACCAATATGTCCGTCAAGCCCACGACGAGTGGAAGCGGCAGTTGTCATGCATCGATATTGACGGTACAGATGAGCAAAAGCAGATCTTCTACACCGGACTCTACCACGTGTTGTTGCAGCCCAACACCATGAGTGATGTCGATGGCCGATACATGGACACCAACTACGAGGTACGCCAGATGCCCAAGGGACAGAGTTACCACTCCACATTCTCGCTGTGGGATACCTTCCGCGCCGCGCATCCGCTTTACCTCTTGCTCAAACCCGACCTGGCGGCACAGTTTGTGAACGACATGGTGCGCCATCACGACACCTATGGCTACCTGCCCATCTGGGACCTGTGGGGACAAGAGAACTACTGCATGATAGGCAACCATGCCATCCCTGTCATCGCCGACGCCATTCTCGCCGACCTGCCCGGCATCGATGTTGAGAAAGCCTATCGGGCGATGGTCGAGAGCAGCACAAGGCCGCACACCAACTCGCAGTTTGACCTGTGGGAAAGACTGGGCTACATGCCCTGCAACAAGCAAGGATCTTCGGTTTCCATCACACTGGAGCAGGCATTTGACGACTGGTGCGTCGCCGCCGTTGCCGAGCGACTGGGGCACAAAGACGACTATCAACACTTTGCCCAGAGGGCGACTAACTATAAGAACCTGTATGATGAAAAAACGGGGTTCTTCAGAGCACGTGACGACAACGGACAATGGGCAGAGCCATTTGATCCGCTCAGCTATGAAGACAACAGCTTTATTGAGGGAAACGCCTGGCAATACCTGTGGTTTGTACCTCATGCCCCCGAGCAATTCATCAAGCTCATGGGTGGCAAAAAGTCATTTCTGAAAAAATTAGATGAGAATTTCAGCCTCACTACCGCCAACCGTGAGACTAACGGCAATGCCTCGGCGTTTATCGGCCAGTATGCCCACGGCAATGAACCCAGCCACCACACCGTCTATTTCTACAACTTCGCCGATTGCCCTTGGCGCACTCAAGAATTGGTCAACCAAGTGCGCTCCGAGTTCTATAATGCCACTCCAGCAGGCTATGCCGGCAACGATGACTGCGGACAGATGTCGGCGTGGTACATTTTCTCGGCATTAGGCTTCTATCCCTTCAATGCGGGTGCTGCCGAATATGTCATCGGCACGCCACTGTTCCAGCATGCCACTCTGCACCTGGCCGGCGACAAGGAGTTTACCATCATCCGCAAGGGCGGCAAGGGTATATACGTCAAGGAAATCCGCCTCAACGGCAAGCGGCTGCAGGGTTTCAAACTCAAGCATCAAGACATCATGGCGGGTGGAACACTGGAATTTGTCATGAGTGAGAGGCGCCCCTAGGCCTTCGCAGTCCTTAGTTTTTACACGGTTGGAATCGAGATGCCGTCGAGTTGGCGGTAGAGGTTGAGGGCATACACGTCGGTCATGGCGCTGATGTGGTCAAGAACGGCCTGCACCTGCTCGAACAGCGTTGGGGCATGCACGTCATACTGCTGCGGGAACTTATTCATCAATAGCTGCGAGTAGTTGCGCTCGGGGTGCATGACGGCCTCGATGAGTTTCTCGAGCAGCAGGTTGATGATGCGGTTACCGGCCAGGTCCACATCCACCACATAACCAGCCCTGTAGAGGCGTTCCTGAGCCAAAGCGCTGCAAGCCTGATAGGCACTGGCCGACAGCGGGTCAACACAGTCGATGAGGCTGCCCTCGAAGCGGCCCTCCATGATTTCGTCCTCGTGGGCGGCAAAGGCGGCAGCACACTGCTCGACCAGCAGTCCCACGATGCAGGAGCGCAGGTAGGCGATCTTCTCGTTGGGATCGGCCACACGGTCCATGTGTTCACGCAAGTGAGCACGTCGCTCGTCGGTAAAGAAACCCATCAGCAAGTCGATAGTCTCGTCGGTGCCGATTATCCGCAGTTTGTGGCCATCCTCGATGTCCATGATCTGGTAGCAGATGTCATCGGCAGCCTCAACAATATAGACGAGCGGATGACGGCAGTAGCGGTCCTCTTCCAGGCGAATGAGTCCCATCTCGCCGGCAATGCGCTTGAAAATCTCTTTTTCTGTCGTGAAAAAGCCGAATTTGCCCTTCACACCTGCATGCATCGACGAATAGGGGTATTTTACAATGGCAGCCAATGTCGAATAGGTCATAGCAAAGCCGCCGGGACGGCGTCCCTTGAACTGGTGCACCAAGGTGCGGAACGAGTTGGCGTTGCCCTCAAAGTGGATAAGGTCGTTCCACTGCTCAACAGTGAATTTGTCCTTGAATTCCAAGCCTTTACCCTCACTGAAGTAGGCCCCGATGGTTTTCTCGCCCGAGTGACCGAACGGCGGGTTGCCCAAATCGTGCGCCAGACAGGCTGCAGCGACGATTTCACCGATGTCGCGTAGTTTCTCGGCCCACGGCTCATTCTTGTATCGCGGCATGAGGCGCATGACCACCTCACGCGCCATCGACTTACCCACGCTCGACACTTCAAGACTGTGTGTCAGTCGGTTATGCACAAAAATGCTGTCAGGCAGCGGAAACACCTGCGTCTTATTCTGCAGGCGGCGGAAAGGCGACGAGAACACCAAGCGGTCGTAGTCGCGCTCAAAGTCGCTTCGCACTCCCCCACCCTTATTGTCGTGGTAATGTTCCAGTCCCAAGCGTTTATCCGAAATCAATCGGTCCCAGTTCATTCTCTCCATATCTTCATCGATTCAAATATTCATATATCGTTTTACCCACAAAGCAAACAATTTATCGTAGGCATGATAGCCATTCTTGCCTAGTGTAATGAAATCTTTAACAAGCAAACCCTTGACAGCCGAATTGACCGAACTGGCCGATGGTAAATGATATTTGCGGGCAAAGGCTCCACTTGTCACATTCGCTACCTCACCCTCGATGGCGATGGCAATGAAAACATTGCGTTGCTTTTCGGGCATCTGGCGCAACAACGCCTCGTAGGTATCATTAGCCATGTCCAACGTGTAGTTGATAGCACCATCTATCATTTCGGGAGTACAGGTTTCGCCCTGTTGTGTGCGCATAAACAACACATTCATCAAACGCTGCATATAAGCGGTAACACCGTTGAAATCACGATACACTTGATCTACGACCTCGGGCAAAAGGACCTTGCCGGCCTCGTTAAACAATCCAACGGCAAAATCTCGATAAACGCCTGAATCCAGTGGTTTAAGATTCATCAAGGTCACCGATTGGTAAAAGGGTCGCGAAGGTGAAGTAAACATGTTATCCATCAGATGCCGCTGCGAACCAGCAAACACGAAGTTAGCATTGCGGCAACGCTGTATATAGGTGCGCAGCATGGCCTCCACATTGGCCCCATCATTGTAAGATGCAATCTGTTGAAATTCATCGATAGCCACCAGACAAGGACGATCAGCATTTTCAAGAAAACGAAAAATCTCGTCGATAGACGCCTCTGGCTTGTCAATCGAGCCCATGCTAACGCCCAATGAAGGCTGTCCAAACACATCAAATGTAATGTCGGGTCGCAATGATGCCACGATGTCAATAAAACGCTGCAACACTTTTTTGCCAAAAGGTCTGAGCGCGTCAATGATACTACGCCCCAAAACGTTGACAAAATCCTGCAGTGATGATGTCGCATAGATGTCTATCAAGAACGTGTAATAATTGTCCTTGACTACAGGTTGAGCAAAACAATGACGGATAAGGTCAGTCTTTCCCAAGCGGCGCGGTGAAATCAGTGCCACATTATTCCCGTTGGTCAACAGGTCTGTAAGCCGTCTTGTCTCTTCCACGCGGTCACAGAAGTAATGCTCGCCAGCATAGCCATTGGTCACAAATGGATTTTTCATATCGCTTTTGTTTTGATTCTCGCTGCAAAGATACAACAATTCCACAAATTATCATAATCTAATTATCATAAAATGATAATCACTTTATGGTAAAATCCTATCTGATTGTAATTGAGTGATTTACTTCTCCAGTTGTTCGGCTACCCAGATGACCCACTCGTCGATATTGTCGGTCAAGCGGGCGGGCAGCGGCAACGGGATGCGCACGTCAGGCGCGATGCCCGTGGCATCGATGGCACCATCAGGTAGACCGAATTTGCGTGACATGGGCATCTGGAAGGTGCGGCCGCAATGCTCCATCTCGATCGTTGCGACGTTGGCATAATCCAAACATCCCAGCGTATTATCCCGGCCAAAAACAGTCACACGATTAGAATATGCCCTGAAACTCAGCACCATACCTTCACCCGCACTGGCTACCCCATTGTCGACGATGACAGCGGCTTTCTGGACTCGCTTATCGGGCCGGCGCACATATACTCTTTGGAACAGTCCACCACGCAGGTACTGAGCTTCCGGGTACTTGACAGACTCTTTTTTCAAGACATTGGCAATAGGCCATCCCGTCTTTTGCACATAGGAAATGTTTTGAGGTGTGTTTCGGTATTCTGATGTTGATTCCCACGCATTGTGGTCACACACAAGAGCCAGATAGGGATACCAATTGCGATCGTCCCCTCCCCCATTCCCGCGAATGTCGAGGATCAAGTTCCTGCAATGTGATTTCTTGAATAGCTTAACGGATTTCTTGATCCACTTCATGTCAGGATCACCACCACACGAGGGGAAACGAATCAAGAAAGTCTTGTCGGTTACCTTGCAAGCAACAGGTTTGGGGGCATATTCCATCTGGCTTTCGTAATGGATTCTCTTCTTCTTGAGATTATATTTCTCGGTCAACCCTATCCTATTGCCCTCATCGTCCTTAAAATAGATGTGGACACTCAAGTGCGTGTCGTTGAACCATGCCGTTTATTCACCCACGGCGTCCCAACCAGGACGCTCACCCTGCTGAACTTGTGCGCGTAGGCACGACTTCATCGACTCATAATTGGCACGATTACTGTCAACAACCTTATCGAGGAAACCTGAATAGTTGTCCTCGATATACTTCACAGCGAAGTCATAGTCCTCAAGGTTCTGCTCTACAGTCAATTCGGGCAACTGTGCAAATGAAACCAATGCCACAAACAGGCATAAAACAAGGCTAATCCATTTTTTCATCATTTCTAATAGTGTTTACGGTATGTGACGAAGTTGTTATAAATCTCATTGACGGAACAAAATTACACAAAAAAATACAATATTACCACCATCAATGCAGAATAGTGGTCGCTTCTAGTCCTGTTGTGTGAAAGAAAAACTGGTCGAGATGGGATTACTATTCTTTTTTAATGTAATTTTGTCTTCTAAAACATTTGAAGCATGGAGAAGATTGAGGTGAAGATCGTGAACCGTGGGCCGCATGAGCTGCCGCAATATGGGACGGCGCTGAGTGCAGGGATGGACCTGCGCGCATGGCTGGAGGAGCCGTTGACGCTGCAACCCCTGCAGCGTGCACTGGTACACACGGGCATCTATATTGCCCTGCCCGAGGGCTATGAGTGCCAAATCAGGCCTCGCAGCGGTCTGGCTTTGAAACGGGGCCTGACGGTGCTGAACACCCCTGGCACGATTGATGCGGATTACCGCGGTGAGGTGGGTGTCATCATGGTGAACCTGAGCGATGAGCCACAGACCATCGAGAACGGTGAACGCATCTGCCAGATGGTAGTGGCCCGTCACAGCACCGTGGAGTGGACGCTCGTCAATGACCTGGACGAGACCGAACGCGGAGCAGGCGGCTTCGGGCACACGGGAACGAAGTGAATCAAATTCTCGGTTGAGAATTTGATGATTAGAGATTAGTGATTAGAGATTAATGAACTTTTCATCATTGACAACCATAACGATGAAACGACATATTGTAATACTGACCATAGCGCTGCTGGCCCTGAGTGCTGTTGCAGGCAAGAAGGAGCCTGCGGTCAAAACCGTCAGCCTGGCCGACCAGCGCAAGGCGGAATACATTTTCATGGAGGCACAGAAGCAGAAGTTGAGCAACAACTATGACGCTTTCTATGATTTAATAGCCTATGCCCATGAGATTGACCCAGAAAACACCGCAATCTCGTTCTACATGGGCATGTGCCTGTTGAAGATGAACAACACGACCAAGGAACGGTGTGACCAGGGCCTGGCACTGATGAAGGCCCACTTTGACGCTCAACCCGAGGACCTGTACGAGACGACCTTCTACAGCGATGCCAACATGCAGCTGGGCCATCCCGAGGAGGCCCTGCGTGCGCTGAAGGTGCTTAACGAGTACAATCCCAACCGTTTGGAACTGCAGGTGCGTCTGGCCGAAGCCTATTCCCAATCGGGAGACTTCGCCCAGAGCAACGCTACCTATGACAGCATTGCAGCCATCTTTGGCAACGCTATCCAGATCACGTCGAGCAAAATCGAGAACTACATGGCGATGAACGACAGCGCCGGTGCACTGAAAGAAATGCACGGCCTACTCGCCACGGCACCGCAAAACGCGACCTATAACATCGCGATGAGCGGCTTATACCAGCACTACGGCATGGCCGACAGCGCGCTCTATTATCTGGACTGCGCCCAGCAATATGAGCCCAATAACGGCTACATCTACCTCGCCCGCGCCCAGTACTACAACTCGGCAGGCGACAGTGTGGCTTACGAGCAGCAGATCTACAGCGCCCTCACTGCCGAGCAACTCGACGTGGACTCCAAGCTAGATGTCCTGCTGGGCTACATCCGCCAGCAGCTTGCCAAAGAAGACACCACGCAGCGCATCGACAACCTGTTCACCATCCTCATCGAGCAGCATCCACATGAGGCCAAGATCCATCAGCTATACAGCGAGTACCTCTATGCCAAGAAGGACATGAAAGGCGCCATCGAGCAGTTGGAGTACAGTCTGGACGTCAATCCCACTGACGCCGACAGCTGGCGCAACATGGTCATCCTGAACATGCTCGACGACAACTATGCCGACGCCATCAAGGCCTCGGAAAAGGCCCTCGAGTACAACCCCGACAACCTGGACCTGTACCGGTATGTCGCCGGTTGCTACCACCAGATGAAGTCTTACTCCAAGGCCATCTCCACCTACATGAAGATACTGGAACTGGTCGACTCGACTGATCTGGAATTGCGTTCTGAGGTCATTACCGGCATGGGTGATACTTACAGCGAACTCGGCGACAGCGCCAAAACGGTAGAATGCTATGAAAAGGCATTGGAAATCGATCCCGTCAATTCAAGTGCCCTCAACAACTACGCTTACTACCTGGCCCAGCGCGGGCAGGACCTGGACCGTGCCGAGCGCATGGCCGCTCTCGCCGTGAAGTATGAGCCCGAGAATGCCAATTTCATCGACACTTATGCATGGGTGTTTTTCGCCAAGAAGGACTACACCAAGGCACTTCTCTACATCAAAGATGCCGTCGAGAAAGGCGAGGACGAGCACTTCCTGGAGCATTACGGCGACATCCTGTGGTTCAGCGACGAGAAGGATGCTGCCGTTGAACAGTGGTCCAAGGCCCTGGAGATGGATTCAGACAACGAATTATTGCAACGCAAAGTAAAGGATAAGACCTATTATGAAGAATAAAATAGCCATACTGATTATGCTGGCGGCTATGATGACCGCCTGCGGAACTTTCAAGAAAGCCGCTACAACGCCCGACACGACAACAACGACAACGACGACCCCGACAGTCAATACCGACCCCGTGGATGACGTCATTGCCTCATTGGGCCAATGGCGCACAATGCAGACGGGCGGCAACATCAAGCTCAGTGCCGGCAGCAGCTTCTCGTCAGCCATCCAAGTGCGCATGGTGCGTGACGAGGCCATATTCATCTCGCTGCGTCCCATGCTGGGCATTGAGGTGGGGCGGCTGCTCATCACGGCCGACAGCCTCTATGCCGTGGACAAGTTGCACAAGCGCTACATCGCCGAGAAGGTCTCGATCCTCACCTCGGGCATCCCGGTTACCGTGAGCGACGTGCAGGACATGTTCCTGGGCAGGCCCTTCATTCTGGGCAGGGGGACACTGAACGAGGCACTCAAGTCCCAAGTGACCGTCAGCGAGACTTCTCCGCTAGTACTGGCTGCCAACGAGAGCTACAAGGGCTATGGCTACGTCTTCAACTTTGACAAGACTGGACGCATCGCCTCGCTCAACATCACGCCCACCGGAAACGCCACAGCAGCCTATCAGGTCAAGTATAGCGACGTACGCGGCACATCGGCAGGCAACATCGCCCACAGCATCAATGCCGATGCCACCATCGACAAGAAAAAGATGGCTTTCTCGCTCACCTACAAGAACATCGACTGGAACGGCAATGTGAAGATTGACCGCAGCCTGCCCAACGGTTACAGCCGCATGAGCGCCCGCGACCTGTTCTCGATGTTCTCCAATTGAGCCACACTGGCGTTTACCGCAATAAATCACCCTTTCCTGCGTTATGTTATTATACATATAACATAAAACAGTCAATGAAATTCCGTTCCCGCATATTGATGATTGCGATGTGCCTCTTGTGCGCCACAGTCGCTTTCTCACAAGTCAAGATTACCGGTAAGGTCGTCGATGCCGCCGGCGAACCCATCGAGTTTGCCACGGTGCGACTTCTGGGCACTGCTGTGGGCACCAATACCGACACCAAGGGCCAGTATGAGATGACCGTCCCCAAGGCCGATACCGTGATGGTGGAATTCTCATGCCTGGGCTACTCGACGGTGACAAGACAGCTCATCAAGCCTGAGGGTACCGTGACTATCAACCCGAAGCTGTATGAAAAGACGCTGGAACTGGGTGAGGTGGAAATCACCGAATACAAGAAGCAGACCACGGGCATGCAGGGCATCGACGTGGACATGCTGCGGCGCACGCCCGACGCTTCGGGAGGCAGCGTTGAGGCAGTGTTGACGACGATGGCGGGTGTCAGCTCCAAGAATGAGTTGTCGTCACAATACATGGTGCGCGGCGGTTCCTACGACGAGAACAGCGTGTATATCAACGGCATTGAGGTCTATCGTCCGCAGCTCATCAGCAGCGGCCAGCAGGAGGGCATGAGTATCATCAACCCCGACATGGTACGCAAGGTCGACTTCTCGACAGGTGGTTTCAGCGCCGCCTACGGCGACCGCATGTCGTCGGTGCTGGACATCACCTACCGTGAACCCGAAGCCTTTGAGGGAGCCCTGGCAGCGAGTCTGCAGGGAGGCAGCCTGATGCTGGGCCACAGCACGAGCCATTACAGCCAGATGCACGGTGTGCGCTACAAGCGCAACTCGTCACTGATGGGCTCGCTTGAGAGCAAGGGCGAGTATGACCCGCAATATTTTGATTATCAGACGAGTCTTGTATTCAAACCCACTGACAAACTGCGCATCGCCCTGCTGGGCAACGTGAGCATCAACGATTACCGCTTCACGCCCGTCAACCGCGAGACAAGCTTCGGTACCAGCGAGGACGTGAAGTCGTTCACCGTCTATTTCGACGGCTACGAGAAGGACAAGTTCCAGACCTACTTTGGCGCTGGAGCCATCACCTATAAATTCAACAACAAGGGCACCGACCTGACGCTGCAAGCCTCGGGTTACCGCACCGACGAGCTGGTGGCCTATGACATCCACGGCGAGTACTGGCTCGACCAGGCCGGTCAGGAGCTGGGTGTGGGCAAGTACCATGAACACGAGCGCACACGCTTGAAGATGAACGTGTTGGACCTTACCCTGCGCGGCAACATCGGCATCAACAACAACAGCATCTCCTACGGCATGTCGATGCGCAAGGAGGACATCTACGACCGCTCACGCCAGTGGCAGTGGCGCGACAGTGCAGGCTACTCCCTGCCCCACATCCCCGACCAGGTCAATGTCATTTTCACCGAGATTTCGAGCAATGACCTGAACACCACGCGCCTGGCCGGATGGCTCATGGACACGTGGCGCTTCAACACCGCTGCGGGTTACTGGTCATTTAACGCGGGTGTGCGCCTGTCGCACTGGAACTTCAATGGAGAGACCCTTGTCTCGCCGCGCGTGAGCCTGGGATTCGTGCCCGAGCGCAACGGCAACCTGTCGCTGCGTCTGGCAGGCGGTGTCTATTACCAGGCCCCCTTCTACAAGGAATACCGGCAGCAGGTGATGGACACACTGGGTAACCGTAACATCCTGTTGAACAAGGACATCAAGTCACAACGCAGCATTCAGGTGATCTTGGGCAGCGACTACACCTTCCGAGCCCTGGACCGCCCCTTCAAGCTGACCGCCGAGGCCTATTACAAGAACCTGTCGAACCTCATCCCCTATGAGATTGACAACCTCAAGCTCGTCTATAGCGGCGTCAATTCCTCCAAGGGTTACATTGCCGGCTTGGATATGAAACTCTTCGGCCAATTCGTCGAGGGCACTGACTCCTGGTTGAGTTTCTCGCTGATGAAGACGCAGGAAGACCTCAATGGCGTGAAGGTGCCGCGTCCCACCGACCAGCGCTACAGCATCGCGTTGTTCTTCACCGACTACTTCCCCAACATTCCGCGCCTGAAGTTCAGCCTCAAGGGCATCATCAGCGACGGTCTGCCCACGACGGCTCCCCACCTGACGCGCGCCGACTCCTACGTGCGCCAGCCCTCTTACAAGCGTGTGGACGTCGGGCTCAGCTACGAGCTCATCGGCAAGGACAATCGCCCCAGCAGCGGCCTGTTCAGCCATTTCAAGGAAATCTGGCTGGGACTTGACTGCTTCAACCTGATGGACATTTCCAACGTGAGCAGCTACTATTGGGTCACCGACGTGAACGACATCCAGTATGCCGTCCCCAACTACCTGACCCGCCGCCAGCTCAACGTCCGCCTGTCAGCAAGCTTCTGATCCATCACGGAGCGACTATGAGATAAAAAAATGAAACCTCAAAAGAGAGGAATCGATTTTTTTATTATCTTTGCCCTCTAACAAAGTAAACTTTTATTATCAACCTATAAAAAAGAACCAAAATCATGGCAAAACCTTATGTAATCGGTATCGACATGGGCGGCACAAACACCGTCTTTGGTATTGTAGATGCCCGTGGTAACGTGATTGCAAGCAGTTCTATCAAGACTGGCAAGCACAGCGACTTTAATGACTATATCGACGAGCTGCACACCGAACTGTCTCGTCTGATAAAGGACAATGACGCCGAGGGCAAGATCAACGGCATCGGCATTGGCGCCCCCAACGGCAACTACTACACTGGCATGATTGACCAGGCGCCTAACCTGCCCTGGCCCATGCCCATCCACCTGGCCGACATGGTAACTGAAAAATTCGGCATTCCGTGCCTCATTACTAACGACGCTAACGCTGCCGCCATCGGCGAGATGACCTATGGTGTGGCACGCGGAATGAAGGACTTTATCATGATCACGCTGGGCACTGGCGTGGGTAGCGGTATCGTGGTAAACGGCCAGATGGTTTACGGCCATGACGGCTTTGCCGGTGAGCTGGGCCACGTGATCGTGAAGCGCACCAACGGCCGCGTGTGCGGCTGCGGTCGCACGGGCTGTCTGGAGGCTTACTGCTCGGCAACGGGTGTGGCACGCACGGCACGCGAATTCCTGGAGCTGCGCGACGAGCCGTCGAAGCTGCGCGACTATGACATCGAGGCTATCACAAGCAAGGACGTGTATGACTGCGCCGTTGCCGGTGACAAGCTGGCAAAGGACATCTTTGAGTACACGGGCAACATCCTGGGTGAGGCATTGGCCGATTTCACCAATTTCTCAAGCCCTGAGGCATTTGTACTGTTCGGCGGCCTGACCAAGAGCGGTGACCTGATCATGAATCCCGTGAAAGAGGCCTTTGACCGCAACGTGCTGGGTATCTACAAGGGCAAAGTTAAGATCCTCATCAGCGAGCTCAAGGAGAGCGATGCCGCCGTCCTGGGCGCCAGCGCACTCGGCTGGGAAATCAAGGAGTAAGAGCAGCTGCAATGAGAAAGTTATTCCACGTGATGCTTCTTGTGGCTGTTTGCTGCGGATGCCTGGTATCCTGCAACGAGAAGCCCAAGAGTTATCGCTATGTAAAAGTGATGCCTGACGGCAAGGAGGTTGTCGAGAAGATCGAGGCAGAGAACGACACTGTCGCTGCCAAGATATTCCTTGACAGGATGGTAAAAACGTTTTCCCAGCCTCAAGAAGCCCCGGCCAAGGTTATCTATATCATATCGCCTGAAGGGGACACGCTCAATACCAATAAGGGCCTGATGGAGGCTGCTTTCCAGCAAACAGCCCAACCGCAAGACTCCAAGGTGATTCCCTTGAAACCCGTGGATGAGAAACAACCCCTCAATTAAGAATCAGATTCCAATCACATGAAGCAACGAACCCCGCGCCGTAATAGGCTGCGGGGTTCGTTGCAATATCGCTTATAGTTATAAGCAGTAAGTAGTGTTTACTCTTCGGTCTTGGGAGCCTCTTCGGCTGCGGGAGCCTCGGCTGCAGGAGCAGCAGCTTTCTTGCGGCTGCGGCGGGTGCTCTTCTTAGCAGCTGCCTTCTCCTGGTTCTTAGCCTCGAGCATAGCCTCATTGAAGTCAACGAGCTCGATGAAACAGGTCTTGGCGTTGTCACCAAGGCGGTTGCCCAACTTCAGGATACGGGTGTATCCACCGGGACGGTCAGCGATCTTGGCTGCTACGGTCGAGTACAACTCTTTAACGGCCTCTTTGTTCTGGAGACTCTTGAAGACAATGCGGCGCGATGCGGTAGTATCGTCCTTAGCCCTGTTGATGATGGGCTCGGCATACATGCGCAGAGCTTTAGCCTTAGCAAGGGTCG
The DNA here is from genome assembly GCA_900318535.1 of uncultured Prevotellaceae bacterium. Lineage (GTDB taxonomy): Bacteria > Bacteroidota > Bacteroidia > Bacteroidales > Muribaculaceae > Sodaliphilus. The sequence continues at coordinate 9,678 of ONKU01000021.1, read as the reverse complement.
TAACGATGCGCTTGTGCATGATCAGCGAGATGGTCATGTTGGCCAACATGGCTTCACGATGGGCGCTCTTGCGGCTCAGGTGGTTGAATTTCTTATTGTGTCTCATTGTTTTTTACTCTTTTTCTAATTTGTATTTAGTGATATCCATGCCAAAGTGCAGATTGAGGGTGGCCAACAGCTCCTCAAGCTCGCTGAGCGACTTCTTACCGAAGTTGCGGAACTTGAGCAGGTCGGTCTTGTTGAAGACCACGAGTTCTCCAAGCGTCTCGACCTCTGCCGACTTGAGGCAGTTGAGTGCGCGCACAGAGAGGTCCATGTCAACAAGTTTGGTCTTGAGCAGCTGACGCATCTTGAGTACCTCCTCGTCAAACTCCTCGTTGGCGTTGTTCTCGGTATTGTCGAGAACAATCTCACGATCGGTAAAGAGCTGGAAGTGCTGGATCAAGATCTCGGCAGCGCCCTTGAGAGCGTCCTTCGGGTGAATGGAGCCATCGGTGGTGATCTCGATGACGAGCTTCTCGTAGTCGGTCTTCTGCTCGACACGGAAGTTCTCGACGGCGGTCTTCACGTTCAAGATGGGCGTGTAGATCGAGTCGATAGCGATCACGTCGATGGGGTCATTGGCGTTGCGGTTCTCCTCGGCGGGAAGGTAACCCCTGCCCTTGTTGATCGAGAGCTCGATCTGGAAACCGCTGGCGGGATCGATGTGGCAGATCTCGAGCTCGGGGTTGAGCACCTCGAATGCGCTGAGCACCTTGCCAATGTCGCCTGCCTTGAAGACGCTTTGACCTGAAACCTTGACAACGGCCTTCTCGGTGTCGGTATCCTCGACAATGCGTTTGAGGCGCACCTTCTTGAGGTTGAGGATGATATTGGTGACATCTTCCTTCACCCCGGGGATGGTGGCAAACTCATGCTGCACGCCGTCGATGCGGATGCTGCAAATCGCAAAGCCTTCGAGTCCTGAAAGGAGGATGCGGCGCAGTGCGTTGCCAATGGTAACGCCGTAACCGGGCTCCAGGGGACGGAACTCGAACTTGCCGAACGAGTTGTCGGCTTCCAACATCAAGACTTTGTCGGGTTTCTGAAATGCTAAAATAGCCATGGATAAAAATTTTACTGTTTAGAATACAACTCGACGATCAACTGCTCCCTGATGTTCTCGGGGATGTCTTCACGAACGGGATGGTGCAGGAGCTTACCGCCCTTGATGTTCTCGTCCCATTCGATCCAGGGGTACTTGCTGTGATTGAAGCCTGCCAGGGCGTCCTGGATGACCTCGAGCGATTTGGACTTCTCACGAACGGCAACAATCTGACCCTCGCTGACCGAGTAGGAAGGGATGTTAACCACCTTACCGTCAACGGTGATGTGACGGTGCAGCACGAGCTGACGTGCAGCAGCACGGGTGGGAGCGATACCCAAACGGTAAACGACGTTGTCGAGACGAGCCTCGAGCAATTGCAGGAGCACCTCACCGGTAACACCCTTCATGCGGGATGCCTTGTTGAAGAGGTTGCGGAACTGACGCTCAAGGACACCGTAGGTGTACTTTGCTTTCTGTTTTTCGCGAAGCTGTGTGCCGTACTCGGACATTTTCCTGCGACGGTTGGCACCATGCTGGCCCGGGGGATAGTTCTTCTTGGCAAAGTACTTGTCCTCGCCGAAGATGGGCTCACCCAGTTTACGTGCAATTTTAGATTTTGGACCGGTGTATCTAGCCATAGTCTTTTTCTTAAATAATAATTAACATTGTGAATTGGAATCGCTTCAGTGCAGCCGCGATTGCAGAGAGGTCGTTAAAAATGCAATCCATTCACTGATAGAGATTCGCGAAAAAAAGTTTGTTAATAAAACCTGTTAAAACAGTAGTTTTTCAGCACGAAGCGCCTAACTCTCTTAGACCCTTCTGCGCTTGGGAGGACGGCAGCCGTTGTGGGGCAGCGGCGTGACGTCGATGATCTCGGTAACAGCGATGCCGGCGCCATGGATGGTGCGGATAGCCGATTCGCGGCCATTACCCGGACCCTTGACGTAGGCTTTCACCTTGCGCAAGCCGAGGTCGTAAGCGACCTTTGCACAGTCTTCGGCAGCCATCTGGGCAGCGTAGGGGGTGTTCTTCTTAGAACCGCGGAAACCCATCTTGCCAGCCGATGACCACGAGATTACCTGTCCCTCACCGTTGGCGAGGCACACAATGATGTTGTTGAATGAAGAATGCACGTGCAGTTGACCAATACCGTCAACACGAACGACTCTCTTCTTAGCTGCGACTGTCTTTTTAGCCATAATAATTCAATAATGTTATTTAGTAGCTTTCTTCTTGTTAGCAACAGTTTTCTTGCGGCCCTTGCGGGTGCGGGCATTGTTCTTGGTGCTCTGACCGCGCACGGGGAGACCATTGCGGTGACGGATGCCGCGATAGCAACCGATGTCCATCAATCGCTTGATGTTCATCTGGACCTCGCTACGCAGGTCACCCTCTACCTTATATTCGTTACCGATGACCTCACGAACAGCTGCTGCCTCGGCATCGGTCCAATCCTTAACGCGGGTGTTCTCGTCGACACCGGCCTTCTTGAGGATCGTAGCGGCTGAACTGCGCCCGATACCAAAGATGTAGGTCAAAGCGATGACGCCGCGCTTGTTTTGGGGGATATCAACCCCGACAATTCTTACTGCCATATATCTAATTCAAAAATTTTTGCAAAGTTAATACTTTTTTTTATCCCTGACGCTGTTTGAACTTGGGATTTTTTTTGTTAATCACATACAGGCGCCCTTTGCGACGTACAATCTTGCAGTCCTCGTTGCGCTTCTTGATAGATGCTCTAACTTTCATAATTGTATTGTGGTTTTGTTATTTGTATCTGAATGAGATTCTTCCTTTGGTCAGATCGTAGGGGGACATTTCCACCCTCACCTTGTCACCGGGCAAGATTTTGATGTAGTGCATCCTCATCTTGCCGCTGATGTGAGCGGTGATCTGGTGGCCGTTCTCGAGTTCAACGCGGAACATTGCGTTGGACAGGGCCTCAACGATCGTACCGTCTAATTCTATTGCTGTCTGTTTTGCCATATAAATCTTTAAAAATGCGTTATCGTTTTGTCAACTAAATAAATTGGTCTCAATCAAATGAACCTGTCACCCAGGACCTCCTTGATTCCGTCAAAGGAGGAGAGGATGTCGGGCTTGCCATGATGGATGGCGATGGAGTGCTCAAAGTGCGCACTAGGCTTGCGGTCACGAGTGCGGGTTGTCCAGCCGTCATGCTCGGTGATGATGTTCTTGCTGCCCATGTTGATCATGGGTTCGATAGCGATGGTCATACCATTGCGCAACAGCGGACCGGTTCCACGTCGGCCGTAATTGGGTACCTCGGGATCCTCATGCAGCTTGCGCCCCACGCCGTGTCCGCACATCTCGCGCACGACGCTGTAGTTGCGGCGCTCGCAATACTGCTGGATGGCGTTGCCGATGTCGCCGATGCGGTTACCGGGCACAGCGTGCTCGATGCCCACGTAGAGCGACTCCTTGGTGGTGCGCAGCAGCTGCAGGGTCTCCTCAGCGACGTTGCCCACACAGAAGGTGTAGGTGCTGTCGCCGTTGAACCCCTCGGGGGTGACGGCACCGCAGTCACACGACACGATGTCGCCATCCTCGAGCACGTAGTTCGACGGGATGCCGTGCACTACAACCTCGTTGACCGAGGTGCAGAGCGTGGCGGGAAAGCCGTACAGACCCTTGAAACCGGGCGTGCAGCCTTGAGAACGGATATACTCTTCAGCGATTTGATCGAGGCGACGGGTGGTCACACCGGGAGCGACCCACTTGGCCACCTCGGCGAGTGTGCCGGCAACGACCAAATTGGCCTTGCGCAGCATCTCGATCTCCTCGTCTGTCTTGAGATATATCATAGTGCGATTGAAATCAGTTGATAAACGTGTTAACGCCTTTTTATTAGCGGTTACGACCTTTAAGCTTACCAGACTTCATCAAACCATCGTAGTGGTGCATCATCAGGTGAGTCTCGATCTGCTGGAGCGTGTCGAGAACAACACCGACGGTAATCAGCAACGAGGTGCCGCCAAAGAACTGGGCGAACTGCTGGTTGATGCCAAAGTAGCGCGCAAATGCGGGCAGGATGGCAACGATACCCAAGAACAGCGAACCCGGCAGAGTGATGCGCGACATGATAGAGTCGAGATACTCGGCAGTCTTCTTGCCCGGCTTGATGCCGGGAATGAAACCGCTGTTCTTCTTCATCTCCTCAGCCATCTGGGTGGGACGCACGGTGATGGCGGTGTAGAAGTAGGTGAAGGCAACAATCATCAGGAAGTAGATTGCGTTGTACCAGAAACCGTTCATGTCACCAAAGTTGCGTGCGATCCAGCCACCGATGCCACCAGCGTCCTGACGGGCGCCAAAGCCGGCCAGAGTGATGGGGATGAACATCAAAGCCTGGGCAAAGATGATGGGCATCACGTTAGCGGCGTTGACCTTCAGGGGGATGTACTGGCGGGCACCACCATACTGCTTGTTACCCACGATGCGCTTGGCATACTGCACGGGGACCTTGCGGGTACCCTGGGTGAGCATAACGGCACCAGCGGTAACAGCGAACAGGATAACAATCTCGACGAGGAACATCACCAGACCACCTTGAGCAGTGTTCAAGCGGCCGGTAAACTCTTGAACGATGGCACCAGGGAAACGTGCGAGGATACCCACCAAGATGATCAGTGAGATACCATTGCCGATACCCTTGTCGGTGATCTTTTCACCGAGCCACATAATCAACATCGCACCTGCGGTGAGCACGATAGACAGATAGATCATCGTCCAGCCCCCGATGTGGGCATGGCCACCGGCTGCGTTGACCTGGTACTGAAGGTTCATCAGGTAGGCAGGAGCCTGAACCAGAAGGATGGCTACAGTGAGGTAACGGGTGTACTGATTGAGCTTCATGCGGCCACTCTCGCCCTCGCGCTGCATCTTCTGGAAGCTAGGCACTACCATACCCATCAATTGGATAACGATAGAGGCGGTGATGTAGGGCATGATACCCAAAGCGAAGATCGAGGCCTGGCCAAAGGCACCGCCCGAGAACATGTCGAGCAGCTGCATCAGGCCACTGTTAGTGAAGTTGCGCATAGCCTCCAGGTCGCTGGGGTTGATTCCCGGCAGCACCACATGGCATCCAAAGCGGTAAATCACAATGAACAGGAATGTGGTGATGAGGCGCTTGCGCAGGTCCTCAATCTTCCAGATGTTTTTTAATGTTTCAATGAGTTTCATCGTCGGGTTAGAGTTTTACGATTGAGCCACCGGCAGCGGTGATAATCTCCTCGGCCTTCTTAGAGAAAGCATGGGCTTCAACCTCGATCTTGTGGTTGAGCTGGCCCTGGCCCAAAATTTTAACAAGTTGGTTCTTACGTACCATACCAGCCTGGATAAGGTCGGCAACGGTAATCTTTTCGAGATTGTTCTTCTCGGCGAGTGCCTCAAGCACAGCAACGTTGATGGCCTTGTACTCCACGCGGTTGATGTTCTTGAAACCACCCTTGGGGACGCGACGCTGCAGGGGCATCTGGCCGCCTTCGAAGCCGACCTTCTGCTTGTAGCCCGAGCGCGACTTTGCACCCTTGTGACCACGAGTGGACGTACCGCCCTTACCCGAACCGGGACCGCGGCCAATGCGAGTTTTCTTCTTATTTGAACCTACAGCAGGTTTTAAATCATGTAATTCCATTATAATGTTGTTCTTTAATTAGCGTTAAGAATTAATCAACATTGGTGACTTCCACCAGATGACGAACTGCGTTGACCATGCCGAGCACCTGAGGCGTAGCCTCGAGGGTAACGGTGTGGTTCAGCTTCTTGAGACCCAGAGCGTCGAGGGTCCTCTTTTGGCGAGCCGGACGATTGATGCGGCTTTTCACTTGTTTAATCTGAATCTTTGCCATAACTCGTAAACAAATCATTAACCGTTAAACACCTTGTCCACTGTGATGCCGCGATAGTGAGCCACGGTAGCCGGGCTGCGCATCTCGTCGAGAGCCTTGAGCGTGGCCTTCACCAGGTTGTGAGGGTTGCTCGAGCCCTTGGACTTACAAATAACATCGGTAATGCCGACCGTCTCAAAGACGGCACGCATAGCGCCACCAGCCTTCACACCGGTACCGGCGCTGGCGGGCTTCATGATGATGCGGCTGCCGCCGAACTTGGCAACTACCTCATGAGGAATGGTGCCCCTGTGAACGGGGACCTTGATCAGGTTCTTCTTAGCCACCTCGGTACCCTTGCTGATTGCGGTGGTAACCTCATTGGCCTTACCCAAGCCGTAGCCGATAACGCCATTGCCGTCGCCAACGACAACGATGGCGGCGAAGGTGAACGTGCGACCACCCTTGGTAACCTTGGTGGTGCGGTTGATGGCAACCAGACGCTCCTTGAGTTCGGCGTCGGCAGCGATCTTTACTCGATTATTTTTCTTCAGCATGATGTTGTCTCTTAAAATTTAAGTCCGCCTTTGCGTGCGCCGTCGGCCAACGATTTAACTCTACCATGGAACAGGAAGCCATTGCGGTCAAACACAACCGTAGTGATGCCGGCCTCGATGGCCTTCTTGGCAACGGCCTCGCCCACCTTAGCGGCGATCTCGCTCTTGTTGCCCTCGGTGATTCCCTTAGAGGAAGCAGAGCAGAGGGTGTTGCCAGCGATGTCGTCGATGACCTGGGCATAAATTTGCTTGTTGCTGCGGAATACACACAGCCTGGGACGCTCGGCCGTACCGCTGATGCGGCCACGGATGCGAGCCTTAATCTTGTTTCTTCTATCAGATTTGGATATCATGATGTTTCCTTTCTCTTAATTACTTGGCAGCTGCCGTTTTACCAGACTTGCGGCGAATAACCTCGCCAACGAACTTAACACCTTTACCCTTGTAAGGCTCGGGCTTGCGGAAGGAGCGGATCTTGGCACAGATTTGTCCCAGGAGCTGCTTGTCGCACGATTCGAGCGTGATGAGCGGGTTCTTGTTACGCTCGGTCTTGGCGTCAACCTTGACCTCGGGCGGCATCTTCAAGTAGATAGCGTGTGAGTAACCGAGAGCCAGCTCGAGCACTTGACCGTTGCTGGTGGCGCGGTAACCAACGCCGACAATTTCCAATTCTTTCTTGAAACCCTCGCTCACGCCAACAACCATGTTGTTGATCAGGGCACGGTACAGTCCGTGCTGAGCGCGTGACTCACGCTCGTCGTTGGGGCGGGTCACCTTGATTTCATTGTCTTCGATCTCGACCGTGATGTTGGGGTTCAGGGTCTGCTTGAGCTCGCCCTTGGGGCCCTTGACGGTGAGGATGTTGTCCTTTTGTTCAACAGTTACGCCAGCGGGGATGGCGATGTGCAATTTACCGATTCTTGACATAGCGCAGTTCCTCCATTAATAAACGTAACACAATACTTCGCCACCAATCTTCTGGTTCTTGGCCTCCTTGTTGGTCATAACGCCCTTGGAGGTGGAGATGATGGCAATACCTAAACCATTGAGCACGCGGGGCATGTCCTTGTAGCCAGTGTACTGGCGCAGGCCGGGCCTGGAAACGCGTGTGAGGCACTTGATGGCGCTAACGTGGTCCACGTTGTCATACTTGAGCGCGATCTTGATGGTGCCACGGGGAGAGTTTTCTTCCTCGACGAACTTGTAGTTCAGGATGTAACCCTGGTCGAAGAGGATCTTGGTGATCTCCTTTTTGAGCTTCGAAGAAGGGATTTCAACGACACGGTGCTGTGCCTTGATCGCATTCCTCAATCTAGTCAGATAATCTGCAATAGGATCTGTCATTATTGTAACTTGTTTTAAATTGATTCGACCTTGTCGAACAATATTTAATACTTGATGTTTTTAATTGAAATATTGTGGTTGAAATCACCAGCTGGCCTTGCGCACGCCGGGAATCAGACCGTTGGAAGCCATCTCGCGGAAGTTGATGCGGGAGATGCCAAACTGACGCATGTAGCCCTTGGGGCGGCCAGACATCTTGCAGATGTTGTGCAGTCTCACGGGAGATGCGTTGCGGGGCAGCTTCTGCAGTGCCTCATAGTCACCGTCCTTCTTGAGCTGGGCGCGCTTGGCAGCGTACTTGGCGACGAGGCGCTCACGCTTGGCCTGGCGGGCTTTCATTGATTCTTTTGCCATAATTTAACTCTCAATTATTTGTTGTTAAACGGGATTCCGAATTCCTTGAGCAGGGCGTAGCCTTCCTCGTCGGTCTTGGCGGTGGTGACGAAGGTGATGTTCATACCGGTCATCTTGGTCACGTTGTCGATGTTGATCTCCGGGAAGATGATCTGCTCGGTAACGCCAACGGTGTAGTTGCCGCGTCCGTCGAGCTTGCCGTTAACACCCTTGAAGTCGCGGATACGCGGCAGGGCGATGCGGATGAAACGCTCCATAAACTCGTACATGCGGTCACGGCGCAGGGTCACGCGGACACCGATAGGCATCTTCTTACGAACCTTGAAGTTCGAGATGTCCTTCTTGGAGAGCGTCTGCACGGCCTTCTGGCCAGTGATGGCGGTGAGCTCGTTGATAGCGGTCTCGATGATCTTCTTGTCCTGGGTAGCGTCACCCAAACCCTCGTTGAGGACGATCTTCACCAGGCGGGGAATCTGCATCGGGGTGCTGTAGTTGAATTGCTTCATCAAAGCGGGAGCAATCTTCTCGTCATATTGTTTCTTCAGCGTGGTACTCATTACTTGATCTCCTCTCCTGATTTTTTAGAATAACGAACTTTCTTGCCATTCTCATCAAACCTGAAACCAACGCGGGTGGGCTTGGGGTCGCGACCGCTCTTGGGGTCAACGACAGCCAGGTTGCTCAGGTTGATGGGGGCTTCCTTCTTGATAATGCCGCCTTGGGGGGCGCTGGCATTGGGCTTCGTGCTCTTGGACACGATGTTGACACCCTCGACGATGGCTTTACCCTGCTCGGGCAGGATGTTCAGCACGCGACCTGTCTTGCCCTTGTCGTCACCGGCGAGAACATAGACGGTGTCACCCTTCTTGATTTTTAATGTAGCCATATATAGTTTATTGCTATTTTAAAGATTGATTAAAGAACCTCGGGAGCGAGCGAAACGATCTTCATGTTGGTGGCACGCAGCTCACGGGCTACGGGGCCGAAGATGCGCGTTCCGCGCAACTCACCGGTATTAGTGAGCAATACACAGGCGTTGTCGTCGAAGCGGATGTAGGAACCGTCCTGACGGCGGATCTCCTTGCTGGTGCGTACAACGACTGCCTTGGAAACGGTACCCTTCTTCACCTCTGAAGCGGGGATAGCCTTCTTGACGGTGACCACGATGATGTCACCTACCGAAGCGTAACGACGACCGGAACCGCCCAGCACCTTGATGCAGAGGACTTCCTTGGCGCCGCTGTTGTCGGCAACTGTCAATCTACTTTCAGTCTGTATCATAATCTGTAATTACTTGGCTTTTTCGATGATTTCAACTAATCTCCACCTCTTGGTCTTGCTCAACGGGCGGGTCTCCATCAGGCGAACGGTGTCGCCAACGTTGCACTCGTTGTTCTCGTCATGAGCGTGGTACTTCTTTGTCTTGTTGACAAACTTGCCATAGATTGGGTGTTTCTCCTTCCACTTGATGGTCACA